>JASLIG010000117.1 GCA_030152805.1 Solirubrobacterales bacterium
CCCGAAGCCGGTCGTCGGGATCGGGTTGCCACCGGTCTTGATCATCGCCCGCACGTACCAGTAGCCACCGATGAGGATGGTGGTGAGGCCGAGCACCCAGGCCGTGGTGAGGCGCCTGCCCCGGCCGCTGAAGACGATCACGCCGAGGCCGATCGTCACGACGGGGATGAGGAAGGTGAACTTGACCGAGGCGGCGAGGCCGGCGGCGATGCCAGCGATCACCAGCGGCCCTTTGTCGAGCAGCGGCGCGTCGCGCTCCGGGGTGTCCTGGACCGCCCCGGCGTCCGGCGCTCTTCGCTGATGGGCGTTGATCAGGAAGGCGACGAAGGCGAGCAGGAAGGCGAGGCCCATGATGTCGTTCCGGCCCTCGCCGGGCTGGGTCTCGATCATCACCCCCGCATCGAGCACGATCGCCCCCGCGACCAGCGTCGCCGGACCGACCTTGTAGGGCCGCCCGACGCACCAGGCCGCAAGCAGGGCGATAGCCAGCCAGAAGAGGGTGATCAGCGGCGAGAGCCAGTCGCTCTTGAAGAGGACGATCGCCGTGCCGTGGATCAGCTCCGAGCTCTGCGGGTAGAACCAGGCGGCCAGTCGCAGGGGGTCTGTGAAGTGCAGGTGGATCGTCGAGTGTTCCTGGGCGATCGTCGCCGCGAAGGGCATGTGGTACCAGGTCGTGTCGCCGCCGAACATCCCTTGGTCGAGGCTGAGCTGCGAGGGGAAGGTCCACTCGGCGACGGTGAAGGAGGCGACCGCGAGCGCGATCACCAGGGCAATCGTCTGCACCTGCGGAGCGGCAATTTCGAGGCCGTCGCGGGGCGCCTTGCGCCAGCCGAGCAACGCGGCGAACAGGCCGACCGCGATGCAGACGACGATCGTCCAGCCAACCGTGAGGATGCTCAGCGTGCCCAGCAGCTCCAGCGAGACGACCAGCAGCCCGGTCGCGATCGTGGCGTCGGCGAGCCGCGCCAGGGCGCCAGAGAACTCGGGCACGATCCAGCGCCGCAGCCAGTAGCCGCCGAGCCCGACCGCGCTGACGATGCCGATTACGGCAAGGCAGCCGCCGATGTAGGAACCGAAGGAGGGGGTCACCGGCGCGGGATGCTATTCGCCGCGCCGGGCGCGCGTTCGGCTAGGAGGCCACGGCAGGAATCCGACAGGAGACCCCGGTGCCAGCCAGGCCGCAGTAGCCGTTCGGCACCTTGTGCAGATACTGCTGGTGGTAGTCCTCGGCGTAGTAGAAGGGTCCCGCGGGCTCGACCTCGGTCGTCACCGGCTCGTGGCCAGCTGCGCGCAGGTCCTCGTCATAGACCCGCCTTGCCATCTCCGCGGTCGCCTTCTGGGCGTCGTTGGCGAAGTAGATCCCCGAGCGGTACTGGGTCCCCACGTCGTTGCCCTGGCGCATGCCCTGGGTCGGGTCGTGCTCCTCGAAGAAGACCTTGAGCAGGTCGGCGTAGGAAACCTTGGCCGGGTCGAAGGCGACCAGGACCGCCTCGGCGTGGCCGGTCCTGCCACTGCAGACCTCGTCGTAGGTCGGGTTCGGCGTGGTCCCGTTGATGTAGCCGACCGCCGTCGTGTAGACGCCGTCGATTCCCCAGAAGAGCCGCTCGGCGCCCCAGAAGCAGCCGAGGGCGAAGTAGGCGACCTCGGTCCCGTCGGGGAAGGGCGGCTGCAGCGGCCCGTCGAGCACCGCGTGGCGCTCGGGCAGGTCGAAAGCCGGCTCGCTGCGCCCGGGCAGCGCGTCCTCGGCCGTGGGCATCGTCGTCTTGTCCGGATTGAGCATCGTCATCAACTTGCCAAGTCGGTTCATCGCGATCTCCTTTACGGGTCGCCATCGACCTTACAGACCGTTTCTTTCCGTTCTATGACGGCGCCGCCCAGGCGAACTGCATCAACTTCTCCGCCTGCTAGCCCTAGAAGTTGATGCAGTTCAGCCGGAGAGGTACTCGACACCGGTCAGCTCTGCGGAGACCGACCAGAGGCGCTCGGCCGTGGCCTGATCGCGACCGGCGCGGACCGGGCGCACGACCTTGGGGTGGCCGCGGCCTTCCTCGAAACCGTCCGGGCCGATGAAGAGGCCGCCATTGAGGTTGGGACGGGTGGCGGCGTAGAGCGTCGGCAGCGCCCCCATCTCGGCGCTCTGGGCAAAAAGGCGGTTACCAGCAGCCATCAACACCCGATCCAGCGCTGGCGCCACCGCCGACTGCAGGTTCGTCGCCGCGTAGCCCGGGTGGGCGGCGAGGCTCTTCACGCTCAAGCCCGCGGCGCGCAGCCGGCGCTCCAGCTCGCGCGCGAAGAGGATGTTGGCGAGCTTCGACTGACAGTAGGCGCGCCAGCGGCCGTAGCGGCGCTCTGACTGCAGGTCGTCGAAGTTGATCTTGCCGATCTTGTGCGCGGTGCTGCTGAGGGTGACGACGCGAGCGTCCTCGTGGCCCTCGAGACGATCGAGCAGCAGCCCGGTCAGGGCGAAGTGACCGAGGTGGTTGGTGCCGAGCTGGAGCTCGAAGCCGTCGGCCGTTTCGCCGCGCGGCGGTGCCATCAGGCCGGCGTTGTTGATCAGCAGGTCGAGGGAATCGTGGGCGCCGGCGAAGCGCTCGGCAAAGGCGCGGACCGAGCCGAGGCTGGAGAGGTCGAGTGTCTCGACCGAGACTGATGCCTGCGGGTCCTCCTCGCGAATCAAGCTGGCCGCGGCCTCGCCCTTTTCCGCATTGCGACAGGCGAGCACGACCCCGGCGCCCGCCCGGGCAAGCTCCTGGGCGGCGATCAAGCCGATGCCGCTGTTGGCCCCGGTCACCACCGCGACCCGTCCCGCCTGGTCGGGGATCTGCTCGACGGTCCACTTCTCGCTCATCGCCCTGCTCCCCTCGACGCCGTGAGTTGCTTGAGGATCGCGCCGCTGTCCATCTCGTCCCAAGCCTGGGAGATCAGCCCGTCGCGAACCCGCAGGACCGCGGTCGAGCTGAACTCGACCCGCCGCCCGGTCGCCTCGACGCCGAGGAACTCGTCGCTGTGGGTGCCGCTCCAGCGCTGGTGCGCGGCGACCAGGTCGTCCTCGGCGAGGATCAGCTCGATCTCGCTGTGCAGGTCGGGGAAGGCCGCGAGGAAGTAGTCGACCGCCTGCCGCTGGCCCAGCCGGCCGCGCGTCTCTCCGTTATGGACGAAGTCCTCGCTCAGCAGCCGCTCGCAGGCACCGGAATCGCGCTCGTTAATCGCCTCGCGGTAGAAGCGGCGAACGAGATCCTTGTTGGTATCGCGCTGCACCTCTGCCCGACCGTACTTGAATGCCGGCGCGCCGAACGGGTAGCGTGGGCGCATCGGTTGCTTCGTCGTCCTCTTCGCCCTGATCTCGCCTCGCCTGGCGCTCTTCGCGCTGTTCCTCTTCAGCGACCTGCTCAGCCGCGCCTTCGAGAGTTGGTTTGTCCCCTTCCTCGGCTTCTTCCTGCTGCCGTGGACGACACTCGCCTACGCGGTGATGTGGAGCTCGGGGCCCAACGGGGTCAAGGGCTTCGAGTGGTTCATTGTCATCCTCGCCTTCGTCTTCGACCTCGGCTCCTACATGCAGGGCAGCCGGCGCCGGGACGCCCGGGCGTAGCGTCCCGCACTGGCGGCGCTCAATCGCACCGCTGCTGTCCTACCCCAGCTGACTAACCCTGCCGAGCTGGGTCGTGCCCGGCAAGTTGTCCGCTACGATTTCGCACTGGGAAGCAGCCAACCAGGCGAGGGAGGAGAAGCACATGGTGGAGTCACAGCATTTGCGAGGTAGGCAGTTCCGGGCGATGTGCGTTTCTGTCGTGGTGTTGTCTGCGGCCTTGGCGCTCACGGTCATGCCGACCCACGCGAAGGCGGCCTCGCCTGTACTTGAATTTGTTGCCCCCGGAACGGCTTTCCCCATCAGCTTTACCGCCGGTGGTGGACCAGTGACCGCCGAGCTGGCCGGCTTCACCTCCGTCGTCCACTGCTCCGATTCCGAAGGCGACGGCGCGATCATCGGACCGCGCTCGACCGTTTCGAACTACGCCTTCACTGGCTGCGTGGCGCAGGGTGGCACCCACGCCGATCAGGAATGCAAATCCGAAGGCGCGGATGCGGAAGAAATCACGGCTGAAGAAATCGAAGCCGACCTGGTGTACATCGATCAGGCAAAACACGAAGTCGGCATGCTTCTCAACCCGGGCGGCGGCGTCTACATGACCTTCAAATGCGGTGGCGAGCTCGTCGAAGCGAGCGGCCCTTTCCTTTCTCCCGTCGGTCCGATCAACAAAGAGGTCACGTCCTTCACGGCGACGCTCAGCGAGTCGGGCGCCGTGCAGACTCCCAACGAATACGAAAACGCACTTGGCGAAAAACGCCACGCGATCCCGATGGGCAAAAGGGAAGGCGACCCGACGCCGGCCACGACCGGAGTGGAACTGAGCTTCACGATCAACCCGAGCGCGTCGCTTCAGATCAAGGCCGTCACCGCGGCAGAAATCGAAGCCAAGCAGCATGAGGACGAAGCAGCCGCCGCAGCCGCAGCAAAAAAGCGTCAAGACGAGGAAGCCGCCGCGAAGGCAGCGACAGAGAAACGGCTGGAAGAGGAGGCCGCGACCGCGGCGGCGGTAAAGATTCGCCAGGAAGAGGAAGTCAGATCAGCACAGCTCAGGCACGCCCAGCTGACCCGCACGCTCAGGCAGTGCAAGAAGGCCCCGTCAAAACACCAGCGCGTGCGCTGCGAAAAGTGGGCCAAGAAGACGTACGGCAGCGCAAAATCGAACTGAAAATCATCGGGGGTGCCCGGATGATTTGTCTCTTGGAGACGGTTTGACGGCAACGCTGCATCACACTTGCATCACGAATTCCCTCATCTGACCGCTATACTGTCCATATGGCCAAACAAGTGACCGCTACTGACGCGAAGGCGACGATCCTTCGCCTTTTGGACGATGCCGCAGCCGGTGAGGAGATCGAGATCACCAGGCATGGCCGTCCGGTCGCCCGGCTCGTTCCCGCATCTGGCGCGCGCTCTCTCAAGGACTCGTTCAAGGGCGTGGCAATGACCGCAGTCGAGGAGGAGGAGTTGTTCTCCACCGGCGAGGCTTGGAACGCTTCGTAGGCGTGACTGCGGTTCTGCTAGATACCCACGTGGTCCACTGGTGGTCGGCTGAGCCTAAACGGGTCAGCAAACCGGCACGCAACGCCCTTGAGAAGGCGGATGAACATGTCGTTGCGGCGATCTCCTGGTACGAGCTGGCTTGGTTGGCGAAGCACGAGCGAATCGCCGTCAACATTCCAATCCGATCCTGGCTGCAGGGCCTCGCCGCGCAGCTTCGAACGATCGGCGTGACCCCGGCAATCGCGGACACCGCAGCCGCCCTCCCCTCCTCGTTCCCAGGCGACCCTGCCGATCGAATGATCTACGCGACCGCAATCGAGCACGGCCTCGACCTCGTAACCAAGGATCGGGCCATCCGCGACCATGACCGCCCACAGTCGTTGACGATCTGGTAGCCAATTCCATGAGCGGGTTGACGCTGGTACTCGGGAACAAGAACTACTCGTCCTGGTCGATGCGGGCGTGGCTACTAATGCGCCAATATCGCATCGAGTTTGAGGAGATTCAGATCCCCCTGCGCCAGCCCGATTCGCTTGAGCGCAAGCTCGCCTACTCACCGGCCGGGAAGGTTCCGATCTTGATCGACGGTGACATATGCGTGTGGGATTCGTTGGCGATTGTCGAGCACCTCGCCGAGAAATTCCCTGACAAGCAGCTATGGCCAGCCGACGACGAAGAACGCGCTCTCGCACGTAGCGTGTCTGCCGAGATGCACTCAGGCTTTGCGAACCTCCGATCGCACATGCCCCTCAACTGCCGCGCCCGTCGCCCCGGGGCGGGTCGCGGTCCCGGTGTGCAAGAGGACATTGACCGCGTCTGCGAGATATGGCGCGAATGCCGGACGCGTTACCGAGTGGCTGGCGAGTTTCTGTTCGGCGAGTTCACGGCGGCGGACGCCATGTTCGCGCCGGTCGCCTCGCGCTTTCAAACGTACGGTGTAGAGCTCGATCGGGTGGAGGCGGCGTACGCCCGGGCGATCCTCGCGACGCCCACGGTCAGGGGTTGGATTGAGGATGCGCACAAAGAGCCTTGGAGCATCGCCAAGTTCGACCAGACTTGACTGGGCCGGTTCCACTGGCAATCGAAAATCGGGGCGCCCGGATTCGAACCGGGGACCTCGGCCACCCAAAGGCCGCGCGCTACCAGGCTGCGCCACGCCCCGATCGGGCAAGTGTAGAGGCGGATTGGCCGCCGAGCCGGGCTCGTTGCGGAGCAAGCGCTAGGTTTGGCGGCAATGGCCGAGGTGCTGCCGCTCAACGCCCTGCACTACGACCTCGACGCGGTCGGGTCGCTGCAGGATGTCGTCGCGCCGCCCTATGACGTGATCGACACGGCGATGCGGGCCGAGCTGCTGGCGCAGTCGCCCTATAACGCAGTTGCCGTGGATCTGCCCAAGCCCTATGGCGAGACCGGGCCGCAGAGCGCCGGCGAGGGCGACCCCTACGAGGGCGCGGGAAAGTCGATCGAGGCCTGGCAGAAGGCCGGCGCCCTGATCAAGGACATCGAACCGGCGATCTGGGCGATGGAGCAGGACTACACCGGGCCCGACGGCTCCACCCATACCCGCCACGGCATCCTCGCCAAGGTCCGGGTCGAGGACTTCGAGGCCGGCACGATCCTGCCCCACGAGCGCACCCTGCCCGGACCGAAGCAGGACCGGCTCGAACTGATGCGGGCGACCCGCCTCAACCTCTCGCCGATCTTCTCGCTGAGCACGGTTGACCCCTGGCCGCTGGTCTCGCGCGAAGTCGCGATCGAGGATCCCTGGGGCGAAGCGACCGACGCGGCCGGGACCGTGACCCGGATCTGGCAGCTGCGCAACCCCGGCATCCACGATGACATCACCGACGGCCTCGCCGAGGCCCAGCTGCTGATCGCCGACGGCCACCACCGCTACGAGACCGCGATCGCCTACCGCGACGAGATCGGTGGCGAGGGCCCGCACAACTACACGCTGATGGCGCTGACCGGGCTCGACGACCCCGGCCTCTCGATCTTCCCCACCCACCGCCTGCTCTCCGGCTTCACCGATGACCCGGAGCGCCAGCGCCGCCTCGGCGAGGGCCTGCGCGAGCTCTTCGAGGTGACCGAGGTCGACGAGGACCGCCTCGACCCGCTCGGCGAGGACGGCGTCGGCGTCTTCGGCCTCTACGACTCCCACCACAAGCGCGCCTTCCGCCTGCGGCTCAAGGACACGGCCGAGCTCGACCGGATCCTCGCCGGCGAGCCCGAGGCCTACCGCCGCCTCGACGCGGCGATCCTCGAGACCCTGGTGCTGAAGGGCATCGCCGGCCTCAGCGAAGACGACATCCTCGCCAAGCGTGGCCTCGGCTACGCCAAGAGCGTCGAGGACTCGCGGCGGCTGCTCGACGAGGGCGCCTACGACGTCGCCTTCATCCTGCGCCCGATTCCGGTCGACCAGACCCGGGAAATTTGCGAAAGCGACGCCAACATGCCACCGAAGTCGACCTACTTCTACCCGAAGGTCCTGACCGGCCTGGTCTTCAACCCGCTGGCCTGATCCGTGGTCAAGATCTACACAAAGAAGGGCGACGACGGGACTACCTCGCTCTGGTACGGCGGTCGTGTTCCCAAGCACCACGGCCGCACCGAGGCCTACGGCGCGCTCGACGAGGCCTGCTCCCAGCTGGGCGTGGCCCGGGCGCTCTGCGGCGAGGCCGAGACGGAGCTGGCCGCCGACATCCTGCGCCTGCAGGACGACATCTTTGTCGCCGGCGCCGAGCTGGCGACCGCGCCGGAGGCGGCGGAGCGGCTCGAAGACGGGGTCAGCCGTGCCACCGAGACGATGGTCGCCGAGCTCGAGGCGCTGATCGATCGCTACATGAGCGAGGTCGAACTACCACCCCAGTTCGTCATCCCCGGCGGCAATCAGCTCTCGGCCCAGCTCGACGTCGCCCGCACCGTGATCCGCCGCGCCGAGCGCCGCATCTCCGCCCTGGCGGAGGAAGGCGAGTTGGCGAGCGAGACCGTGATCCACTTCGTCAACCGCGCCTCCGACCTGATCTACGCGATGGCCCGCTTCGCCGACGTCGACGATCCGGCGCTCTTCGAGGGTCGCCGCAAGAGCTGATTTAGTGGAGCCTGACTCAGTCAAGGTCGTCGCCCGGCGACAGGAGGGCTTTGCCCACGACGTCGAGATCGAAGGCCGCCATTCCCTCCGCATCGACGAGCCAACCGCGGCGGGAGGAACCGACACCGGTCCCTCCCCCACCCGCCTGGTCGCCGCCGGCCTGGCCGGCTGCACCGCGGTCACGATCGAGATGTACGCCGAGCGCAAGGGCTGGGACGTAGGCAAGGTCGAGGTGGACGTCGACGTCACCTACGACGAATTCGCGCCGCTCTCCCTCGCCGTCACCCTGCGCCTGCCGGCCGAGCTGAGCGATGAGCAACGCAAGCGCCTGCTCGTCGTCGCCGCCAAGTGCCCCGTCCACAAACTTCTGGCGGGCGAGACCATGGTCACCGTCTCCGACCGGGTCGAGACGCTCTGATGGACCTCGGCCTCAGAGGACGCTCTTGCGTTGTCACCGGCGCCAGCCGCGGGATTGGCGCCGAGACCGCGCGTTTGCTCTGTGCCGAGGGCGCCAACGTGCTCCTGGTCGCCCGCGACGAGAAGCGGCTCCGCCTTGCGGCCGAACACGCGAGTGCCGCCGATGGACTGGCGGCAGTCCTCCCTCTCGACATCACCGCCGAGGACGCCGGCGAGCTGATGCTGGCGACGGCAACCGAGCACTTCGGCAGCCTCGACGTCCTCGTCAACAACGCCGGCAGCGCCCAGTGGCGCGATCTCGACGACGTGCCCGACGAGGACTGGCGCGCCCAGTACGAGCTCAACGTGATCGCGCCGCTGCGGGCGATGCGCGCCGCCGCCCCGGCGATGGCCGAGCGTGGCTGGGGGCGCATCGTCAACGTCTGCTCGACCGCGGGCAAGCGACCCTCAGCGGCGATGCCCGAGTACTCGGTGGCGAAGGCGGCTGAGCTCTCGCTCTCGCGCCTCTTCGCCGACCGCTACGCGAAGAGTGGCGTGCTGGTCAATGCGATCTGCCCCGGCCCGGTGGAATCGGAGATGTGGATGGAACCGGGCGGCCTGCTCGACCAGTCCCAAGCGATGTCAGGAGCCCCGAGCCGCGAGGAGGCCCTCGCCACGGCGGGCTCGAAGCGCCCAATTGGCCGCCTCGCCGAATCCGAGGAGATCGCCTCCGCGATCGCCTTCCTCTGCTCCGAGCGCGCCTCCTACGTAGCCGGCGCCGCCTGGTCCGTGGACGGCGGCACAGTGCAGGTGATCATTTGAGCGGGCGTGTGGCGACTTACCCGTCTATATGACGGGAAACTCGCCACAGCCAGTTGAAGCCGCCGTCCTGCTGCCGCTCTACGGCTGGCCGGATGACGAGCCTGGCCTCGTCTTCACCGAGCGCCGCGCGGACATGCGCCGCCACGCTGGCGAGATCTCATTCCCTGGCGGCAGACGCGACCCCGGCGACGCCGACCTCCGCGCCACGGCCCTGCGCGAGACGCAGGAGGAGATCGGCCTCGACCCCGCCGCGGTCGAGCTGGGCGAGGAGCTGCCGCCGACCAACACCTTCGTCACCGACTACCGAATCCACCCGTTCGTCGGTCGCATCGCCCACCCGCGGGAGCTCGACCTGCGGCCGAACCCGGCCGAGGTCGAGACGCTGCTCACCTTCTCGCTCGAGGTCCTGCGCGAGAACTACGAAATTCGTCGCCTGGTTCGCCGCGAAGTGCCTATCCACACTCCGACCTACGAGGTCGAAGGTCACCTGATCTGGGGCGCGACGGCGCGCATCCTCAGTGACCTGCTGGATCGCCTTAGCTAGACGCGCTGCACCCGAGCCCAGGCGTCGGCATCGACGATCTCGACCGGGATTCGCCAGGTCCTTGCCGCAACTTCTGCAGCCGAGGAGCCGCGGGCGAGAATCGAGGCGTCAACCGAGCCGCCGGCCTCGTAGACGAAGCGCCGCACCGGCGTTTCGACCAGGCGTTCCAGGAAGCGCTCGAGCCGCGAGCCGTGGATTGCCTCGAGGTTGTCCACGGCCCCCGTTGCCGAACCGAGCAGCCAATAGACGACGGTGACGTCGCCGACGAGGTCGAGCAGAGTCCCCGGCTGCTCGGGGTCGGCGAGCGCCGGCTCGATTCCCGCTGCCTCGATCTCGGTCAGGTTCTCCTCCCGGCGAGTGGTCCCCCGCACCGCCCAACCCTGCTCAAGCAGAGCCCCCCCGAGCTCGCGGCCGCGGCAGCCACAACCCACGATCAGCGCGCGCGCCAAGCTCCGTGCCTAGGTCGCTTCGAAGCGGCGGCGATGGCGCAGGCGCTCGAGCTCCTCGGCGGCGACTTCATCGCGCAGCTCCTGCTCGTTGCGATCGGCGGCCCCGCGCCGGCGCCGCATCTCGTTTTGCGCGTCGAGCATCTGCTGCACGTCGTCGACCTCGTTCTGGACCTCGAGTTCCGGTGAGCGGGTCGGCTTCCAATCGAGCAGTTCGGCGTTATTGCCGGTGTAGAAGTGCTCGAGCAGGAACAGCCCGCCGACGATCAGCAGCACCATGCCAACGGTTCCGAGGACGAAGAACACGGTGCCAAGGATACGCCCGCGACGCCGGTCCCCTTTAATCCCGCTGATGACCGACGCCTACGTGGTCGACGCGATTCGCACGCCGATGGGCGGCTATCGCGGTGCGCTCTCGGGTGTGCGCCCCGATGACCTCGCCGCGCAGACGATCGCCGCCGTGGTCGAGCGCACCGGCGTCGACCCCGAGCGGATCACCGACGTCTACTTCGGCGCCGCCAACCAGTCGGGCGAGGACAACCGCGACGTGGCGCGGATGGCGGCACTGCTCGCCGGGCTGCCCGACAGCGTCCCCGGCGCAACCGTCAACCGCCTCTGCGCCTCCGGCCTGGAGGCGATCAACTGCGCCGCCCGCGCCGCCAAGCTGGGTGAGGGCGACTTCTACCTCGCCGGCGGGGTCGAGTCGATGAGCCGGGCGCCCTGGGTAGTCGGCAAGCCCGAGCGCGGCCTGCCCCGCGGCCCGCAGACGATGCACGACACGACTTTGGGCTGGCGCTTCGTCAACCCGCACATGGCCGAGATGGGGATCTCAACCGAAGCGATGGGTGAGACCGGCGAGAACGTCGCCGAGCGCTACGGGATCAGTCGCGAGGATCAGGACGCCTGGGGACTGCGCAGCCACCAGCGCGCCGTGGCCGCCGCCAAGGCCGGGATCTTCGCCGAGGAGATCGTCGCCGTCGAGGCGCCAAAGGGCCGCGAGACAGCCACCGTCGACGCCGACGAGGGCCCGCGGCCCGACGCCTCGCTGGAGAAGATGGCGAAGCTGCGCCCCGCCTTCCGCGAGGGGGGCACGGTCACGGCAGGCAACGCCTCGACCCTCAACGACGGCGCTGCCTGCACTCTGATCGCCTCCGAGGCCGGGGTAAAGGCGCTCGGCACCGAGCCGCTCGCCCGCGTCGTCGCCTTCGGCGTCGCCGGCGTCGATCCCGCCTACATGGGCATCGGCCCCGCCGTCGCGATTCCCAAGGCCCTCAACGCCGCCGGCCTCACCCTCGACCAGATCGACCTGATCGAGCTCAACGAGGCCTTCGCCTCGCAGGTACTCGCCAGCGCCCGCGAGCTCGGCATCAACGAGGAGCGGCTCAACGTCAACGGCGGCGCGATTGCCCTCGGCCACCCGCTCGGCTGCACCGGCGCCCGCCTCACCACCACCCTGATCCGCGAGCTGCGCCGCCGCGGCGGCAAGTACGGCATAGCCACCATGTGCGTAGGCGTAGGCCAGGGCCTGGCGACGGTCTTCGAAGCGACCTGATGACTACAACCCGCGAACTGCATCAACTTCTCGATCTGGCAGGTAGAGAAGTTGATGCAGTTCGCTCTGGACAGGTCTGAGGTAGCCTCGCGCGTCGGATGACGATCACGCTGAGAGAGCTGGCCAGCGTCGACGGGGCGATCTCGCCGACCGCCGAGGCGATGGTGCCGCTAAAGGACGATGGGCTCTACCGGGGCGACGGTGCCTTCGAGGTGATCCGGCTCTACGGCGGAACCCCGTTTGCGCTCGTCGACCACCTCGATCGACTTGAGCGCAGCGCCTCCGTGATCGAGCTCGAGTTCGACCGGTCTGCACTGGAAGCGGAGATCGATGCGCTGCTCGCGGAGCTCGGAGACGCCGATGGGCAGTTGCGTCTGATCGTCACCCGCGGTGGGCGCCGCCTGGCGATGACCGAGCCGATCCCGGCCCACGCCGACACGGTCAGCGTCGCCACTGTCACCTACTGCCCGACGGTCATTCTCAACGGAGTCAAGTCGCTCTCCTACGCCGCCAACATGCAGTCGACCCGCCTCGCCAAGGCCCAGGGTGCCGACGAGGCCGTGCTGGTTCAGCCCGACGGCATCGTGCTCGAGCCGCCGACCTCGGCGATCTTCTGGGTCTCGCCGCAGGGCGCCCTGCGCACGCCGGCGCTCGACAACGGGGTGCTCGAGTCGATCACCCGCGGCCGCCTGGTCAAGGCGCTCGACGTCGAGGAGGGCGCTTGGCCGGCAGCCGACCTGCGCGCCGCCAAAGAGGCGTTCCTCGCCTCAACCACGCGCGAGATCCAGGCCGTATCCGCGATCGACGGCACCGACCTTCCCGAGGCCCCCGGCCCTCGCACCCGCGAAGCACAAAAGGCCTTCGCCGCGATCCTCAGCCAAGAACTCTGATGAACAAAACCCATCCGCATCACGTTTTGGTCCTATTTGCCCCCAACAGTGATGCGCGATGGACGAGACCGAGAAAGCAAGGGGTGAGATGGACTTCCAGTTGACCGACGAGCAGCGCTTGATCTCCGAAACCGCGCGTGAATTCGCCGACAAGGAGATCACGCCGCGGGTCAAAGAGAACGACCGCGCCGCCCGCTTCGACCGCGAGCTGGCGAGCAAGCTGGGCGAGGTCGGCTACCTCGGCGCCCCCGTTGCCGAACAGTACGGCGGCCGCGGCCTCGACTACCTCGGCTACGGCCTGATCGTCGAGCAGGTCGGCCGCGCCGACTCCTCCGCTCGCACCGTCGTCTCGGTACAGACCTCACTGGTCGCCGGCTCGATCGAGAAGTGGGGCAGCGAGGAGCAGAAGCAGAAATGGCTGCCGCGGCTCTGCTCGGGCGAGGCGCTCGGCTGCTTTGGCCTGACCGAGCCCGACACCGGCTCCGACGCCGCCAACCTGCGCACCCGCGCGACCAAGACCGACTCGGGCTGGTCGATCAGCGGCCAGAAGATGTGGATCAGCCTCGCCAACTTCTCCGAGGTGGCGCTGATCTTCGCCCAGACGGACCCCGAGAAGAAGCACAAGGGCCTCGCCTGCTTCCTCGTCCCCACCGACAGCGAGGGCTTCACCACGCAGGAGATCCACGGCAAGCTCGGCCTGCGTTCCTCCGACACCGGCGAGATCTCGCTCGACTCGGTCGAGGTCGGCGAGGACGCGATGCTCGGTGAGATCGGCGACGGCTTCAAGGTCGCGATGAGCGCCCTCGACAACGGCCGCTACAGCGTCGCCGCCGGCTGCGTCGGCATCTGCGAAGGCTGCGTCGAAGCCTCGGTCGCCTACGCCAAGGAGCGCAAGCAGTTCGGCGTCCCTCTCGCCCGCTTCCAGCTGGTCCAGGAGATGATCGCCGACATGATCCTCAAACGCGACGCCTCGCGGATGCTGGTCTACCGCGCCGGCGTGCTCAAGGATGAAGGCAAGCCGAACACGACCGAGACCTCGGTGGCGAAGCTCTACGCGACCGAGTCGGCGGTCGAATGCGCCAACCTGGCGATCCAGGTACACGGCGGCGCCGGCTACGTCGACGACTACCCGGTCGAGCGCTACCTGCGCGACGCCCGCGTTACCACCCTGTATGAGGGCACCTCGCAGATCCAGAAGATGATCATCGGCCGCGCCGCGACCGGGATCAACGCGATGACCCCGATGGTGGCCGAGTAGCCGTTGGCTGATCTGGTCGAGAGCTCACGCGACGGCTACGTCGCCCTGCTGCGCCTCAACCGGCCCGAGGCCCGCAATGCGCTCTCGCCCGAGGTGATGGAGAAGCTTGCCGGCGAGCTGGAGCGGCTCGATCCCGACCCGGAGGTCCGCTGCATCGTCATCGCCGGCTCCGACGAGGTCTTCGCCGCCGGCGCCGACATCAAGGCGATGAGCAAGCGCAGCTTTGCCGAGGCGCTACGCCACCCGGCCGCTTCCTTCTGGCGCCGCCTCGCCGCGATCAAGACGCCGATGATCGCCGCCGTCTCCGGCTACGCGCTCGGCGGCGGCTGCGAGTTGGCACTCGCCTGCGACATGATCGTCGCCGATGAGGGCGCGACCTTCGGCCAGCCCGAGATCAACCTCGGGATCATCCCCGGCGGCGGTGGAACCCAGCGCCTCGCCCGCGTGCTCGGCAAGCAGCGAGCGATGGAGTACGTGCTGACCGGCAGGCGCTTCGACGCCGAGACGGCGCACCGGCTCGGGCTCGTCAACAGAGTCGCCGGCGAGGGCGACTGGCTCGAGCAGGCGATGGCGCTTGCCCGCGAGGTCGCCGCCAAGCCGCCGATCGCCTCCCGCCTCGCCAAGCAGGCCGTTGTCGTCGCCGAGGAGACCGCGCTCAGCCCCGGCCTCGAGAGCGAGCGACGCCTCTACGAGCTGGCGATGGCGACCGAGGACCGCGTCGAGGGGATGAGGGCCTTCCTCGAGAAGCGCAAGCCGAAATTCGAGGGCAAGTGACCGCGGGCGGCGTCGAGCACATCGGGGTCGTCGGCGCGGGCACGATGGGCGCCGGGATCGCGCAGATCGCCGCTCTCGGTGGCTACGAGACGCGGCTGCACGATCCGGTCCCCGAGGCGCTGGAGACCGGCATCGGCCGGCTGCACCGGGCCCTCGCCAAGGGGGCGAGCAAGGGGCTGTGGAGCGAAAGGGACGCCGACCTCGCCAGTGGGAGGGTCGGCGCCGCCGGGAGCCTCGGTGACCTCGGCGAATGCGACCTCGTGGTCGAGGCGGCGCCGGAGGACCTGGAGCTGAAGCGCAAGCTCTTCGCCGCGTTGGCAGAGGCGTGCGGGCCCGAGGCGATCCTCGCCAGCAACACCTCCTCGCTGCCGGTCACCGCGATTGCCGCCGAGGTGCCGGGCCGCGAGCGCGTCGTCGGCATGCACTTCTTCAACCCGCCGGCGCTGATGAAGCTGGTCGAGGTCGTGGCCACGGCGGACTCGGCGCCGAATGCTCTGGACGCGACCGCCGCGGTCGGCGAACGCATGGGCCGCACCCCGATCCGCGCCAAGGACAGCCCCGGCTTCATCGCCAACCGCCTCGCCAGGCCCTTCACCCTGGAGTCGCTGCGCATGCTGGCCGACGGCGTCGCCGACGCGCCGACAATCGACCGCGTCTGCCGCCTCGGCGGCGGCTTCCGCATGGGGCCCTTCGAGCTGATCGACCTGATCGGCCTCGACGTCAACCTCAGCGTCGCCCGCTCCTTCTACTCCCAGGGCGGCGAGCCGGAGCGCTGGCGGCCGAGCCCGATCCAGGAACAGTTCGTCGCCGACGGGCACCTGGGACGCAAGAGCGGCAAGGGCTTCTACGAGTACGGCGAGGCTCCGCACCGGCCGGCCGACCCCAGCCTCGGCATCGAGGCGCCGACGCTCGACCCCGACCAGCTGGCCGCGATCGACCCGGCCGCTGCCGAGATCCTCCCCCGCCTCGTCGCCCAGATCGCCAACGAGGCCGCCTTCGCGCTCGAAGAAGCGGTCGGCTCCCCGGCCGACATGAACACCGCGATGCGCCTCGGCTTCAACTGGCCCCGCGGCCCGCTAGAGCTGACCGAGCTGCTCGGCGCCGACCGCGCCGTCGAGCTGCTCGAAGGGCTGCGGGCGGAGCACGGCGAGGCCTACCTGCCCGCGCCCGGGCTCGTAGCCACCGCGGCGGCCTGATCCCGCCAGAGCCGGCAATTTCCCTCAGAGCTTGCCGACGGCGTCGCCGGGGTGTGGCAGCTTCTCGCGTACCCGGTGGGCGAGGGCGACCGCCATCGCGCCGTCGCCCACCGCGCCGCCGACCCGGCGCGGCGCACCGTGACGGACGTCGCCGGCGGCGAAGAGGCCCGGCACGCTGGTCTCCAGCGCGAGCGGGTCGCGGTCCAGCGGCCACTCCGCCGGCGGCCTGCCCTCGTGAATCAGGTCGGGGCCGGTGAGGATGAAGCCGGCCGGCCCCACCCGGACGCCGGTGCCCGCCGCCCACTCGGTGCAGGGAGCGCCGCCGATGCAGACGAACATCGCCCGCGCCGGCAGGGCCTCCACACCGCCGCCCGGGTGCCGCACCAGCGCCGCCGCCAGCACGCCTTCCTCGCTCTCAACCCCCTCGACCTCGCTACGCACGTGGACCTCGATGTTCGGGTGAGTCTCGATCCGCTCGATCAGGTAGGCGGACATCGATTTGGCGAGGGAGTCGCCGCGCACGATCATCGAGACCGCCGCCCCCGCGTTGGCAAGGTGCATCGCCGCCTGACCGGCGGAGTTGCCGGCGCCGATCACGACCACCGGGTCGCCGCCGCACTGGGCCGCCTCGCTGCGGCCGGCGCCGTAGTAGACACCGCGACCGAGCAGCTCCTCGACCCCGTCGACCTCCAGCCGCCGCCACTGCATCCCCGTCGCCGCGATCATCAACGGCGCCTCAACTTCGTGGCCGCCCTCGAGTGCGAGCAGGAAGCCGCCGCTGTCGACGTCGCCGCGCTCGATGTGGCGCAGCAGCACCAGCTCGGCGCCGAAGCGCTCGGCCTGGCGACCGGCGAGGCGAGCGAGCTCGGCACCCCCGATCCCGTCGGGGAAGCCGAAGAAGTTCTCGATCATCGAAGTTTGGGAAGCCTGCCCGCCGGGAACCTCGCGATCGACGACGATGGTGGCCAGTCCGTCCGAGGCGGCGTAGACAGCGGCTGCGAGCCCGGCGGGCCCGGCCCCGACGATCGCGATGTCGTAGCTGCGCCGCTTCGGCGCCTCTCTCACACCCCACTCCTCTGCCACGCGCTCGATCGTCGCCGCGGCGATTGGCCGGCCGCCGTCGAACAGCACGGGCAGCTCGGCGTCCTCGGCCCCGTGGGCGCGCAGCAGTTCCTCGGCCGGGGGCGTCCCGGCTTCCAGCCACTCGAATGGCTGGGCCGCCCGGGTCAGGAAGTCGCGCAGAGCATGATCCTCGGCCGCGTCGCGCCGGCCGACCACCTTGACGTCCGGC
The DNA here is from genome assembly GCA_030152805.1 of Solirubrobacterales bacterium. Taxonomy (GTDB): domain Bacteria; phylum Actinomycetota; class Thermoleophilia; order Solirubrobacterales; family 70-9; genus VRUE01. Next base: position 17,350 of record JASLIG010000117.1, read on the forward strand.
CGCGCCGGGCTCATCAGTGGGCGAGGCGGAACATCAACTCATCCTCGTAGCACCAGCTCCAGTCCTCGCCGGGCTCGACCGAGCGGATGATCGGGTGGCCCGTCTCGGCGTGGTGCGCGGTGGCGTGCTTGCCCGGCGAGTTGTCGCAGCAACCGATGTGCCCGCAGTCCTGGCACATGCGCAGGTGGACCCATTGCATGCCGAGCGCGAGGCACTCCTCGCAGCCGGCGATCTCGGCCGGCGGGTCGAAGACCTGGATCGTGCGGAGGTGGGAGCAGGAGGTGGCCATGCGCCCACGATAGCGCCACGGACGCGGCCCTCCGCCCGATCGCGCGTCGCCATCTGCAAGGCTGATGCGATGACTGACACCGAAACGAATGGCGAGCCGATCACCGAGGAGGGCTTGGCCGCCCTGCGCGAGGAAATAGAGCAGCTCGAAGGGGAGGGCCGGACCAAGATGGCGGCGCGGATCAAAGTCGCGCGCGAGGAAGGCGACCTCAAGGAGAACGCCGAGTATCACATCGCCAAGGAGGACCAGGCACACCTCGAGACCAAGATCAAGCGCCTGCGCGAGCGTCTGCGCACTGCCGTCGTGGTCGAGGTCGACGCCTCCTCGGACATCTTCGCCTTCGGTCGCACTGCCGAGGTGCTCGACGAAGGCAAGGGAGAGACCAACACCTGGACCCTGGTCGGCTCAACCGAAGCCGATCTCGCTGCCGGACGCCTCTCCAACGAGTCCCCGATCGGCCGCGCCCTACTCGACGCCAAGGTCGGCGAACCGATCGAGATCGAGACCCCAAAAGGCCCCCGCACCTTCGTAGTTCGGAAGCTGGTCGGTTAGCTCAGCGCTTGAGCTGGCGCCTATCCCGGTAGGGGTGGAACGTCTTGTACTTTTTCGTCGTGAGCTAGCGGCGCCAGCAGTCCAACTGCCCACCGAAAAAGTTAAGTGGAACCCCTACTGGGATAGGCGCTACGACCCAGGCGTCGGCGCTATCTCCACCGGCTCGCCGCCGGGCATCCAGTGAGCCTCGGGCGAGGGTGGGGTGTCGCGGAGGAACCACTCGGCGTCGAGGGCGCCCATGCAGCCGCTGCCGGCGGCGGTGACCGCCTGGCGGTAGGTGTGGTCGACGACGTCGCCGACGGCGAAGACGCCTGCCAGATTGGTGCGAGTCGAACCGCCCTCGGTGAGGATGTAGCCGTTCTCGTCGGTGTCGACTTGGCCGGCGACGACCTCCGAGCGCGGGATGTGGCCGATCGCGACGAAGGCGCCGTCGGTGTCGAAGTCCTCGCTCTCCCCCGTCTCGACGTTGCGCAGGCGCACGTGGTCGAGGCGGCCGTTATCGCCGGCGACGAACTCCTCGGCGACGTAGGGGGTCTTGAAGCTGATGTTGTCCTGCTCCCGGGCCCGATCGAGCATGATCTTCGAGGCGCGGAACTCCTCACGGCGGTTGATCGCGGTCAGCTCGCTGGCGTACTTGGAGATGAAGATCGCGTCCTCCATGGCCGAGTCGCCGCCGCCGATCACGATCACTTTCTGGTCTTTGAAGAAGGCGCCGTCGCAGACGCCGCAGGTGGAGACACCACAGCCGCTCAGCTCGATCTCACCCGGGATGCCAAGCCTGCGCGGCTCCGCCCCCATCGCCAGGATCACGGTTTTGGCGAGGTGCTCCTCGTCGCCGAGGTAGACCTTCTGCACGCCTCCGTCGGAGAGCTCGACCCGGTCGACGTCGTCGCTGACGAAGCGGGTGCCGAAGCGCTCGGCCTGGGCGCGGAACTGGGTCATCATCTCCGGCCCCATGATCCCCTCGGGGTAGCCGGGGTAGTTCTCGACGTCGGTCGTGTTCTGCAGCTGCCCGCCCCACTGGAAGCCCTCGAAGACGAGCGGCTCCAGGTTGGCCCGCGCCGTGTAGAGCGCAGCCGTGTAGCCGGCGGGCCCGCCGCCGACGATGATCACGTTCTCGACCTTCTTAGCCTCTGTCATGTCTGCCTCGAGTCTAGTGGCGCTGCCAATACTTCACTTTGTATAGTACCGCCGCGGTCAACCGGCAAACCCTCGGTTTCCCAGTGCTGGACCCGGGTGCGGAGCTGGAAGAAGGCGGCGACGCCGAAGGGGATCGGCATCCAGAAAGCGATCAGGCGGTAGACGAGGACCGCCGGGAAGACTGTCTCCTCGGGAATGCCGAACAGCACGAAGGCGCCGATCATGCCGGCGTCGACGGCCCCCACGCCCGCCGGCGCGAAGGGGAAGAGGTTGGCGACCATGCCGAGGAAGAAGCCCTGAACGACGACGGCGAGCGGCACGTGCACGCCGAAGGCGTGGAAGGAGGCCCAGAGAATGCCGATGTTCGCCGCCCAGAAGCCGGCCGCACCGAGCACCGCCAGGCCCCCCTTCGAGGGATGGGCGAAGAGGCTGATCGCAAAGCGAAAGCCCTCGGCGAAGGTGGCGGGGATCCGCCCCACTTTCCTGGCGATCTCCTGCCCGCGCTCGCCGTGCACGAAGCGAGCGATCCGTGGCCCGAGGTCGGGGGGAATCAGGGCCAGCAGCAGGCCAAGGGCGAGCAGCACGCCGGCGACGCCCGCCGGAACGATCGTCAGCTCGATCGAGGCCCTGCCGTTGAGCACCCCGGTGCGCAGCAGTACGCCGAAGAGGATCAGCGCCAGCGGGTAGAAGGCGTAATGCAGGGTGAGGAAGGCGACCATCCGCCGCGCCACCTCGCGCCGCCGCATGCCGGCCTTGCGCAGCGCCCAGAAGGTGAGCACGATGCCGCCCGCGCCCGCCGCCGAGAAGAGCAGCGTCGCCGCCAGCCCGGCCATGTTGATCTCGTAGGTCTCGAGCCAGGTAAGGCGCAGCGCATCGCCCCCCACCACCGCCTTGAAGAGGGCGACGTAGGTGGCGAAGGCGAGGATGTTGAAACCGATCGCGATGACGATCCAGACCGGGTCGGCGTCGTCCAGCTTGCCCAGCGCGTTGCCCAAGCCGACGAGCTTGGGGAAGAGGAAGTAGATCCCGATCAGCAGCGCGACGACGATGACCGCGGTCTGGATCAGCCGCCGCCGCGTGAAGATCGGCAGCTCAGCGGCAGCGCCGCCGTTCACCGGACCCTCTGGAGACACCCTTAAGAAGCTACCCGGCGGCGAGGCGCTCCAAGCGGCGCAGCCCCCGATTGACCGCCAGCACTGCCGGTTCGGCGAGCGGCTCGCCCGTCCGCACGGCGGCGACGAGGCCGGCCCCGGCCACCAAGTCGGTGACGTAGTGCTCACCGAGGTAGACGAGCGCAAAGCCGAGCGTCAGCGCATAGCTCCAGCCCATGGCACCCTCGACCGGGCCCGCCTCGGTGAGGGCGATCGCCGCCATCGTCGAGGTGGCGAAGTGCAGCGAGGGCATTGCCGCCCAGGGGTTGCCGCCCAACGCGTTGTACATCTTCGGCCAAGCCGAGCGCCAGGTGTCTTCGCCGACGCCGATCATGATCCGCTCCACCTTCTCGCCGGTCAGCTCCTGTTCCGATGCCCACCACGGCGGCGACGTCGGCACGACGAAGTAGGCGATGCAGCCGATGTCGAAGACCGCGGCCATCTGACGGGCGGCGCGCGGAAAGCGCTCCGGATGGCGCAGCAGAATCCAGGTCAGGGCGAGATAGGGCTCGAAGAACCAAAGCCAGTGCGCCCAGGTGAGGAAGCGATTGACGGCGCCGAGGTGGCGCAGGCGCGCCATCCCCCGCTGGAGCCGGGCGTTGGGAAGGCGACCGAGGCCGATCGCCCGGTCGATCACGATCGGGTAGCGACTGCGCAGGCGACTCTGCAAACGCTCCGGATCGTCGTAGGGAAGCTCGTGGACCATGATGAACGCCCACATCTGCATCGCGTAGAGCGCCACGTCGCGTTTGCGCGAGCGCGGGTAGAGAACGGCGATCGCCAGCGGTCCGCCCGCGCAGGCGACAACGGTCACCGGAGTGGACAAGCGCAACCGCTTGCGCAGCAGGGGAACAGCCACCGCAGCCGCGACAGCAGCGGCTGCTCCTGTGCGCACCGCGAGGCGAAGCGCCGGAGATGGCCGCGAGCGCGCCTTCATCAGGTCGGCGAGTATAGGTCGGCGGCGACACGGCGGGCTCAGCGGCGCAGCGCCTGAATGACTGCCTTCGTGATTAGAATGGCCGCGCTTTGGCGCCCCACTCCCCTGGCTCCGACCAGATCGACACTCTGCTTTGGATCGGCTTCGTCGCCGCGACGATTTTGATCGTCGCGATCAACGGGGCTTTGATCTACGCCCTGCGCCGCTACCGCGGTAATCGGGGCGCCGAGCCGCGCCAGGTGACTGGCAGCCGCGGCACCCAGCTGCGGGTCGGCGCAGTGCTGACGGTTTTCGCCGCCGTGATCCTCGTGCTCAGCTTCATCTACACCGACAAGGCGCGCGAGGCCCCGGCCACAGGCTCCGCTGGCCTCGCCTCGGCAAAGTCCAAACCGCTGAAGATCGAGGCGACCGGCCAGCAGTGGCTGTGGCGCTACGACTACCCGAACGAAGCCTTCTCCTATTACAAGCTGGTCGTCCCGGTCGATACCACGGTCGAACTCGATCTCGTCTCCACCGACGTGATCCACACCTGGGACGTGCCCGAACTCGCCGGCAAGCGCGACGCGGTGCCGGGCAAGACCAACCACGTCGTCTTCCGCGCCGATCAGGAAGGCGTCTACGAAGGGCAGTCGGCGACCTTCTCCGGCCAGGCCTACGCGGCGATGCGGACCGAGGTCGACGTCGTCTCGCCCCAGGCATACGAAGACTTCATCAAACGTCAAAAGGGCGACATCCAGGCGGCGCAGGACCGCGTCGTGGGCCTGATCAAAAAGGGAGAAGTGCCGTGATCGCGGAGCGACCGAAGCCCCGTCCGGAGATCGTCGTCGATGGCTTCCCCCGCCGCCGGCCCCGCTGGATCGAGGTCGTCACCAGTGCTGACCACAAGGACGTCGGCAGGGTGATGATCGGGGCCGCCCTCGGCTTCCTCTTCATCGCCTTGGTCGAGTTCCTGCTGATGCGCCTGCAACTGGCGGTACCGGAAAACACCCTGCTGACGCCGGTCACCTTCAATCGCATGCTCTCGCTCTACGGGGCGACGGCGATCTTCCTCTTCGCGATCCCGCTGGCGCTGGGGCTCTTCTACTACCTGGCGCCGCTGCAGATCGGCGCCCGCGGCACCGCCCTGCCGCGCCTCGGCCAGGTCGGGCTCTGGCTTTACCTCGCCGGCGCCACCGTCCTCTACAGCGGCTTCCTGTTCACTCCGAGCGAGGCCGGCGTCAACCCGCTGGCACCGCTCTCCGAGCTCGCCTTCCTGCCCAACAACGGCGTCGATGCCTGGGCCGCGGCCAACGGCCTGGCGACGCTCGGCTTCGTCCTGATCGCGATCGACCTGGTGGCGACGCTGCGGCGCCTGCGGGCCCCCGGCATGGCCTGGAGCCGCGTGCCGGTCTTCGCCTGGGCGGCGGCGATCTGCTCCTGGCTGATGCTCGTGATCGGGGCGGTAATGCTGGCCGCGATCACGATGCTGATGATCGACCGCAACTTCGACGGCATCTTCTTCGCCGACGGCTCCGGGGGTGCGCCGCTGCTCTGGGAGCACCTGAGCTGGATCTTCTACACCGGCGCCTACATGCTGATCCTGATCACGGCCCTGGGAGCGATCGCCGAGATCGTGCCGGTCTTCGCCCGCAAGCCGCTCTTCAACCGCAACGCGGTGGTCGGCTCGCTGGTGGCGATCGCCGTGATCGGCACCCTGGCCTGGATGCAAAACATGATGACCGCGCCGATCGGGATCGGCTGGATGTACTTCGCGATGATCATGTCGCTGGCGCTGATCGTGCCCTTCGGCCTGATCGTCTTCAACCTGATCGCGACGATGATCGGCGGCACGCTGCGGATGCGGGCGCCGCTGCTCTTCGCCGCCGGAGCAATCTCGGCAATCTCGATCGGCCTCGCGGCGGAGCTCTCGCACTCGATGGTCGCCGTTGCCTGGCGGCTGCACAACACGACCGACGCCACCGCCGCGACCCACTTCGCCCTCCTCGGCGGCGCCGTTTTCGGCGGCTTCGCCGCCCTCCACTACTGGTTCCCGAAGCTGACCGGCCACACGATGAGCGAGACGCTGGCACGCTTCTCCTTCTGGACGCTGGCGATCGGCCTCCTCGTCACCTTCGTGCCGCTCTTCTTCGCCGGTGGCGAGCACGGCCAGGTCGTCGACGCCTACAAGTTCTTTGGCGGCACCGGCGTCAGCGCCGACAACCTGATCGCCACGATCGGCGCCTTCATCCTTGCCCTCGGGATCATCCTCACGCTCGTCAACGCGATCGCCAGCCGCAGCGGCGGTGGCCGCGCCGGCCACGATCACTGGGGCGGCGACTCGCTCGAGTGGTTCGCGCTCTCGCCGCCCGAGCCGCACAATTTCGACGTGCTGCCCGACGTGCGCAGCGACCGGCCGATGCGCGACATCCGCGCCGCGATCGCCCACCGCACGCGCCGCGCCGAGCAGTCTGCGCGCGAGACCCAGCCGGTAGCCTGACGACGATGGACTCCGCCGCGGCGGTAGCCCGCCAATCAGCGGTCCCCACGGTACTTCGCGACTACCTGACGCTGACCAAGCCGAAGGTGCAGTCGCTGCTGCTGCTGACCACGATCGCGACGATGTACGTGGCGGGTGACCCCGGGCTCGGGCTCGTCTTCCTCACCTGCCTCGGCGGCGCCCTCTCGGCCGGCGGCGCCGGCGCGATCAACCACGCGATCGACCGCGACGTCGACCGGATCATGGCGCGCACCGTCGACCGTCCGGTCGCCAGCGGCCGCGTCTCGCCCCAAGCCGCGATCGCCTTCGGGACGCTGCTTGGCTGCGCCTCTTTCGTCCTGCTGGCGCTGACCGTCAACCCGCTTGCGGCAGCGCTCTCGATCTCCGGCCTCTTCGGCTACGTCTTCGTCTACACGCTCTGGCTGAAGCGCTCGACGCCGCAAAACATCGTCATCGGCGGCGCCGCCGGCGCGGTGCCGCCGCTGGTCGCCTGGGCGGCAGTGACTGGGGGGCTCAGCGGCACCGCCTTCTACCTCTTCGCGATCGTCTTCTTCTGGACTCCGCCCCATTTCTGGGCCCTCTCGCTGCTGATGAAAGACGAGTACGCGAAGGCGGGCATCCCGATGCTGCCGGTCGTGCGCGGCGAGGACGAGACCCGCCGCCAGATCCTCCTCTACACCGTCCTCCTTTACGCGGTGACGCAGCTGCCCTTCTGCGCCGGCGGTTTCGGGGTCGAGTATCTGATCGCCTCGATGGCGCTCGGCGCCGGCTTCATCTACTGCGCGGTGCGACTGCTGCGCAGTGCCGATCGCCGCTGGGCCCTGCGCACCTACCTCTACTCGCTCGCCTACCTGGCACTGCTCTTCGTGGCCATGCCGCTCGACCGGTTGTTCTAGTAGAAATCCGGGCGTGGATCGCGAGACCGCACGAGCGAACATGGGCGCCGGCCTCCTCGCCGGCGGCATCGTGGCGGCGATCTTCGCGCTCTGCTTCGTGGCCGCGATGCTCTACATCGCGTCGTAAATGACCGAGCATCGCCAAATCCCGGAGCCCGGCGAAGTCGTCTACCAGCCCCGTCCCTCCTGGGCCCCGGCGATCTTCGCCTTTGCCCTGGCCCTGACCGTCTGCGGCATCTTCGCCGAGGGCTTCATGGTGCGCGGCTGGATCTACTCGATCATCGGCGCCATAGTCGCCCTATTCGCCTTCCGCTCCATGATCAGGGATGCCATCCGCAGCTATTTCAAGCTCCCCCGCAAGCAGCACGTCCGTGGCGCAGTGCTCCCGGTCGAACAGATCTCCCCACCTCGCTCCTGAAGCTCCAACCCGAGGGCCTCCCGCCCTCGACCCCAGGCTGACGACAAGGTCTGTCCCGGCGGGGGTGAAGCGTCTTGTACTTTTTCGGCACGCGCTCGCGGCGCCAGCAACATCCTCTCCACCCGAAAAAGTTAAGCGAAACCCCTGCCGGGACAGACCCCACTCAATCGGGGGTCATGCCGGACGTCGCCCCTTCGCTCGTCCAAACCCTGACGATGTCGCGCATCGAGAGCACGCCAACCAGCTCGGGCCCCTCGTAGACGACCAAATGGCGAATCCCCCGCCGCGACATCTCAGCGGCGGCCCGCTCGAGGCTCCAGTCCGGCGAGGCGGCGATCACGCTGTCGCTCATGTGATCGGCAACGCGCTCGGAATCGGGGTCTTGATCGGCACCGAGCGAGAGCAGGATGTCGCGCTCGGTGACGATGTGGGGCACCGGCATCTCGTCGTCGCTGACCAGCGCCGCGCCGACGCTTTTCTCCGCCATCATCCTCGCCGCCTCGCGCAGCGTGTGCGTCGGGCCGACGGTCAGGACCACCTCCGACATCCCATCGCGTACGTGCATCTTTTTGCCTCCCCTCGCGGCTCAGTGGAGTTAGTGAGGATCGCCTCAAGCCTACCCCACCGACTGGGCTTGCAAGCCTGCTTTCGGCCGGGCCTGGCATATAGACTCCGGCGCGCTTCGCGCCGCATGTCCAACCTCGCCAACCCCATCCGCCCGCTGCTCGTCCTCGCCGCCCTGGCCGCGGTCGCGTTGCCAGCTTCCGGCTGTGGAACCAGCAGCGCCGACCCCGAGCGCGGCCGCCTGCTCTTCATCCAGAAGTGCGGCGTCTGTCACGCGATGGCGCAGGCCGGTACCTCGGCGCAGATCGGCCCCAATCTGGACGACGCCTTCGCCGCGGCGCGCGCTGCTGGCGAGGGTGGCGACACGGTCGAAGGCGTGGTCAAGGCGCAGGTCGAGTTCCCCCGGCCGAGCAACAGCAACCCCGCCGTCTCGATGCCGGCCGACGTCGTCACCGGTCAGGACCTCGAGGACGTTGCCGCCTACGTCGGCCTCTACGCCGGCGTGCCAGGCGCGGCACCGCCCAAGGTGCCAGGCGGCCCGGGAGCCCAGGTCTTCGCCAACAGCGGCTGCGGCGGCTGCCACACGCTGGCAGCGGCGCAAGCGGGTGGCACGATCGGCCCGAACCTCGACGAAGTGCTGCCCGGGCAGAGCGAAGCGATGGTGCAGGAGTCGATCGTCGACCCCAACAAGGCGATCGCCAAGGGCTATCCACCCAACGTCATGCCGGCGGACTTCGGGCAGACGCTTTCGGCGAAAGAACTCGAAGACCTGGTCGAGTACCTGCTCGAATCGGCCTCGGGCAAGAGGAGCGCGCACAAGAGCGCCCCCAAGGGGCCAATCGGCATAGCCAAGCCGTCCGGCGGCTGAGACCTCCCCAGGAGCCGGGGACGGCCGCTGGCATCATCCCGAGGCAACCATGCGCGCCCGTCCCCGCATCTCGCCGCAGCTCTACGCCAAGGTCACGCTCGTCGCCCTCGGGGCGCTCTCGCTGATCGTGCTCACCGGCGCCGGCGTGCGCCTCACCGGCTCCGGCCTCGGCTGCCCTGACTGGCCCAAGTGCTATGGCGGGACGGTGCCGCCGCTCGACACCCACGCCGTGATCGAGTACGGCAACAGGCTGCTGACCGGCTTCGTCGGCATCGCCGTGATCGCCGCCAGCGTCCTCGCCTGGTTTCGCGTGCCCTTCCGCGGCCACCTGGCGCTGTTCGGCGCCCTGCTGCCGCTGGGCGTGATCGGCCAGGCGATCCTCGGCGCCCTGGTCGTCAAGCACCACCTGGCGCCGGGCCTGGTGATGTCCCATTTCATCCTCTCGATGATGCTGCTCGACGCCGCCTTTGCCCTGGCCTGGTGCTCGCGCTACGAACCGTGGGAGCGGCGCTTCTCGACCGACCGGCTCGGCGTCTGGGCGGTTCGGGCGCTGATCCCGATTGGCCAGCTCACCATCCTCGCCGGCACGATCGCCACCGCCTCCGGCCCTCACGCCGGCGCCCACGAGAACGAACTGGTCCACCGCTTCGACTTCGAAGGAACCGGAACCCTGGAGTGGGTCGTCCAACGCCACAGCGCTATCGCAACCCTCTTCGGCGTCGCCGCCATAGCCGTCTGGCTCCTCCTGCACCGCCAGGGGAGCGACCGCCGCGCCGCCCGCCCCCTCACGGCCGTCATCGCCCTCTTGGGCCTGCAGGGCGTCATCGGCGCCATGCAGTGGTCCTTCGAACTCCCCTCAGAACTGGTCTGGCTCCACGTGGCCCTCGCCACAACCACATGGCTGGCAATGCTCTGGACCGTAGCCACCGCCGGCCGCCTGGAGCCTAGGAACGCGCCCTCCACCACCGGTACGCATGCACCGCCCCGGCGCAGACCAGCAGCAGCCCCCAAATCGCC
>JASLIG010000017.1 GCA_030152805.1 Solirubrobacterales bacterium
GACCAGGTCAACGCCCACATCGCCGAGAAGAACACGATCGTCGGGGCGCCGGGGCTGAAGGACGAGCATCTGCCGGTCTTCGACGTCGCGGTCGGCGAGCGGGCGATCTCCCACACCGGCCACATCGACATGATGGCGGCGACCCAGCCGTTCATCTCCGGGGCGATCTCGAAGACGGTCAACCTGCCGCAGAGCGCCACGATCGACGACATCGCCGACGCCTACACGCGCGGCTGGAAGGGCGGCCTGAAGGCGCTGGCGATCTACCGCGACGGCTCGAAGACGGCGCAGGCGCTGCGCACCGACGCCCAGGAGGAGAAGGGCGCCGAGGCCGAGGTCGCGATGGCGAAGCCGGAGCGCAAAAAGATGCCGCGCGAGCGCGAGTCGATCACCCACAAGTTCTCGATCGCCGGTCACGAGGGCTACATCACCGCGGGCAAGTACGACGACGGCAACGTCGGCGAGATCTTCCTCACCGACATCGGCAAGGAGGGCTCGACGATGCGCGGGCTGCTCAACGCCTTCGCCACGGCGATCTCGATCGGCCTCCAGTACGGCGTGCCGCTGGAGATCTTCGTGCGCAAGTTCAGCTACATGCGCTTCGAGCCCGAGGGCATGACGCAGAACCCGGAGATCCCTTTCGCCAAGTCGATGCCCGACTACATCATGCGCTGGCTGGCAAGCCGCTTCATCGACGACACGGAAACGCTCGAGGACCTAGGCATCCTCACCGCCGACGTGCGCGCCAAGCGCGAAGCGGAGACCACCCAGCTCGGCCTCGGCGTCGACACCAGCGGCGGCACCGCCGGCCCGGCCAACGGTGGAAACGGAGGCAACGGCAAGTCCAAGCCGGCCTCCTCGGCCTTCACCGAAACCCCCCCGGTGATCCCAGCCAAGATGTCCGGCCTCGAGCTCGGCCCGGCCTGCGAGCAGTGCGGCGGCATGATGCAGCGCACGGGCTCCTGCTACACCTGCAGCAGCTGCGGCAACAACACCGGCTGCGGCTGAGCGATCTATGACCAGCTACGAAGGAATGCTGGTTGTCAAATTGTGCCGTGCAGAAGGCTCTGTCTGGGGAACGGTCGATGAAGTTGAAGCCCTATGCAATCGAATCGCCAAAGTGGAATCGTCATCCCCGCCCTTTATTAGGCGACCAGATGGGCTTTCTGTTGAGGTTTCGATATCGCGCTGCAGCCGAACGCTGGGTCAAACACCCCAATATCAATCGAGAAAGCGAAGATGTCTATCTCGATGAGGATCCTTCCTTGGCACAGTTCCCGTCTTAGCCGTCGTCATGGCCCATGAGGGCCAGTCCGGGAACGAAAATACGCGGCTTGCGCGATAGTCCGTCAGGCACTTGGTATCCGTATCCGACTTTGACCCCACCCAAGTGGGGTCAAAGTCGGATACGCGATCTGGGCCTCGGAGTCACCCGAAGCGCAAAGCCAAGGGGCTCACTGAGATCGCCCTCAGCTCAGAACGACCCGGGCGTTGTGGCGCGGGGTCTCGGTGATGGCGCGCCTAAAGATTCGCTCGGGTTTGGGGTTTGCCGGGCGGATCTGGTGGCGCTTTACCAGCTCTTTTAGAACTACCGCCATCTCGAACTGGGCGAAGGAGGCGCCGAGGCAGCGGCGCACGCCGCCGCCGAAGGGGATCCAGGTGTAGGTGCCGGGTGGGTTGTCGAGGAAGCGCTCGGGGAGGAAGCGCTGCGGCTCGGGGTAGATCTCGGGGTTGCGGTGGACGAGGTAGACGCAGGGCGCAACCGAGACGCCCGCGGGCAGCTCGTAGCCGCCGATCTCGACCGGCTCGGTGAGCTTGCGCAGGACGATCGAGATCACCGGGCGCAGCCGCAGCGTCTCCTGGATCGTCGCGGTCAGGTACTCCTCGCGGCCCTCCAGCACCTCGGCGCGCAGTCGCTCCAGCTTCTCGGGGTTGCGAGTCAGCCGCTCGACCGCCCAGGCGAGCGAGGTCGCCGTCGTCTCGTGGCCGGCGACCAGCAGGGTGAGCAGCTCGTCGCGCATCTCCACGTCGCTCATCGGGCTGCCGTCCTCGTGACGGGCGGAGACGAGCATCGAGAGCACGTCGTCGCGCTCCTCGACGTCGCCGGCGCGCCGGCGCTCGGCGATCTCGCGGTAGATCAGCTCGTCGACCCGCTCGATGCGCCGACGGAAGGGGCCGAACCTGCGGACCCGATCGGGCCCAGCGAGAAGGAGGGGAAGGAGGAGCTGGGGGTTGGTCGTGAGGTCGAGGAACTCGCGCAGCGCCGTCCGCAGCTCGCCCATCCGCTCCCCTTCGCGGACGCCGAAGACGGTCCGCAGGATGATCTCGAGGGTCATCGCTTGCATCCGCGGGCGAAGCGCGTAGGGGGTGCCGGTGGGCCAACCCTCGATCTCGCGCTCGGCGATCTCGGTCATCGTCTGCTCGTAGCCCTGCATCCGCGTTCCGTGGAACGGCGGCAACAGCAGCTTGCGCTGGCTCATGTGGGGCTTCTCGTCGAGAACGAGGATCGAGTTCTGGCCGAGAACTGTGGCGAGGATCTGGTTGCCCTCGCCGGCGTGGAAGACCTTCGGGTCGCCGGTGAAGACCTGCTTGATCGCGGCCGGGTCGGCGAGCATCACCCAGGTGCCTTCGTAGGCGACGCGAATCGTGAAGACGTCGCCGTAGCGGTCCTGGCAGGCGTAGAGCAGGCGGCGCGCCTGTCGCGACCAGATCGCAGTTTGGATCGGCTTGGGCAGCGGCGGGCTGGGCGGCAATCCCCGCTTGGGCATCCGCTGGACCGGCCGGGGAGCGGTTGTAGTCGCCGCCTCCATCGCTCCTTCCAGGCTATTGGACACCGGTCGATGTCATGTGAGATGCATCTCGCAGCAGCGGGGGCGAGGGCTTACGGGTTGTCCTCGCAGGCGATGCCGTCGTGATCGGCGTCGAGCCGGTGCGGATCGCGGCGCGGGTGGTGCCGTTCGAAGAAGCGCTGGGCCTTGGCCTGGGTCGGGAAGTCGGCGCAATCGCGGTCACGGAAGGCGGCCGCCGGCTGGGCGACGAAGGCGAGGACACAGGTGGCGGCCGTGACGGCCGCCAGGGACAGGCGGAGACGACGCATCGCTAACTTCATCGAGCCTCCCGAGATCGCAATTAATCAGGAGTTCGGGAGCTTAATGCTCAACCCGGCGAGGAGACCCGCGCCAGCAGGCGGGGGCCGCACCGCAACTGGGCGGAGCCGTCCTCGAAGCGCTGGAGCCGCAGGGCCGCGGCGCGAGCACAGGACAGTTGCGCCGGCGGCGATGCGGCCGGCCACGCGGCACCGGGGGCCAGCAGGCAGGCGATGGTGGCGAACAGGACGGCTGAGAACTTCGATCGGATCTTCATCCCAGTCCAAGTCCCGGCGGTGGAGGGCCTCTCCCCCTACCGCCCAGACCGCCCTTTTCCCCGAAAGGCCAACATCGCATAGCCTCCCCCTGCCGTGCCGCCAAAACTTCCCCCGCGAACCGAGCACTGGATCGCGCGCCGCGCCTGCGGGCTGCCGCCGCGGGCGATCCGCCGGCTGCTCGGACCGCCGCCGCGGCTGGACGGCCAGGAGCTGGCTCCCGACATTCAGGTGCTGCTGGCGCTGGCGAAGGTGAACGGCGAGGTCTCGCTGGTGGACGGTCGCACGGTCGAGCAGGCGCGGCAGGAGAACCGGGCAGGCGCGGTGGTCGTCGCCGGGCCGCCGCCGCCGATGGCGCGGGTCGAGAACCTGACGATCCCCGGCCACGAGGGCGGGACGCCGGCGCGCTTCTACGTCGCACTCGGCGCGCCGCCCCCGCCGCAACCGCTGCTCCTCTACTTCCACGGCGGCGGCTGGGTGGTCGGCGATCTCGACACCCACGACGGGCTCTGCCGCTTCCTCGCCGAGCACAGCGGCTGCCGGGTCCTCTCGGTCGACTACCGGCTGGCGCCCGAGCATCCCTTCCCAGCCCCGGTCGAAGACGCGGTAGCGGCCTTCGGCTGGGCCCACGAGCACGCGGCCGAGCTCGGCGTCGATCCGGAGCGGATCGCAGTGGGTGGCGACAGCGCCGGTGGCAACCTCTCCGCCGCGCTCTGCCTGCTGGCCCGTGACGGCGGCGGGCCGATCCCGGCGATGCAGATGCTGCTCTACCCGGTCACCGACGTCGTCGGTGGGCAGCAGTCGCGCGATACCTTCGCCGAGGGCTTCCTGCTTACCCGCGACGACATGGAGTGGTTCGAGAAGCACTACATCCCGGACGGAATCGACGAAGACGATCCACGCGCCTCGATGATGAGGGCCGAGGACGTCTCCGGCCTGCCTCCCGCCTATGTCGCCACGGCCGGCTTCGACCCGCTGCGCGACGAGGGCGAGATATACGCGGCGCGGATGCGCGAGGCGGGCGTGCGGGTCGTGCTGCAGCGGCACCCCGGCCTGATCCACGGCTTCGCCAACCTCACCGCCCTCTGCCCCAGCGCCCGCACGGCGATGCTCGAAGTGACGGGCGCGCTGCGTATGGGCTTTGGCCTGGCGTCGGAGCACGCCGCTGCTGCTGTCACTTAATACCCCTAGGGGGTATGCTGTTTGTCGGGATTGGCATGGCGAGCGACACGAAAACAGTTCACGGCTACACTGAGAACCGCGAGGCGGTGCTGAAGCGGCTGCACCGCATCGAGGGGCAGGTGCGGGGGGTCGAGCGGATGATCGAGGAGAACCGCTACTGCATCGACGTGGTCACCCAGGTGACGGCGATCCAGGCCGCGCTCGACAAGGTCGCCCTCGAGCTGCTCTCCGACCACGCCGCCCACTGCGTCGCGGGCGCCGAGAGTGGCGAGCAGCAGGAGCGCACCGAGGAGCTGATGGCGGCCGTCGAGCGGCTGCTGCGGCGCTGACCCGGTCGCGGCCTTACTCGTACTGAAGCGAGTCCAGGACGTCGAGGCGCGACGCTCGCCGGGCCGGCGCGATCGCGGCGATAACGCCGAGCACCGCGGAGAGGACCATCAGCGCGATCAGAGACCCCGCCGGATAGGAGAGGGTGAAGCCTTCGTCCTTGAGCGGCTGGGCGATCAGCGACGCGAAGATCAGGCCGAGGACCAAGCCGAGGATCGCTCCGATCAGAGCCGTGATCACCGCCTCGTAGCGGACCATCGTCCGCACCTGGCGCCGCGTCATGCCGATCGCCCGCAGCATGCCCAGCTCGCGCGTGCGTTCGTGGATCGAGAGCGCCAGCGTGTTGGCGATGCCGAAGATCGAGATCACGATCGCGAGAAAAAGCAGCGCGTAGACCAGGTTGACGAGTTGCTGGACCTGTTCTTCGCGGGTTTCCTTCAGTTCCTGCTGGTTCAGCACTTCCGCGACCGGAAAGGCGACTTCGACGCCCTTGGTGAGCAGCGCCTGCGCCTGGGCGGCATCGGCCCCGGATTCGGTTTCGATGAAAGCGATCGTGTCCTGGGTCTGGCCAAACTCGCGCGCCATCGTCGCCTGCGTAATCACGACGCTGCCGAAGACGCCGAGCTTCGAGGAGAAGGTGCCGACGACTTCGAGTCGCGGCCTGTGGCGGGTCTGGCTGAGCAGGCGAAAGCGATCGCCCACCGCGAGGTCGTGGTCCGAGGCGAAGGAATCGGAGAGGATCGCCTGGTCGCCGGCGAGTCGGCGCAGGGCGGGCGGACCGCCCTGCTTCCATTCGATGTCCACCAGCTTTTCGATGTCGCGACTCGGCGCCGAGACAAGCGCCCCAGCCCCGACCGGCAGGAGCTTGGCCTGCTCACTGCG
The DNA here is from genome assembly GCA_030152805.1 of Solirubrobacterales bacterium. Lineage (GTDB taxonomy): Bacteria > Actinomycetota > Thermoleophilia > Solirubrobacterales > 70-9 > VRUE01. The sequence continues at coordinate 5,753 of JASLIG010000017.1, forward strand.
AATCGTCGCCACAGCGCCTACTCCAGGCACCTTACGCGCCGTACGCGCCGCCCCAGCCGGAATCGGCGAGAAACCGTCGCTGTTCTGGATCACCAGGCCACCGGCGAAGTTTTCGTCGACGACCTGGGCGACCGAGCTCTTCAGGCCGGCGGCGAAGACGGTGACGAAGGTGACCACGGTGAGCCCGATCATCAGCGCCCCCGCGGTTACCGCGGTGCGGCTAGGGTTGCGCTGCGCGTTCTCCCGCGAGAGACGGCCGAGCAGGCGCCGCAGGCGCTCCAATGGCCAGCCGGCGACCCGCGCCAGTGGCGGCACCAGGTGCGGGCTGAAAAGCGAGACGGCGAAGACGATGACGACGGCTCCACCGCCGATCAGGGCGGCGGCAGTGCCGGCTCCCGCGCCGCCGAAGAGGCCGAGCAAGACAGCCGCCAGGCCGGCGGCGCCAAGCAGCACCGAGACGACGATGCCAATCGCGCGGCGGCGGCGGGAGGGCGAGGGCGCGGCGGCGTGCAGGGCGGCGATCGGTGGCACCCTGGTCGAGCGCAGCGCCGGGACCAGCGAGGAGAGCACCGTTACCAGGACTCCGATCAGCAGCGAGACGACGATCGTGCGCGACTCCATCACCAGGCCGGTGGTGGGAAGGTTGACTTCGAAGGCTTCGAGCAGGGCGTTGAGCAGGAGCGCGATTAGGAAGCCGCCGCCGATCCCGATCGCCGCTCCGACCAGGCCGATCGCGAACGCTTCGGCGACGACGTCGGTGAGGATCTGCCGCCGCGAGGCGCCCAGCGTGCGCAGCATGCCGAACTCGCTCACCCGCTGGGAGACCGTGATCGAGAAGGTGTTGAAGATCAGGAACGAGCCGACGAGGATCGCGATGAAGGCGAAGACGAGCAGGAAGATCGTCAGGAAGGTGAGGTTTTCGCGGATTTCCCGCGAGCCCCGATCGGCGCTTTCCTTCGCCGTCTCGACCTTCACGCCGGGCGGCATCTCGGCGGCAATCCGCCTCTTCAGCGCGGTCGCCGAGACGCCCTTCTCGGCGGCGACCGAGATCTGGTCGAAGCGGCCAGCCTTATGGGTCAGGCGCTGCGCCACCGGCAGCGTTACCTGGGCGATGCTGGCGCCACCGAAGGAGGCCCCACCGAGGCGTGTGAACCCGACCAGGCGGAATTGCCGCAACCTGCCCTGGCCGACGATTCCGAGCGTGTCGCCGAGCGCGAGGCCGGCCCCATCCGCCGCCGCTTCAGACAGCGAGGCTTCGGTGGGCCCGCGCGGCGGATGGCCCTCGACGTAGGTGAGCGACTCGAGCCCGCCGGGCAGCGTCGACGAGATGAATTTGGGCGCGAACTTGGTACCGATCTTGTCGCCTTCTGCGTCGAAGAAGCCGCCCGGGGTGGAGATCGCTCCGGCCGCTAGCCTCACGCCAGGTGTCTTCTGCACCCGCGGCAGCAGCGCGGCGCCGATCGTCGGCGTTTCGCCGTTTTCCTGTTTGACCGGGTTTTCGGCCGTGATCACGACGCTGGTGCCCTTCAGCGACTCGCCGAAGATTTCGTCGAAGGCGGCGAAGATCGTGTCGGTGAGGACGTAGGAACCGGCGACGAAGGCGACACCGATGACGACCGCGAAGGTGGTCGCCAGCGCCCGCGCCTTGCGCGCCCAGAGGCTCTTGAGGGCGAGGCGGGACAACCCTTCCTAGTCGACCCGCTTCATCAGCTCGATCACGTCGTCGGCCGATCCGGGCGCGTCGTCGTGGACGACGCTGCCGTCGCGCAGCGTGATCAAGCGGTCGGCGTGGGCGGCAGCGGCGGGGTCGTGGGTGACCATGATCACCGTCTGGCCGAACTGGTCGACCGCCCCGCGCAGCAGGCGCAGCACGTCCTCGCTCGCCTTCGAGTCGAGGTTGCCGGTCGGCTCGTCAGCGAAGACGACGGCCGGTTTGGAGATCAGGGCGCGGGCGACGGCGACGCGCTGCTGCTGACCGCCGGAGAGCTCGGCGGGGCGATGGGTGCGGCGATCGTCGAGGCCAACCGTGTGGACCAGCTGGTCGAGCCACGCCCGGTCGGGCTTGCGACCGGCGATCGAGAGCGGCAGGACGAGGTTCTCCTCGGCGGTGAGGACAGGCAGCAGGTTGAAGAACTGGAAGACGAAGCCGAGCTTCTCGCGCCGCAGCTTGGTCAGCTCGCCGTCGTCGAGCCCGGTGATCTCCTCGCCGTCGAGCAAGACGGTGCCGGCGGTGGGCTTGTCGAGGCCGGCGAGGATGTGCATCAGGGTCGACTTGCCCGAGCCCGAGGGGCCCATGATCGCGGTGAAACGGCCGCGCTCGAAGCCGGTGCTGACATCGACCAGCGCGTCGACCGCCGCCGCCCCCTCGCCGTAGCGGCGGGAGACGTCGTTGGCGATCACGACCTGGCCGTTGGCGTGGGGCGATCCGGGTAAGGGTTCCACTTAACTTTTTCGGTGGGGACGTGGGTGGCTGTCCGCGACTGGACTGCCGAAAAAGTACAGACGTTCCACCCCTACCCGGATCGCCCGGCAGCAACCTTCCACCCTGACCCGGTTCGGCCCCAATAGCCTGGGCGGGGAGATGACCGCGGCGGATCGATTCGACGGCTTTCTGATTGACCTCGACGGGGTCGTCTGGGAGGGTCGCGAGTTCCTGCCGGGGGCGGTGGAGGCGCTGCGGGCGCTCATCGACGCCGGTAAGGAGATCGTCTTCGTCACCAACAACTCGGTGCAGCCCCCGCACGCGTACGCGGCTCGGCTGCGCGATGCCGGGATCGACGTTGGGGACGACCGAGTCGTCACCTCAGGGGTCGCAACCGCCCAGCTCGCGGTGGAGCGGGCGGGTACCGGGGGGACGGCCTTCGTGATCGGCGCCCCCGGCTTTAAGGAGACGGCGGCCGCCGCCGGGCTGGTCCTGGTGAAGGGCGAGGACGGTCAGACCGCCGACGCGGTGGTGGTCTCCGCCCACCGTGAGTTCGACTACGCCGAGCTGCTGACGGCGACGCGCGCCCTGCAGAACGGCGCCGCGCTGTTCGCCACCAGCCGCGACCCCACCCTGCCGATGCCAGGTGGAGCGTGGCCGGGGACGGGCGCCACGCTGGCAGCCGTGGAGACGGCGTCCGGGGTGCGCGCCGAGATCGGCGGCAAGCCCGAGCCGCATCTCTTCGAGCAGGCGCGGGCGCTGCTCGGCGGCGCCGAGCGCGTGGCGATGGTCGGCGACCGGCTCGCTTCCGACATCGAGGGCGGGCGGCGGGCCGGCCTATCGACGATCCTCGTGCTCAGCGGCGCTTGCTCGCGCGAGGAGGCGGAGGCGGCGCAGCCTCCGCCGGACCTGATGCTCGACGATCTCGCCGCGCTGCTGGCATAGGACCTGAGGCGGCACTGGGATGAGTGAGGAGAACGGATCGGGAGTGCCGCGCCCCGGCGTGGCCTTCGCTGGCGTCTTTGGAGTGACTTTCTTCTGCCTGCTCGCGGTCGGTGCCGTCCTGCCCGTGCTGCCCCGCTACGTGCACGGCCCGCTCGACGCCGGCAACATCGCGGTCGGGATCGTGATCGGCTCCTACGCGATCACGGGCCTGCTGCTGAGACCGTTCGCCGGCCGCTTCGCCGACCATCGCGGGCGCCGGCCGACCGTGCTGATCGGCTCGGCGCTGGTCGCGGTCGGCGGCTTCATGTACCTGCTGCCCCTGGGGGTAGGCGGACTGATCGCGGCGCGGCTCGTGCTCGGCGCCGGCGAGGGCGCGGTCTTCACCGCCGGCTCCGCCTGGATCGTCGACCTGGCGCCGGTCGAGCGGCGCGGGCGGGTGATCGGCCTCTACGGTCTCGCGGTCTGGTCGGGACTGAGCGTCGGCCCGCTGCTCGGCGAGCTGGTGAAGCATGCCGGCGGCTACACGTCCGTCTGGCTGCTGGCCGGGGCGCTGCCGCTGGTTGGCGCCGCGATCGCCAGCCGCGTGCCCGATCCGTTCCGCCCCTCGCCGCGGATCGAGGACGAACACCACCCGCTGATCGCCCAGGAGGCCGTTCGGCCGGGAACGGCACTGGCCCTGGGCTCAATCGGCTACGGCACGATCGCCGCCTTCGTCGTCCTGCTGCTCGAAGGGCGCGGCATCGGCCACGGGGCGACCGTCTTCGGCGCCTTCGCGACGATGGTCGTGCTGACCCGCCTGATCGGCGGCGACCTGCCGGACCGGGTGGGCCCGGCGCGGGTCGCGGCGGCGGCGGCGCTGGTCGAGGCGATCGGGCTGACGACGATCGGCCTCGCCCACAGCCTGCCGGTGGCGCTGGCCGGGGCGCTGGCGATGGGCGCCGCCTTCTCGCTGCTCTATCCCTCGCTCTCGCTGATCGTCGTCGGCAGCGTCTCCGACCGCCGCCGCGGCGCCGCCCTCGGCACTTTCACCGCCTTCTTCGACGCCGGCGTCGGCCTCGGCGCCCCTCTGGCGGGCGCGACGGCAGCGCTGACGAGCTACGAGGGCGCGTTCTTCCTCTCAGCGGCGATCGCCCTTGCCTCGATGGCGACGATCGCGCTCACCATCGCGCCCCGCAGTCGCGCCCTCCTCGCCACCCGCTGACCCAACCTTGCTGGGGTCAGCGCTTTTCGACCAGGAGGGACTGGGCGGCGCGGCCGATGCGGCCACGCTCGTCGGAGAGAACCGACTCGGCGGTGCCAATGCCGGTCGGCTGCGGGCGGGTTACCGCATCGACGCAGACCCACTCGCCCGCTGGCATGCGCTCGAAGTGGACGGTGAGGTCGACGTTGATGAAGACGTACTCGCGCCAGTCGAGCACGGCGCTGATCCCGTTGCCAACGTCGGCGGCGACCAGCGCCCGCTGCAACGGCGTCGGCTCCTCGCCCGCGACGAGCGGCTGCCGCATCCGCATCCAAACCGTCGCCGGCCCCGCCTCGAGAAAGGCGCCCGCAACGGCCTTCCACTCCATAGCCGTGTGGTACCCAGCGTCCTGCCCGGTTGGAAAGAACTCCGGCGTCCACCCTTCCTCGGGGCCCTGCGGCGCCGGGTCCTCAGCCGCAGCCCCGTCGGGCATCTCCAACTCGGTCGTCCGCAGCTGCCAAGCCGTAGCCCGCATCAGCTCACCGGCCTCACCCGAAAGCGATGCCTCGACCAACCGCACCTTCCTCCCCGGCCGCAGCACCCGCGTCTCCACCCGCACCTCCCCAATCGGCACCGGCCTGAGAATCTCGAACACAACGCGTCCAACCTGGAACGCCTCCGAGCCCTCCACCCGCTCGATCTCCCTTCCAAGCAACGCCGAAGGCGGCCCCGCATGCTGCGCCCCCGGATCCCACGGCCCCCGCGTCAGCTCGGTCGCTACGTATTCGCCGTCGCCGGTCCGCTTGTAGAACGAGTCCATCGGGCGGATCGTATGGGTGACGGGAGGCGGTTTGTCGGTTCCTCGCGAAGCGGCTCCGCAGAGTGATTTCCGCCCCGAAGGGGCAGATAATCAAACCCGCCTCCGGCGGGTTTTGGGAACCGACGAACCGCCTCCCGTCACCCTCTACCCTCCCCCTATGGACAAGATCGAGAAGACCGACGCCGAATGGCGCGACCAACTCACCCCCGAGCAATACGAGGTAACCCGCAAGGCCGGCACCGAGCGCGCCTTCACCGGCCCCTACGTGGACGAGAAGACCGAGGGCATGTACCACTGCGTCTGCTGCGGCACCGAGCTGTTCTCCTCGGATACCAAGTTTGACTCCGGCACCGGCTGGCCCAGCTTCTCCGAGCCAGCCAACCTCGAGCACGTCGAGCTGCGGCCCGACAACAGCCACTTCATGCGCCGCACCGAGGTCGTCTGCAAGCACTGCGACGCCCACCTCGGCCACGTCTTCGACGACGGCCCCGCTGACCGCGGCGGGCAGCGCTATTGCATCAACGGCTGCGCCCTGGAGCTGAAGCCGGCTCCCGACGACACCGAGAGCTAAGCCTTGCCGCCGGCGCCGAGGTAGCTGAACTTCACCGCGAGGGCGACCGCCTCGGTACGGGTGTCGACCTCCAGCTTGGCGATCGCGTTGCGCACGTGGGTGTGCACGGTCGCCGGGCTGAGCTGCAGCCGCTCGGCAATCTCTTTGACCCGCAGGCCCTCGGCGAGCAGCTCGAGGATCTGGCGCTCGCGCGGCGAGAGCTCGAGCAGCTTCTCGACCTCGGAGGGCTTGCCGCCGGCGAAGTCGCCGCCGAGGAAGGTGCCGCCGCCGGTGACGGCTTTGACTGCGCGGGCGATGTCCTCTGCCGGCGCGGACTTGAGCACGTAGCCGGAGGCGCCCGCCCGCAGGGCGAGAGCGAGCAGATCGGGCTGGGCGTGCGCGGTAAAGATGATCACTTTGGTGCGGGGACGGGCCTTCAGCACCTCCTTGGTCGCCTCGATGCCGTCCCGCTTGGGCAGCTCGACGTCGATGATCAGCACGTCGGGCTCGAGGTCCTTGACCACGTCGATGACGTCGCGCCCGTTTCCGGCCTCGCCGACGATCTCGACGATGCTCGAGTTGGCCATCCTGGCCTTGATCGCCTCGCGGACGATCTCATGGTCGTCGCAAAGGACGACGCGCTTAGCGTCCCGCACACCCGTGCTCATACCGATCCGATCTTTTCAGGCAAACCATATGAATGCAAAATAGTGGGTAGCGTGAATCCCCCGTCCCGCTCCTGCCGGTTCTCGATCAGGGCGATCATCGTGCGTCCCACCGCCACCGCGGTGCCGTTGAGCGTATGTACGACCTGGGGGGAGTCATCCGTGCTGGGGCGGTATCGGCAGCCCAGGCGCCGAGCCTGATAGTCGGTCGTGTTCGAGCATGAAGTGAGCTCGCGATAGCGGTTCTGGCTTGGGATCCAGGCCTCGCAGTCGTACTTCTTCGCCGCAGGCGCTCCGAGGTCGCCGGCGGCGACGTTGACCACACGGTAGGGGATCTCCAGCTCAGTGAGGATACGCTCCTCGATCGCAAGCAGTCGCTCGTGCTCTTCGGCCGATCGCGCCGGCTCCACGAACGAGAACATCTCGACCTTGTCGAACTGGTGGACGCGGAAGATGCCGCGCGTGTCGCGGCCGGCGGCGCCGGCCTCACGGCGGAAGCAGCTGGAGAAGCCGGCGTAGCGAAGCGGCAGCTGCCCGGCGGAGAGGATCTCCTCCGCGTGCAGGGCGGCAAGCGGAACCTCCGAGGTGCCGACGAGGAAGAGCTCGTCCTTGGGTATCTCGTAGATCTGGTCGCGGTCACCGGGCAGGAACCCCGTACCCACTAGTGCCTCTTCGCGAACGAGGACGGGCGGCACCACCGGCTCGTGCCCCTCGCCGCGGACGAGATCGAGGGCGAAGCGGACCAGGGCCAGCTCGAGCAGGACCAGGTCGCCCTTGAGGTAGGCGAAGCGCGAACCGGAGACCCGCGCACCCGCCTCCATGTCGATCAGGCCGAGCTCGCCGCCGATCTCGAGGTGGTCGCGGGCCTCGAAGTCGAAGCTCGTCCGCTCCCCCACCTCGCGCAGGACGACGGCGTCCTCCTCGGTCATTCCTTCGGGAGCATCTGGATCGGGGAGGTTGGGGAGAGCGGTCGCGACCCGCTGCAGCTCGGCGTCGACCCGCTCGAGCTCGGCTTTGCCTGACTCGATCGTCTGCTTCAGCTCGGCGACCGCGGCCATCTGCTCGGCCGCGTCCTCGCCGCGCTGCTTGGCCTCGCCAATCTGCTTGGAGATCGCCTTGCGCTCGGCCTGGGTGCCCTCGATCTGCGGCAGCAGCTCGCGGCGACGAGCGTCGAGCGCGAGCAGCTCGTCCACCTGCTCGGCGGCGCCGCGGCGCGCCAGCGCCGCTTTGACCCGCTCGGGGTCTGAGCGGATCAGCTTCAGGTCGAGCATCGACCGAGAAGGTTAGGGCGAGGACTGGCTGGGACGCGGCGATTCTTCGGCTTCGCCGCCCGCGTACTTGGCGACGAAGCGAGCGACCGCCTCGGCCTCGTCGCCGACGACGATGTTCTGGGGCATGATCGCGCCCGAGAAACCGCCATTCTGGATCGCGAAGAGAGCGTCTTCATAACTCTCGGTTCGCTGGTTGAGGTTCGGACCCTGCGTGCGCACGCCGCGGTTGCCGCTGCCCTGCGTGCCGGCGGCGCTCAGCGTGTGGCAACCCGAGCAGTGCGTGGCGAAGAGCACGGCCCCCCCGTGGTTGGGGTCGTCCTTGGAGACCGAGACGCCTTCTTCGCCAAAGCCGCAGGCGGCGAGCCCGAAGGCGGCGAGAAGAGCCATGACTGTGATCAGCGCTGGGCGCACGCGGCGCGCATCATATTGTCTTGACCCGATTCCGCTTCTCGACCATGCCGCCGCCCAATCCAGCCCGATTCCGCGCCGCGATGGCGATGCTGCCGACGGGCGTAACGGTGGTCAGCGCCGCCGGCCCCGACGGCCCGGCCGGGGCGACCGCAAACGCGGTCTGCTCCCTCTCGATCGAGCCGATGCTGATGCTCGCCTGCCTCGACCGCGGCTCCCGCACCCTGCTCGCCGTGCAGGCCGCCAACCACTTCGGCGTCAGCGTCCTGCACGCCGGCCAGGAGCCGATCGCCCGCTCCTTCGCCACCAAGGCGCCGGTCGCCGACAAGTGGGACGGGGTCGCCTGGAGCGAGCGCGACGGCATCCCCGCGATCGACGACTCCCTCGCCTGGATCGCCTGCGAGCTGCGCGACGTGGTCGCTGCCGGCGACCACGTGATCGTCACCGGCGAGGTCCGCTCCCTGGAGAGCGGCAAGGGCGATCCGCTCGTCTTTCACGCCGGCGAGTACCGGCCGCTGGGCTGAGTGCGCATCCGACATCGACCACCCCCCACTGGGGTCAATGTCGGGTGCGCGATCAGGCGCTGCGGTGACAGACAGCCTCGACGTTGTTGCCGTCGGGGTCGAGGACGAAGGCACCGTAGTAGCCGGGGTGATAGATCGGGCGAAGGCCCGGGGCACCGTTGTCGGTGCCGCCCGTCGCAAGGGCGGCGGCGTGGAAAGCGTCGACCAGATCGGGGGTGCGAGCGCCAAAGGCGACGTGCAGGCCGCTCACGACCGCGCGGCCACGGAAGCCAATCCAGAAGTAGGGGTTCGGCCCCTGCTCGGTCTCCTTGCCGAAGCCGGCCATCCCCTCGAACTCCATCACCAACCTGACCCCGAGCGGCTGCAGAGCCCCTTTGTAGAACGCCTTGCTGCGCTCGAAGTCGCTGACCTCGATACCGATGTGGTCGAGCACAGCTTGCAGCTTATCCCGGACTAGACCCTCCGGAATGGATAGCGCTTGATCACCGAGTTGACGAACGTCCCCTTCGACTCGGCGTTGGCCAGTTCCTCAAAGACGCGGTCCGGGACGCCGCGATAGGCATAGAGGGCACCGCCGAGGTACTCCACATAAGCCTCTTCGGGCCCAGCGTCGTAGCCGATCCTGGCGATCGCGCTGGATTCGACAGGGTGCATTCTGGGCATCGGCATGACCTCTCCATCGTCTGGGGTACCCGCGAACGAGGAGTTAAGCTCCGCGTTTCGATGGAGGCGGCAACGGCACCACGCACCCAGTGGACCTTCGCCCAGTGGGGGATCGTCGTTCTCGCGGTGCTGCAGCTGACATGGGCGACGGCGGGACTGCTCGCCGAACCGAGCTTTCACTTTGGCGACGGCGCGCCGACCGAGCAGGTGCTCGGCGTGGACTTCAACGGCGTCCACGCACTCTCCGGCTTCCTGCTCTTCGGGCCGGCCTTCTTCTTCGCCTTGAAGCCCCGTTGGGCCGTCCTCTACGCGATTTACGTGGCCGTTGCCCTGCTCGCCACCGGCTTCTGGGCGATCTGGTCGACGAGCCCGGCTGGCGTCTTCACTTTCCCCAACAACGACGCCGACGCCGTCCTCCACATCACCACCGGCGTCCTCTTCGGCATCGTCGCCGCGATCCAGCTCGGCCTCGACCGCCGCGCCGCATCCTGAACGAGCCCACCGAGTCCGCCATTACCCCGGCTTAGAGAAGGGTTTTCGCGGACTCGCTGCTAGAAGGCGCTGCTGGTGCCGGCGGCGCGGAGGGCCAGGAAGAGGATCACGCCGCAGCTGACGGCCATGATGCCCATCTCGCGACGGACGATCGCGAGGGCAAGCGACTGCTGGGACTCGGCGGAGAGGGATTCGAAGTCGACCTCGCCCAGCTCGCGCTCGGCGGCGCCGGCGCGGGCGCCCTCGGCGATTAGCGAGACGACGAGGGGCAGGATGCCGTAGAGGTAGTGCAGTTCGTCGTCGGGTTTGTGGCCGGTGAAGACGAGCAGGCCGCCCAGCATCACCTGCAGGAAGACGGCGGCCTGGGCGGCACGCAACAGCAGCCAGAAGGGGACGGAGGAACGATCGCGCAGCCAGGCGATGCCGCCGACCGCGAAGGCGGCGAGGTTGAGGGCGATGACTGCACAGCCGACTACGAGGTGCGCTGCGGCCACTGGCTTATTTCCTCCCAAGAGGGTCGGGATTCGGCTTGCTGATGCGGAAAAGCACTATGTAGCAATGTGTTACAAGCAGGTATATAACTCGCCGTACAGGCGGTAGGGCGCGGCGAATCGCGCCGCCCAGGCCGCCCCCCGGAAACTCGATCTACCAGTGCTGAAGAGCTACCTGCCGATTCTCGTCTTCGCTTTCCTCGGCGTTACCGTCGGGGGGGCCTTCGCGATGCTCAATCACCTGATCGGGCCGAAGCGGCCGAAGCGGCCGACGGCGGCGAGCCTGCGCCAGACCGAGCCGTACGAGTCTGGAATCCCGGTCGAGCCCGCGCACGGGCTTCGCTTCGGCGTCAGCTTCTACCTGATCGCGATGCTCTTCATCCTCTTCGACATCGAGGTCGTCTTCCTCTACCCGATCGGGGTCATCGTGAAGGGCGCCGACAGCCTCTTCGTGCTCGGCGAGCTGGTCACCTTCGTCGTCCTGCTGCTCGTCGCCTTCGTCTATGTCTGGCGCAAGGGGGCGCTGAATTGGAGGTAGAGCGCCAGACGATGCGCGAGCGCCAGCTCAGCGCCCGCGACATGCTGCGCGGCGACCTCGAGGGCGAGGAGCTGGAGCGCTACGTCGAGGAGAAGGTCGTGATGACCAACTTCGAGAAGATGCTCGGCTGGGCCCGCTCGAACTCGATCTTCCCACTCACCTTCGGGCTCGCCTGCTGCGCGATCGAGGCGCCAATCTCGCTCGTCACCGCCCGCTACGACCTCGCCCGCTTCGGCGCCGAGGCGCTGCGGGCCTCGCCGCGCCAGGCCGACATGATCATCCTCTCGGGCCGAGTCTCGATCAAGATGGCACCGGTCGTTCGCCGCCTCTACGACCAGATGCTGGAGCCGAAGTGGGCGATCTCGATGGGCGCCTGCTCCTCCAGCGGCGGCATGTTCTCCAACTACGCCGTGGTCCAGGGGGCGGACAAGTTCATGCCGATCGACCTGCACATCCCCGGCTGCCCGCCGCGGCCGGAGGCGGTGCTCTACGGCTTCACCAAGCTGCAGCGCAAGATCCAGGGCAACCCGGACCAGGGCTGGCGGGCGCGCTACGGGGCCGAGGGCACCGAGGAGTGGGCCCGCGGCGGGCCGCGCAGCGAACCGAGCGCCGAGGCGGCCGAGGCCTACCTCGCCGCCAGGGAGCTGATCGGTGCCTGACGCTCCCGGACTCGAGCTGCTCCGGGGCGAGATCGAGGCAGAGCACCCCGGCGCCATCCTCGACAGCGGCTTCGAGCACGGCTGCGCAAGCCTCGCGATTGCCCCGGAGCACCTACTCGCCGTGCTCGGCTGGCTGCGCGACGCCCCCGGCCAGGGTTACCGCTTCCTCTCGAGCCTGCACGCAGCGGACTACCTGCCGGCGGAGCCGCGCTTTGCAGTGCACTACGAGCTGCTCAATCGCGATCGAGTGGAGCGACTGCGCGTCAAGGCGCTCCTGGCCGATCCGGGCGAGGACTCGCTGCCGGAACTCGATTCCTGCGTGGAGCTCTTCCCGACGGCCGAGTTCCAGGAGCGCGAGGCCTTCGATTTCTTCGGCATCGTCTTCCGGGGTCACCCCGACCTCACGCGCATCCTGCTGCCCGAGGACTACGTCGGCTGGCCTCAACGCCGGGACTTCCCCGTAGGCGGGGAGCCCGTGACGTTCACGTACAGCGAGCGCAACTATGGCTGAGGTAACCGGAGCTCAGGCCGCGGTCTCGGGGGGGCCGAGAACGGACGCCGTGAGCCCGCCCGCAGGCCCCCCCGAGACCGCGGCCCGTGAAACCGAGGTGATGACGGTCAATATCGGGCCGCACCACCCGGCAACGCACGGGGTGCTCCGCCTGGTGGTCGATCTCGAAGGCGAGGTGGTGCGCGATCTGAAGCCCGTGATCGGCTACGTCCACACGGGGATCGAAAAGTCCTGCGAGGACAAGAGCTACTGGAAGGTCATCCCCTTCGTCGAGCGGATGGACTACGTCTCCTACTTCTTCCAGATGGAGGCCTTCTGCGGCGCGGTCGAGCGGCTGATC
>JASLIG010000041.1 GCA_030152805.1 Solirubrobacterales bacterium
CGCACATCTTCGATATCGCCATCGACCTGTGCCGCAAGCCGAACAGCCCGCTCGCTCTCGACCACGACCCCGATCCAGGCGTCCTCGCGGAAGCCTTCCTCGCGTGCGGCGTCTCCGATTGCAGCCGCCAGCAGTCCAGAGACCTTAAACGTGAGAGAGGACTGGCTGACTCCGGGCCGAGTCGGTAGCCGCCTCAGATCGCGCTCGGGTGCCTCGAAGCGCTCACGATTAGGCGACTCGACATCAATGAGATACAGGTTCATTATGGTTAAACCATAAACTCATCCTCGGATGGCGAAGGCAGGCAAGCCTGAAGATCGTGAAGAGGACGTGGTCCCCGCTTGGTTCCTTGGAGGCAAGCGCCGTCGCTTGCTGCTGGAGGCGCTCATCACGAGGCCAAAGAGAGGCTGGACGGTGCCGGAGTTGATGGAACGTGCCGCCTGTGGTCAGGCCACGGCCTATGAAGTCGTACGGGTGCTTTCAGACATCGGCTTGCTCCAGCCCCCCGATGAGCTGCACCGCTACCGCTTCGACGACAACCACCGGCTCGCAGAACCCCTGCAGAGCTTGCTTCGAGCTCTGCGGCCCTATGCGTCACGACCGGTTGAGCGCCCCTCCCGTGGAACGCGCCGAACTTAATCCGCCTATTAGCGCTCCCGGCCAGCTAAGTTGACGCTGTGCCACGCGTGCCGTTTCGAATCGCGCTGTTTCTTAGCTCTTTCGCGCCGTTGTTCGCCCTGATGGCATTCGTGAACCGCTGCACTCCGGTCGCGCTCGCAATTCTTATGGGCGCTTGCCTCGTCGGGATTCTAGGTTTGATTCTGGTTCTGCATCTTCTGTCCTCCGAGGAGGGACCGGCAATCACGATTAGGAGAGCAATTCCGAAGGACGGCGAGGTTTTGTCCTACATCGCGGGCTTACCTCTGCCGTTTCTGGCTGTCGACCTGACGGACATAAACGACACGGTTCTCTTTTGTGGCTTTCTCCTTGTCCTCTGCATCGTCTACGTCAACTCCAATATGCTCTTCGTCAATCCGCTTCTAAGTCTCGCCGGATTCCATACTTTCGAGATCACGGATGCGAGGGGTAGCGTTTTCACTGTGTTGACTCGGCAGCGTGATTTCGCGGATGGCGTTACGATTCGACCCGCTCAGGTGGACCGTCATCTGCGCGTAGATGCCCACTGGCAGAGGGAGAGATCCGATGAAACCGCAGGAGGCGCTTGAAGCCCTGAACGAGCGTTGGGCGGTGAGCCGCTACTTCAGGTAGGAACCGTCGCGAGGGGTGCCAAGAAGGACGACCCGCCCGAGTCTCGAGTGCTGAATCTTTCAGGTGATGCGACCCAGCGATTCCGGAAGATCATCGACGATGCCGTTGGTGGCAAGTTGGATCCCCTCAAATGGGCACTGAAGAAGCTCGATCCCGTCTACAAGCCTGAGCTTGGAGTGGAGATCGAGTGGGTCCGACTGGATGAGGTTCCGGCCGTCGCGCAGGCTGTCGACCGGCTTGACAACCTGGCTGGGCTAGCCGCTGTTGACGAGTCAGACGTCGGCCATATTCGGCGGCTCCTGTACTGGGGGGCTGCCGTTGGCCCCGAGGACGATCGCGCGTACTTCTTTCGCCACTTCACCGCTGCTGCGGAACTAAAGCGGAAGCGAAGTGCCGCCATGGTCCTAAAGCAGGGAACCTTCAGCCTGGTCGAGGATCGTATATTTCTCTTTGACGAAGAGGTTGATTGTTTCGTTTACGGTGGATATGTCTTCGTTCTCCGTAAGCGGGATTATCGGAGCATTTTCGACCAGATGAGCGCAGTGTTTAAAAAGGCCAAGAACGCTGCTGTTGACCTTCACGGGAAGCTTCCGATTTCGAACTTCGCGGAGTTTGAGGCCGCGTGTACGTCGGATTCGCGCTTGGCAGACAAGGTAATCGCCGTTCGAGTGCGCCCATACTTCGATGAACTCGACTACGCGCTGGTGAAGCCGGTGATTGATGAGTTCAAGCTCGATATTCCGACCACCACTGGCTCGAACGGCCAGGTGGAGCTTGTTTTCCGGACTGGTCCCGCCGATCGGTTCCGGATTTTGCGACTCGTGGACGACGATTACCTTCGATCAACGATGACGAAACACCTGTACGAGGTGAATTCGAAGGTCGATCAGTCCTGAGTCGCGGTGCCAGAGGTTTGGGGAGAGTTTCCGAGCGGGTCTCGGCCGCTCGTTCGAAAACCACACCGATTTTGCCGCGTTCGTTGGGCCACCACCTGCCGGCCCCGGCCACCCTGCTGGCGGCGATCAACGACCGCAGGCAGGATCACGCGAGCACGCGAAGGATCATGGCGAGCCCGCTACGCGCTGCGATCCTGCGGCCGCCCTTGCTTGACCCGCTCGGCGACGTTGCCTCCATGAGGTCGGGCGTGTTGCAGCAATGCACGCATCTGCGTTGACCGCGCAACTTGCCGATGCTGGGAAATGTAGACAACAACCTTCTTCATTGCCTCATTATGGCCCACACCGACCTCCGTCTCGCTCGCATTGCCTCGGTGCGTCAGGCGCGTAGAACTGGCACTTCATCGAAAGAAGAGAAATCAGCGTCCTGGGTGACAATGGCTACGCCGTGCCGCAATGCGGTCGCAGCGATCCAGGTGTCGTGGCGGCGGAGGCGTCGGCCGCGAGACCGCTCGGCTGATGCGATGCGCGCAAAGCAGCTCGCGGTCTCTGCGTCAATTGGAAGCAGGGGATAGGTAGCCTGGACGCGCGAGAGGGTGGAGAGCCGGATCGCTCGGGCATTGGGGTCGGCGGCGCGCAGCACGCCCAACTCCAACTCGGCGGCGGTGATTACCGAGACGGCGATCTGCTCGGGAAGCTCGCCAAGCTCGCGACCGGTCTCTTGGGCGATGAAGATCGAGGTGTCGGCGATTGCCCGACTCAATCGTCGAGCTCGGCGCCGCGAACGTCGGCGAGATCGTCCAGCAGGCCGGCGTCGGCGGGCGCCTCGCCGATAATGCGGCGCAGCTCGCTGGCCGGGACCCAGGGATCGCGATCCTCGACGTGGGGAAGGATGTCGGCGACCGGACGACGGTTGACCGTCAGCGTCAGTCGCTCGCCCGCTTCCAACTCGGAGACAACGGCTGAGGTGGAATTCCTCAGCTCTCGGATCGAAACAGCGCGCGCCATGTGCACGACTGTAGCATTCCTTGCTACGCAACCTCGATCTGGGGCAACGAATGGGGCAACATGCCCCACGGATTCCAGCCGATCTCCACATAGTTCGATCCCGCGAAATCGGCTTGAAACCTAGCTCCACATAGTCCAGCCGATCCAACGGATCAAGCTCATAACCCGAAGGTCGCAGGTTCGAATCCTGCCCCCGCTATAGGACGCAAACCCGCTTATCAAGCGGGTTTCGTCGTTTTTGGGGGACCTCAAAATCGGCGAAAAATGGCCTTGGGGCAAGCTCTGGGGCAAGGTGAGGCGGCTGCAGGGCGAAGGTTGCGGGCGCTCTGATTCAGACCGGCGCCGAGGCTCAGTCGATCTGGGAGGACGCCGAGATCGACCGGCGTCACCAGATCAGCTACGAGACCTGCGGGAAAGTGCTGGCCGCCCTCGATCCGCGAACGGCGGCGTAACCGATGTGCGTGCATCGCGCGGAACGTGCCCGGCGCCTGTGTCTCCCCGAGTCCAACTCGACGGGGCTCAACCACTCGATCCTGACCCGGACGCTGATCGACGCTCCGCGCCCCGGCCGCAGTCCGGTGGAGCGAAGCCGAGCCATGCGACCTCCGGGTTGGAATGGCCTGGAAGATCGATCGCGAAGCGCTTCTTTGACCGAGTCCAGCACGACGCGCTGATGGCCAGGGTCGCAAGGATCGCCTGCGCCGCCTCACCTCCCGCAGCTGGGGCATCACGATGGAGCGGCGGATCAGCCTCACCAACGCCTACTGGCGCGAGCAGGGTCTGCTCGGATTCAGCGGTCCCTATCGCCGTTTCCGGGACGCGACGCGAACCGCCGGATACGGGCTCGCACGTCCGGTGGTGTGGGAGGGGCGGGGGTAAGTCCCGCTCCTACCCGATTTGACCCATCCTGCGCGCAGGATGGGTTATCGCTCATAACAACTTGACCATAACGTCCCAAGCCGTAATGCTCATTTTTGGCAGGGTTAAAGACCTCCCAAAGTGAGAGGAGCATCAAAATGAAGCATCGCAATTGGGGGAGACTGTTCGGCTCCTTGGCCGTAGCGGCACTCGGCGCGATGGCGTTGGCGGCGAGTTCTCAGGCGGTCGCACCCGGGTTCTTAATCAACAAAAAACCGGTTGGCGCCTTATTAGCAACCGTGAGCGGCAAACAGATTGGGACGGCCGCGATGTTAGTGGCGGGCCTCAACTTTCAGCTGAGCTGCACGGCATCCACGGTCGACGAAGGCCACATCACGAGCAACACCGACGCCAAAGGCATCGTCTTATTCACAGGATGCACCACGTTATCGATCACTAAATTCCCGGAAGAGATCCATTGTCACGTTGCTGAACCGATTAAAGTCGAAGGCTTACTATTACCGGCCGAGCTTGAAGATGGGACACCTGCAGTCTTATTGGAGAAAGTCAAAGTCTTAGTCAGGCTCTGGTTACCTTCTGTGACAGAACCCTTAAAAAAAGAATGCATCCTCCCCAATGACAACGTTGTCTCGGGTGAGTTATGTATTGCAATCAAAAACAACGACACGGTCGAACCGTTATCTGCATCAAACGAATCCATTAAATGCAAGCCAAGGAATACCTTAGAAGGCACTGAAGGATCAGGAAGCACTCAAGATCTAATGAAATACGGCGGGCAGGCAGTCGTGCTCGACGGCGAAGGGCGCGTATTCCTGACAGGAATTCACACAGGTCTGACTCTCGGAGTTTCCTTATATTAGCCTAGAGTTCACGGCCTAATCCAGTTGCAGATCGATAGAGCTGACACAGCCCACATCAGCTTTGGTGGGGGCTGTGTCTCTCTCATCGTCGTCGGCCTCTTCGCCGCGATCTCGATGACCGCCGGCGGCGCCTGGGACAACGCCAAGAAGCTGATCGAGGAGGTTCGTCCAAGTGGTGGCCGCGATCGTGTAGGGCATGTAGCGCGGTTCCGGAGCACTGGCTGGAATGTGCTCGCTGCCCTCATCTGGTAGCCGCAGCCGGAGATCGCACCCCGCGGCTCGTGCTGCCTGTGGGAGATTTGCTCTCCTACGAGTTCCGCATACGCGACACCTTCGCGCTCCTCCGCGTATACGACGGACACGCCGAACTGCTCCCCCCGGGAACAGCCGCACCGGACACCATGATCTCGATGGACCCAGCGACCGTCGCGGCCCTCGGCGCCGGCCGCCGCACGATCAGCGAGGCCGCGGCCGACGGCGCGATCACTGTCGAGGGCGACCTCAACGCAGCCGCCGCACTCTTCGCCGCCTTCGAGAGCAGCGGCACCAGCCAAGAAACACGCGCGCAAGGCGCGACTGTCTGAAGCAGCCCGGGGCCGGTTTGCGATGGGCTCCTGCTCCGCTCGGGCGAGGGCCGCTGCTCACTGCCGGAGCAGCGGCCGGGATTCGCTCGACCGAGACGACCCGGCCAGCGCCGGCGCCGCCTTCCGCATGAGTGAACCCGTCACCTCATAACCCGAAGGTCGCGGGTTCGAATCCCGCCCCCGGGCATCGATACCAGCGGCTCGTCTCGGCGCGGCGATTCCCGATAGCGCTCCAAATCCGGCATCTTCATCATCCGGCGATCAGCGCTGCGATCGCGAAACAGGCGGTGGAGGAGCCCGCGACTAGCACCGGCAGCCAGAACCAGAAGCGCAGCGCGACCACGAAGTAGGCGGCGGAGACGGCAAAGGCTGCGAGCGTGATCGAGCCTGCGCGCATGAGCAACCCTGGTTCCTCGAGCGCGACGAGCAGGGCGAAGAGGCCGAAGGCGAAGACGCCCAGGCCGTGGCTGATGTTGAAGCCGAGCCAGGCCCGCCACATCGAGGGGCGGGCGAGGTCGCCGCCGGGAACGAGACGCCGGAAAACGAAGCCGGTGCGCTCGAGTGCCGGCTTCAGCGAGCGCTCCTCCGGGGTAAAAAAGGTCGGCCGGACCGTGTCGACGAGGGTCAGCAGTGCATGGCCACCGCCGGCGGCTAGGAGCGGGACCGTTCCGGCAATGAACCAGAACTGCGTTGCATCGGAGCTGTTCGACATCGGGGCACCTCCAAATGATCGCCGATTCCCCGGCTAGCATACATACATGCATGTACGTATGCCCAAGGGCACGTCGTCGCCGACTCAGAAGGAGCGCAGCGCGCGCTCTCGCTCGGCTCTCCTCGAGTCGGCGGCGCGGCACCTGTCCCGCCACGGGTACGGCAACCTCGTCCTCGAGCAGGTTGCCCGCGACGCTGGCTACACCCGCGGCGCTCTTTACCACCAGTTCGCCGACAAGGAAGACCTTGCGCTTGCCGTTCTCGAGTGGGTGTGGCAGACGTGGGGGGAGGAGGTCGGAAGCGTGGTCGAGCATCAGCCCGACCCGGCCTCGAGCCTGATCGCGCTCGCCCGCGGTCACGCGATCTACTGCCGCCGCGACATCGCCCGCTTCGTGATGGCGCTGCGGCTCGAATTCAGCGATCCCAACCACCCGATTGGGCGGGAGGTCGCGCGAGTGACGGGTGCGCTGATCGAGCGCTGCGCGCGCTTGATCAGGGCCGGCCGACGCGACGGGTCGATCCCTTCCGGGCCGCCGGCAATGGCCACCGCGCTTGCCTTCCTCGGCGCGATCGAGGGTGCGGTGATCGAGCTTGCAGGACAGGAGCCGCACGACGAAGAGCTCGCGGCGCGGGCGGCAATCGGCGTCCTCGGTCTCGATCCGGCGCGTGCCGCAGAATAGGCCAGTGCCCGATTCTTCCGGTGGGCCTCCTAACCCCCGCTATAGGACGGAAACCTGCTTGCAGAGCGGGTTTCGGCGTTTTTGGAGATCTCAAACTGGCGCTAGTCAGTCCACCAGTCGCGCTGGCCATCGACGTCTTCGCGCGGAGCCTCGCCGAGATTGGGCGCGCCGATGACGAGGATCTCGAGGCCCTCCGGCCCGGCCTCGTAGCCTCGCCACGTACCGGGCGGGACGCGCACCGCGTCCCATTCCTTGAGCTCGACGATCTCGTCGTCGAGCTTCATCCTCCCGCTCCCGCGCAGGACCACGTACACCTCCTCCTGCTTCTTGTGCGTGTGGCCGTACGGAAAGCGATAGTTGGGCGGGACGCGCTGGTAGCCCAGGCCGGATTTCTCGAGCTCGAGCGCCTCGGTCGCCAAGCGGAACTCCAGGTCCGGCGAGCCGTCGAAGTTGGACCCGACATCCTCCAGGTCCTCCTTGAGGTTCCTGAGCGTGAACGGCACGGCGCGATCCTATGGCACCCGGTCGGTGGGCTCGACGATCCCGAGGATGATCGTTTCTCGCGCCCGGTGGAGCATCTGGCGGGAAGCGAAAGAGGCGGAAGTAGCCAGGGAGCTGACCGTCGGGGTCCTCTCCGGCTGGGTGATGGTGATGACGATCGAGAAGCCCGAGTTGCTGCGGCGGGCGGGCGTTCGCCATCTGGGCCGGATCCGCCAGGCTCACCTCGACCTGCTGATGCAGGGGGTAAGCCTGATCGCGGTCGGGTTTGCCGTCGATCCACTGCCGGCTTGGATCGGCATCCTCCTCGTCCTCGTGGTGCTGGCTGGCTTCACAATCGGCTGGGTGGCGCTCGCGATCACCGCAGCGGGGCGCTGGGAGCATGGGCTTGAGTGGACCGCTCGTGCGTAGAGTCGACGATCCCTGACTGCAGGTAGTCGGTCTCGCGGAACGCGGTGCCGTCGGGGACCCCGGGGTAGCCTGCGACCTTCGCGTTGAAGATCATTTCGGCCTCCGCGAGGATCTCGGCAGTGTGCGGATCGAAGATGAACTCGCGGCCGAATCCGCGTTCCCTGGTCCAGGCGATCGCGTCGCCCCGGCGCCCGGCTGCATCGACCGCATCGCGCTCGAACCCGATGCCCGGTATTTCAGCGAGGGCATTGAAGGCGGCCGCGCGCAGCCCCGGACTGGCGATCGGTTCGCTGAGGATTTCCAAGAGTCTTTCGACCGTCGCACCGCCTCTGAGCGAGTTGGCCGGCGACGGATCGACCGGCGAGCTCCCACCGCGGCGGTGTTCAATGGCCAGGCGCAGGGCTTCGGGCTCGGTGGGAAGTCGGGAGAGTCGGGACATGTAGGAAAATTCATGGCGGCCCCGGAAGGCTTTGGATGCAAACTCCTTAACCAGGCGCCCGGAGTTGTCGTGGCCCACGGCGTGTTCGTGAGGGTCGTAGGCGAACGGCGGTGGTGAGCCCGCATCTTCCCAAAGCTTCTGGTTGGCGCCCAAGAAGAACTCGATCCGGCCGAGGGTTTCCCGCTCGCGAGTCGTCCCGTCAGGAGCCGTCCAGACTTCCTTCAGCGACGGCACCAGAGCGTTGCGGACATCCGGCGAGCCAATCAGGTTCGCCGTGAAATACCTGGGGTGTGCCTTGGCGCCGGCAGGCCTCGTCTCCGAGCCTTCTGGCAGCCAGCCCTGCAGTTGGACCACCTTGGTCTTCGTGTAGAGGTACTGGCCGGGGCCGGGCGGCGCCTCAACCTGGGCGTCGGATGCTTCGGCGGAGTTGGCAGTCCGGTGGAGATCGGCGGCGACGGCGGCTTGGGGTAGAGCTTCATCGCCGTGCGGGGTGTAGTCGGACCCGCCCCCCTCGCTAAACCCGAAGGCGCCAAAACCGCTCGGCAGCGCCGGGACCAGCTCGCAGGCTTCGACCGGACCTTCGGCGACTCCCATCTTCGTGATGCTCCCCCCTTCGGGGTCGCCGTCATAAGGGACGGGCGTTCCGGAGAGGACCACACTCTGATCGGGGTGAAACGCTTTGGGGTCCAGATTGACATTGGCCAATTCGTCGTCGGAAATTTCCCCGCGCATGTGCTTCCCAAAGTTTTCGCGCCATGCCTTGGTGCTGCCAATCCCGATGGTGATCCCGCCGGGACCCCCCATGCTCATCCCGCCGAAGGTGCCACCACCAGGAAGGTGCACGATCGAGGGCTTGTAGTGAGGTTCGCGGCAGACCATTCCGGCCGGCAGCCAGGTCACCTGGGACTCGATTCCGACTTCCTCCAGCGCCTGTTCGAGGCCGGAGGCGTCTTCGAGGCTGTAGATCTTGATCGTGACTCCGCCGCCTTCCTGCGGTTCGACGGCAAAGGCTTTGGATGGATTGTCGCCTCCGGCGCTGACGATCAGTGCGACCGCGATGGCGGCAAGGGCCGTGGCGGCGCCCATTGCCAGGCGCGGACCGCGCCGACGCCAGACGGTCGCGGGCTTCAGGCCTTGCCTGCCGGGCTTAACCGCGTCGACGAGCGCCGATCGCCGCGCCTTCAGGGTGGTGTCGTCGGGAAGAAGGGGTGAGAGGTCTGGTTTGGACTTGGTCACAGAGGTTCCTCCGCGGGTCTGGCTGCGGTCGGGTCAGGAAAGGCATCGCCGAGGCGCGTGCGGGCGCGGGCGAGGCGGGAGCGCACGGTCCCCACCGGAAGGCCCAAGGCCTCGGCGATCTCCCCGTAGGAGAGATCGCTCCAGGCGAGCAGGGCGAGCACCTCCCGCTCCCGCCGCGGCAGCTGCCGGATCGCCTCGCCGCCATCACGCAGCTGCTGGATCGCATCGACGCGGGCGATCGCCTCGGCCTCGATGTCGCGCGGAAGGGTCGGGCCGACGCTTCGAACCCGCTCGAGGGCGTCTCGGTAGCGTCGCTGGCTGCGCCACTGGCGGCGCAGCACGTTGTTGGCGATCCCCAGTAGCAGTGGCGCGGCGGAATCCGTGCTCAGGGTCAGGCGCCCCCGCTTACGCCAGGCTTCGAGAAACACCGTCGCCGTCGCATCCTCGGCAGCCTGGAGGTCGGCGGTGCGCCACAGGCAGTAGGACTGAACCGCGCGGGCATGGCGCTCGTAGAGGTCGCCGAACGCCTCGGCGTCGCCGCTGCGGGTCCGCTCCCACAGGTCTCGGTCGCTTGCCATCAGCGGTAGATGCCCGCAAGGCGGAATCCGGTTCCCGATTTCTTCGAGAGGCGTTCCATCTTGCGCGCAGGATGGCAATGGACTCGGCACGATCGGCGGCGATTGGCGAGTTCAGGACCGTTGCACCAAATAGCGCCGCCATATCCGGCGTTACGCGGTTTCCCTTGGCTGACCCTAAACTTGACTTGTGGCAGCGATGGAAGCGCTTCGGCTTCGGTTTGGCAGATCATCCTGCTGGGCGCTGATCGGCGCGACGCTCGTGTTGGCAATCGCGGTGTTCATGCCGGCGAGGGCGGATGCCTTTGGCACCTTCAGCAACGGTGTGCTCACGGTTGATGGCGGCGAGGGGAAAATCGTCCCTCGCTGCGCGAGCGACGGCGAGATCACCGTCAGCGGCGCTTTCGTCGATAACGGCCCTGTCTACTGCCGCGACTTGAGGCGGATCGAGGCTTCTTCGTCCGTGTCCACCCTCTACGACTTCTCGCAGCTGCCCGACGATCTGGGCGGCGGCCAGGGGCCGATCGAGATCCGCGCCATCTCCACGGCGAACGATCCGACCGAATTCTCCGACGACAAGTTCATCGGGGCTCCGGGTCACATCAACGTCTTCGAAGCTGGGCTCGGCTTCGACTCCATCACCGGCGGCAACCTCAACGACAGGCTGAGCGGCGGTGCGGACAACGACAAGATCGACGGCGGACCCGGAAACGACATTCTCTTCGGCGGTTCTGCGGGGGACAAGCTGCTCGGCGGGCCCGGCCGCGACACCTTGAAGGGCGGCGGCGGGAGCGACAAGCTGATTGGCGGCCCCGGTAAGGACACCGAAAAGCAGTAGTCAGCACGAGGGGATCCGGGTTTAGGCGCCGGGGAGGTAGACGAGGAGGACCACTCCGGAGTCGAACCGCTTCACGTCGTCGAGCTCCATCCGAACGGTTCCCCTGTCGCCGAGCACGTGAACGTTTCCCTCGCCCCAGACGAGCGGGTTCAGGTAGACCTCGTACTCGTCGATCAGGCCCTTCTCGGCGAGGGCGTACGCGAACTCGCCGCTCCCGTGCATGAACAGGTCACCCTCGACCTCGTCCTTCAGCTTCGGGATCGAGTCCTCGAGGTCCCCCTCGAGCAGGGTCGCGTTCCACTCGAGACCTCCGGACAGAGTGTTGGACCCGACGTACTTCCGCATCGAGTTGACCATGTCTGCCCATTTGCCCGATTGAT
>JASLIG010000099.1 GCA_030152805.1 Solirubrobacterales bacterium
CTCAAACTAGAGAACACCCAGCTCACCCAGCTCGGCAAAGCCCGCCGCGTCGTCGTCTCCAAGGACACGACGACGATCATCGACGGCGCCGGCGAGGCCGACGCCATCAAGGGCCGGATCGGCCAGATCAAAAACGAGATCGACAACACCGATTCCGACTTCGATCGCGAGAAGCTCCAGGAGCGCCTCGCCAAGCTGGCCGGCGGCGTCGCCGTGGTCAAGGTCGGCGCCGCCACCGAGACCGAGATGAAGGAGAAGAAGCACCGCGTCGAGGACGCGCTGCAGGCGACCCGCGCCGCGCTCGAGGAGGGCGTCGTGCCGGGCGGTGGCGTTGCCCTGCTCAACGCTCAGTCCAACCTCGACGCCGACAAGCACGAGGACCCGGACGAGGCGACCGGCGCTCGCATCGTCCACCGCGCGCTCGAGGAGCCGGTCCGCCAGATCGCCGAGAACTCCGGCCTGGAGGGCTCGGTCGTGGTCAACAAGGTCCGCGACCTGAAGGCCGGCGAAGGCCTCAACGCGGCCGACGGCTCCTACGGGGACCTGATCGCGGCCGGCGTCATCGACCCGACCATGGTCACTCGCTCGGCGCTGCAGAACGCGGCCTCGATCGCCAAGAACATCCTGGTCACCGAGGCGATTATCGCCGAGCCGCCCGAGAAGGAGGGCGCTGGCGGTGGCATGCCGGGCGGCATGCCCGACATGGGCGGAATGATGTAGCCACGCCTGCCCAGGCGTATCCTCGCCTCAACAGGCGAGTGCGGTTTCAGAGAGGCCCGGCAACTGCCGGGCCTCTCGCTTTACGGGGCCTTGGCGGTTTTCGGAGGCGGTGGAGGCAACGGCGGCAGCAGGCCGGCGTTGTATTCGGCGTACTGGAGGAAGTTGGGGCGGCGGAGCTTGAGGCGGAGGGTGTTGGTGGTGCGGGGGTAGAGGCTGAGGTCGTAGGGGTTGGCGCCCGGGCCGAAGCCGGTGTAGTAGATGAGCATGCGGGTGCGCGGGTGCTTCACGGTCCAGGCGATCAGCTGTTTGACGAAGCGGGGTTCGTCTTTGCCGGAGACCGCCCACTCGGTGATCGCCAGCGGCTTACCCCTCCACTGCTTGCCGACGTAGAAGCGGTTGAGGTCTTTCCAGACCGGATATTCGGAGTAGAAGTCGGTGCCTGCCCAGTCGACCCAGCGCGCACCGGGCCAGTAGTTGCCGGGGAAGTTGCCCTTGACCCGCGGCGATCCGCCCGGCAGCGGGCTCCAGACGATGCTCACCGGGGCCGCCGGCAGGGTGGTCGGGTTCGGCCCCTTTGTGCGGTTGAGCGGCGGCAGGCCGATTTCGGCCAGCGTCGCGTTGATCCCTTCCAGGCTCTGGCCGCCGCGAACGATCGTGACGATGCGGCGGAAAGCCTGCTTGTACCAGCCGGTCGTGTGTTCACCCCCCTTCGGCGTGCCGTCGCAGTTGACCGCCGACCAGGCGTTGAGGCAGCGGTTGGGCTCGCCCAGCGGCCTGATGTAAGCGGGCAGGCCGCGTTTGGCGAAGAAGTCGTTGATCTGCAGCAGGTAGTCGTCGCCGGCCCCGAGCGCGATCTGCTCTGGCGTGATCAGCTCCGCCAGCGTCTGATCATCGGTCGTGGCGATCGCCACGACCGGCCGGGTCGCCGTTTCCCGCCAGCGTTCGTAGGCCGCGTTGAGGCTGTTCCCCCAGGGGTGGAAGGTCTCCAGCAGCGCCGGGTGCTTTACCAGCAGCGCGGCGAATTCGTTGAAGGCCTGCGTCGTCCCCTTGTCGCTGACGCCGAGCAGGACACCCGGCTTGGGTGGCACCAGGGTCAGCGCACGGGCCTGGCTGGCGAGGAGCGCGCCGAACGCCACCGCCAGCACCGCCGCTTGTCTAATCCTCCTCCAGAACATCGACCATCCTTCTCGGCTCGACTCCGAGCTCCTCCGCATCGGCCGTGCCACGCCGGCTGAGCATCGGCACCTCCATCAACTCTGCCTCCTCCCAGGTCGCAAACACGGCCTCGCCGAAAACGGAGCGGATCGCGATCAACCCGGCGCGCACGAGCGGCAGTGGCAGGTGGACCAGCGGGCGCGGCCGCCCGGCGACGCGACTGACCAGGTCCGACATCTCGTCGTAGCTGAGCGTTTCCGGGCCGGCGAGCTCGTAGCGCGGTCGTCCGTCTCGATCGAGGGCCGCGACCACGCAGCGCGCGGCGTCCACGGCCCAGATCGGCTCGAAGCGTGCCCGACCGTTACCGGAAACCGGCATGACCGGCAAAAAGGAGAAGCGGCGCAGCAACGTGATCCACGGGTCGGAATGGTCGTAGACGATCGAGGGGGCGAAGATCGTCGTCTGCAGCGGCGAGGAAGCGACGGCCTGCTCGGCCAGCCACTTGGCGCGGAAGAAGCGCGTGCGCTGCGCGGCCGCGGCATCGAGGGCGCTGAAGAAGACGAAGCGGCGCACGCTGCTGCGCTCGGCGGCGCGCAGCAGACGCACCGTGGCCAGGCCGTTCAGCTCTTCGATCCGGTGCGGCGGCTGATCGCGAATCGTCGCCGCCAGGTGGACGACCGTGTCGACGCCGCGTAGCGCCTGGCGCACCAAGTAGGGGTCCGACATCTCGCCGAGATCGCCGAGGGCGATCTGCACGTCGACGCGGCGATCGCCCAGCCGGCGCGGCTCACGCACCAGGCACCGCACGTCCTCGCCGCGCTCGAGCAGCAGCGGCAACAGGCGCGATCCAACGCTTCCAGTCGCTCCGGTCAGCAGCAGCATCGAGCGCCGATGCTAGTGGGGAAGCGTCCTCCGCCGCGCAATCCGTAAAATATGCATCCGCGCTTTTGGCGGGGGCCTACGAGCCTCCGGCGGCACCGAAACGACGACCCCAGGAGATAAGCCTCGAATGACCTACGTCATCGCCGAGCCGTGCATCGGCCAGAAGGACAACTCGTGTGTCGAGGTCTGTCCGGTCGACTGCATCCACCCGACGCCGGACGAGCCCGACTACGACTCGGTTGAGATGCTCTACATCGACCCGGACGAGTGCATCGACTGCGATGCCTGCGTCGAGGCCTGCCCGGTGGACGCCTGCTTCGCCGAGGATCAGCTCCCGGCCGAGTGGGCCAAGTACGCCGAGATCAACGCCGACTACTACAAGAGCAAGGCCAGCGCCTGAGGGCCTAGCGGCCTAACGCAGCACGTTCAGGACGCCTCCCCGTCGCGCCCACCTCGCGCCAGGTCGAACAGCGAGTCGCGCCGTGGGGAGATATCGAGCTGACGAAGCACCGGCAGCAGATCCCAGCTCACGTCGCTGCGGATGAACTTCCCATCGGCGACCGTGTAGACGTTGATGCCCGAGAACGTGACCCGGGAGCCCGTCGCCTCGGCGCCGAGGAACGAGTTGCGGTGCGTGCCAGATGCGATCCAGAGGGTGACGACCCTGTCTCCATCCACCAGCTGCCGCTCGATGGTGTGCTCCAGGTCCGGAAAGGCGTCGTAGAGACTTCGGTAAAGCGCCTTCGTCTGGTCCAGGCTCAAGGCCTCCGACGTGGCGCCAGGGTGTAGCTCGTACTCCGGCGAGAACAGCTCATCGAGGACATCGAAGTTGCCGCGATCCAACGCCTCGAATCGCCGCCGGACCAGATCCGCCTTGTCATCCGAAAGCATCCGGACCCCCCTTGTATTTCCTGATTGATAAGCAGTTCTCGTTTGAGCTTACTCGTAGAACCGTGTAGTTACCTTGACAAGACCTGGGGCGTATCAGACAATCGTCGGCGGCTCAGCATCATCCAGTCGCGGCAGTGGGAGGCCGAGGGCTGGAGCTGTGCCAGAGGGAGACAAGTGCATCGGAGGAAGCATCAAGCGATCGCTCGTGCTCGCTGAGCACGCCCCGGTCGTGCCGGTTCCTGAGGCTCTCCCAGTCCATCGAACAGAGCAAAGGGAGCAACGAAGAATGGGGCGATAAAGCGGGGCCGGGGCATCGCCGTCTCTTGGTGCGTCCCTGGTCCTGCTCCGCCCGATGTGGATCGTCGCGCTCGCGCCGGGATCCCTAAATTGGGGTCTTTGCGCAGAGAATTTCGGGGCGGAATGGCCCACCCAGTGGAAAAGAACCCAGTGGGCCATTTTTTAGCTTTAACATCGTTGTTGCGTCGAGTGGCCGCACGCTGGGTCGTCAGCACGATGCTCCAGGTTTGGCGCTCGATGCTTGCTCGATGGACTGGGAGGGCGGCCTAGCGGCCGCCCTCCTGGCTGCCAGGGCATTGCAGTCGATTTTCTGAGCGCTCAGCTTCGCCGCTTGGCAAGCGCTCCCCCGGTGGCCTGCCAGAGCGACTGCGCTCGAAGCCCATTGCCGCGACCACGGTCGATGTGCCGGCCTCGTCCGATTCGACCAGGCGGGCGGCGGCCCGTGCCTCGATTTCCTCGATTCGCCCGTATGACCCCGCCTGCTCGTCGGCGACTTCACGGCGGCCCTGCTCGTCGAGGGTCACCGAGCGCCAGCTCATCCAGACGTCATCATCGTCGTCCATCTTGCCGGCCCGCAGCGAGGCGAGGCCCTCGGCCATGATCGCCTGCAGGATCAGCGCCGCAAACTCCCTCTTGGTCTCAGGAGGGAGCTTGCGCGCTTCCTCGTCGCTGACGAAGGGGCGCGCGATCGCACGGTAGAAATGCTCGGTCGCCCCACGTCGCTGTTCGGTGCCGACGAATTCGATGCAACCGGCGTCGAACAGTTCTTTGATGTGATGACCGACCTTGCTGACCCCCTCGCCAATGGCTTTGGCGATTTCGTTTGGGCTTGCCGTGCCTTCGTTGAGGATGGAAAGCGCGTCGATCCTGATCCGATGCCCGACGGCATAGGCCACCGCCTCGTCAATCGTCTTCCTCTGCCCCTTCGCGGTCGTCGCCAAGGCTGATCCCTCCAGTCAAGAGCTGCTCATTGGTAAGGCTGCCGAGGATAGGCGAGTTTCCCTGATTGGTGGGGACCTATACTCAAGCTTTACCAAATATTTAGATTTTTCTTAGTATTACCTCCCGATCCCGGTCTCCCGGGCATGCGACTCGAAGGGAGGTGATGGGGATGGCTATCAACGAGGTCAGCGCGGTCATGCCAAGCGTGCAGGTGTTCAAGCACAACTAGGCGCCGACGCGCTTTGGTGGGCCGGTCCCAGGAGGTGGGGCCGGCCCTCTTGCGGGCCGCTACTGGACGACCGGGAGCGGCGTCCCGCTGAGCGGAGCTGGTTCCGCCGCAGCCGGTGCCGCCTGCAGGACCGGCAGCTCCTGCGGTGTTGAGGAGACGATGCCGCGGGCCACCTGCCGAATCGCCTGCGCAGCGGGCGAATCGGGTTTGGCGGTGACCAGGGGACTGCCGGTGTCCGCGTGCTCGCGCAGGGCCTCCGATAGCGGCACCTTACCGAGCAGCGGAATGTCCAGCTCATCGGCGAGCAGCTGCCCACCGCCCTCGCCGAAGATCGTCACCCGCTCTCCCTGGGGGGTGGTGAAGCCGGACATGTTCTCGACCGCGCCCAGCAGCTCGAGGTCGAACTTGGCCGCCATATCGGCGGCCCGCTTGGCGACCGTCTGCGCGGCGGGCTGGGGAGTGGTGACGAGGACGAACTTGGCCTGGGGGAGCAACTGCGCCAGCGTCATCGAGACGTCCCCGGTTCCCGGCGGAAGGTCGAGCAGCAGGTACTCGAGCTCGCCCCAGGCGACGTCCTCGAGGAATTGCTGGATCGCCTTGTGCAGCATCGGCCCGCGCCAGACGACGGCCGAGTTCTCCTCGACGAAGAAGCCGATCGACATCACCTTGACGCCGCCGGCCGCCTCGAGCGGCAGGATCTTGCGCTCGGCGTTGACCTCCGGCTTGCTGTTGACGCCGAGCATGCGCGGGATCGAGTAGCCGTAGACGTCGCAGTCCAGCGCGCCCGCGGGATGGCCTTCGGCGGTCAGCGCCGCTGCCAGGTTGGCGGTCATCGTCGACTTGCCGACGCCGCCCTTGCCCGACGCGACGCAGATCACGTTCTTGACCTGGGCGAGGGCACCGGCGGGAAGCTTGCCCCGGCCCAGCGTCTGTTGGAGGTTCGTTTTCTCCGAATCGGAGAGCACGTCGAAGCCGACCGCGACCTCGGTTACGCCCTCCAGCTCGGAGACCTGCTTGGCAACGGCCTGTTCGAAGTGGGAGCGAATCGGGCAGCCCGCTGTGGTCAGCGAGACGACGACCTCGACCCGGCCGTCCTCCTTGACCTCGATCGAGCGGACCATGCCCAGCTCGACGATCGAGCGGCGCAGCTCGGGGTCGATCACTGCGCGCAGCTTCTCGGTTATCTGATCCTGAGTGGGAAGTGGCATCGAGGTCATTCTCGCAGAGCGGCGCAGCGGCAGCCCGCGCGCCGGCTGCCGAGGAGGGGGAGAGTTCGCGTCGTCGCGCCCTTAGGCCCCGCACGTGTTTTCGAACGAAGGAGGGGTCATGTCGGGCACGCGGGGCGGCTTGGGCCGCATCGTTGCGATGGGGGTTGCGCTGGCTCTGGCACTGCTGTTGCTGGCTGCAAAGGAGGCGACAGCCGGCAAGTACGCGGTCGCGCAGTGCGGGTGGCACGTCGGTGCCGAGGCTGTCTGGGCCGACAGTACGGGCGGAGCCAAGTTCAGGCCAGACGCCTACTGCGCGACGCCGCCCGGTGCCGATCCCTTCGACGGCGCCCACCTGAAGAGCTTCACCCGCGATGGCCAGAGCACGGTGTCGGGAACCCGCTACGCGCGCTGGCGCTGGGACGCGCCGGCCGGCACCGGCATCACACGGGTGAGCGGCACTTGGTGGCATGCCTTGCACGACGGGATCGAGCAGCGGATCGGCGTTGGAACGTGGAACGGCGACTTCAACGCTTTCGCTGCCGCGGGCACGACCGACACCACCCCGCGCGAGTTCGTCGCCGGCTTCAACCCCGCTCAACCGGCCCTCGAGGACCGCCTCCTCTGCGCGAAGGCCGAGAGCAAGTGGTGCAGTCTCGATCCCGGCTCCTGGTCGGCGATTCGGGCGCTAACGATCACGGTCGAGGACGACTACCCGCCCACTTCCGCGATAGACGGCGACATGCTGGCGCCGGGTTGGCTGCGGGGCGATCGCAAGCTTGGCTACGTCGCCAATGACTTCGGAGCGGGATTGAGTCGCACCGAAGCGCTCGTCGACGGCAGCTCGGTTGTCGTACACCCACATCCGTGCAACAGCATCTCGGTCGGCGGTGAGCTGCGCGCCACGACGATGCGTCCCTGCCCCCTCGATCGAGTCGGCTACTACCCGATTTCCACGGCGCGCTTCAGCGACGGGCCGCACAGCGTCACCCATTGCGCCACTGACTTCGCCGCCAACGTCAACTGCTTGCCGGCGCGCACGGTTTTGATCGACAACAATCCCCCCGCCCATCCCCGCAACCTCGGTCTCGCCGGCGGCGAGGCCTGGCGTCGAAGCAATGACTTCGACCTGTCGTGGGTCAATCCTGACCAGGGTCCTGCCAGTGCCATCGGCGGGGCCTCATGGCGCATCACCGGCCCCAACGGCTACGACAGCGGCGGCAAGTTCGTGCCAGGGCACGAGCTGGCGTCCCTGCGGGATCTCTTCGTTCCGCGGGCGGGTCTCTACACGCTGAGCGTCTGGTTGCGCGACGAGGCCGGCAACGAGTCGGCCTCGGCGACCGCGTCGGCGACGCTGCGCTTCGACGACGTTCCGCCGGGCGTGGCCTTCGACGTCACGCCTGGCGATGGCGGCGTGCCCGCGCAGGTCAGCGCGACGATCGCCGACTCGCATGCGGGTCCCGCCGCCGGCGAGATCTACTGCCGGCGCCTCGACAGTCAGCAGTGGGTCGAGCTGCCGGCGAAATTTCAGCGCGGGGACTCAGCCGAGACGGCTCAAGCGATCGCCCGCGTTCCGAGCGACCTCGGTCCGGGGACCTACGTCTTTCGGGCCGACGCGATCGATGGCGCCGGCAACACGGCGACGACCACGCGGCGAGCGGACGGCACCCAGATGACGGTACGCAAGGTCGCTGGCGAGCCGACGACCGGACTCAAACGAGCGGAACGCGTCGAGGCCGCACGCGGCAGGGCCCGCATCTTTGCCCGGCTCGGTTGGCGCGGTCGCAAGGGCACCGAGTTGACCGTGCCCTTCCAGGCGGCGGCGACCCTCAGCGGCCGCCTGGTCGACGCCGACGGCGCCGGGCTCGCCGGTCGCCGTTTGCGAGTGGTCGAGCGGCCCTCGCGCGGCGCCCTCGGACGAGCGCGGATCAACGCCGTCACGAGCGGCTCGCGCGGGGGTTTTCAGCTGCATTTGGCCGGCGGCACCTCGCGTCGGATCTCCGTCTCGTTTCCGGGTGACTCGCAGCTGGACCGTGCCGAGCGCGGTCCCTTGACTTTGCGCGTACGCAGCGGCGTCGAGCTCGAGGCCGCGCCGCACCGGCTCGGCACCGGCGAGCTACTCCACTTCGCCGGCCGCGTGCGCAGCCTCGGGGCACCGTTGCCGCGGCGGGGCAAGCTCGTCGCGATCCAGTACTACGAGGAGGCGGCAAAGCGGTGGCGCCCGGTCCTGGTCACGCGCACCGACCACGGCGGGCACTTTCGCGCCCGCTACCGCTTCCGCTATATCAGCGGCTCCGCCAGCATTCGCCTGCGCGCGGTCGCCCTCGCCGAGGAGCGCTGGCCCTATGCACCGGGGGCGTCGGCTCCGTTGACGATTCGCGTAACCGGGTAGGGTGCCTCCTCGATGTCGCAGGCAACCCTCCACACCAACGCTGGCGCGATCGTGCTCGAGCTGCACGATTCCGAGGCGCCGAAGACGGTCGAGAACTTCCGCAAGCTCTCCGCCGACGGTTTCTACGACGGGCTCATCTTCCACCGGATCATCCCCGACTTCATGATCCAGGGCGGCTGCCCGGAGGGCACCGGCCGCGGCGGTCCCGGCTACGAATTCGAGGACGAGATCAACGAGCACAAGATAGTTCGCGGGGCGCTGGCGATGGCAAACGCCGGGCCCAACACCAACGGCTCGCAGTTCTTCATCGTCACCACTGCTGCGGCGTCTTGGCTCGACGGCAAGCACACGGTCTTTGGCCGGGTCGTCGAGGGCATGGACGCCGTCGATGCGATCGAGTCGACGGAGACGGACGCGTCCGACCGCCCCCTCGAACCGCAGACGATCGAACGCGTCGAGCTCTCCGAGTAGCCCCTCCTAGGCCGCGCTGGGGTCGCCAGCCAGCCGGCGGTCGCCCTTGACCCGCACCGCCGAGTCTCCGTGACCGAACTTGACGTCGGGCAGCACACGGTCGAGCCATCTCGGCGAGTACCAGGCCGCCCGGCCCGCGAGGCGCAGGAATACCGGCAAGAGCAGCAGGCGGACCAGGAAAGCGTCGAGCAGCACGGCCACGCCGAGAATCACTCCCATCTCCTTCGGCGGCAGCGGGCCGGAGAGGGCGAAGGTGAAGAAGACCGCCACCATGACCGCTCCGGCGGCTAGGACCACGCGCCCGGAGTGAGCGAGACCGCCAACCATCGCCTCGCGGGGATCCCTCGACGCTTCCCAGTGCTCGCGGGCCGAGGAGAGCAGGAAGACCGTGTAGTCCATCGCGATCGCGAAGATCATCGCGAAGAAGAAGATCGGTCCCCAGGCGTCGAGGAAGCCCTGCGATTCGAAGCCGAGGAGGCCGGAGAGATGACCGTGCTGGAAGATCAAGGTGGCGACGCCGAAGGCGGCCGCGGTCGAGAGCAGGTTGGCGAGAACGCCCATTGCCGCGACCAGTGGCGCTTGGAAGGCGACCAGCAGAAGCAGGAAGCCGAGTGCCAGCACCACGCCGATCGCGAGCGGGGCCTTCGCTGTCAGGGCCGCTTCGAGGTCGTGGTTCTCGACCGCAGGGCCGCCCAGCAGGGCCGCAGGGGGCAGCGCGGTGCGCAGCCGGTCGACCGTGCCCCCGAAAGCCGTCGTGGAGGGGCCGTCGGCGGGGATCGCCTCGATTAGCCGAACGCCGCCGGCGCCAGCTTGGGGCGGCAGGGTGGCTGCGATCCCACGATCGGACCGCAGCGCCGCCAGCGCCGCGTCGCCTTGTCGCCGCGGCGCGACCACCTGAAGCGTGCCGGGCGCGCCAGGGCCGAAGGCGGCGGTGACCTGCTGGTAGCCGATCCGCGAGTGATCGCCCTTCGGCACGACCTTGATCGAGGGCATTCCCGTTCTCAGGCCGAGGATCGGAAGCGCAAGCAGGACCAGGATGGCGAGGGCGATGCCACCAAAGGCGAGCGGGCGACGCCAGAGCAGCTCTCCCCAGCGGGCGAAGGCCGGCGAGCGGTGCTCGCCGCCGCGCGCCCACGGCAAGGCGAGCCTGTCGATTCGCGGTCCCAGCTTGGCCAGGATCGCGGGCAGAAGCGTCAGCGTCGCTGCCAGCACGAACAGCACGGCGACGATGATTCCCAGCGCCACCGAGCGGAAGGCGGGGCTCGGCACGAGCATCACCGCCGAGAGGGAGATCAGCACCGTGATCCCGGAGAAGAGCACGGCCTTGCCGGCCGTGTCCATCGTTTCCCCCACGGCGTCGGATACCGAGCGTGTCTGCCCGAGCAGGGCGTTGCGGAAGCGCATGACCACGAAGAGGGCGTAGTCGATGCCCAGGGCGAGCGCGAACATCAGCGCGAAGTTCATCGCCCAGATCGAGATCGGCGAGATCAGGGTGCCGAGATAGAGCACGCCCGCTGAGGCGATCAGGCCGACGATGGTCAGCATCAGCGGCAGCCCAGCGGCGACCAGGGAGCCGAAGGCGAGGACGAGGATCGCCAGGGTGACCGGCCAGGAGAGCAGCTCGGACTTGAGCATCGCGTCGCGGTTGGCTTCGTTGAAGTCCGACCACATCCCGGCCGCCCCGGTCAGGTTCGCTTCGACGCCTGGGGCGGCGGAGGCGGCGATCTGTGCCTTCAGCTCGTCGGCGGCGGCGACCATCCCGTTCGCGTCCTTGCCGGCGCCGGCGCGGAGCACCGCGGTGTGGCCGTCACGGGAGATCGAGAGGCTGGGGCGGGGAGGGACGACCTTGCCCACCGCTGGATCGGCGGCGAGGATGCGTTCCGCCCGGGCGAGGGTGAGCTGGAAGGTGGGTGACGCGGCCGCAAGCCGGTCCGAGTGGATCGCAACCTGCAGCGAGTAGGTGCCCGCCCCGGCAAAAGCCCGATCGACCTGCCGACGGACTTCGACCGACTCCGAGCCGTTGGCCTGCCACCCCGCACCCGAGAGGGCGGTCTCCACGCGCGGCGCCAGCACCCCGAGCCCCACCGCGATCACCGCCCAGCCGAGGAAGACCCAGCGTCGTTGCTCGGCGGCAAAGCGGCCGAGGCGTCCGATCGTGCCAAGTCGGACGGGGGGTGGAGTGGCAACTTCGGGCATCGCTATCCTCCAAGTTGGTCGCTGTACTGATTAACAACTTTACAGTTGTGAAACGGTAAGATATCAGAATGATGCAGAGCCCGCTCCAACCCGATGCCGCCGAGCTGATCGCCGGGCGGTTCCGCGCGCTCTCCGATCCGACCCGACTGCGCATCCTCGACCAGCTGCGCCGCTGCGAGGAGATCTCGGTTGGCGAGCTGACCGAGGCACTCGGCACCTCCCAGCAGAACGCCTCCAAGCACCTCGCGGCGCTGCGGGCCGAGGGCTTCATCACGCGCCGCAAGCAGGGGACGAGCTCGCTCTACCGCATCGCGGATCCAGCGGTCCTCGAGCTGTGCGATCGCCTCTGCGAGGCGATGGAATCTCAGCTGGCCGAGCTCGGCTCGGTGCTTTCCGGCTGAGCCTTCGCTTCGCGCCGGCGCCGGATCGCCTCGCCCGGGCGCCAGAGGCTGACCAGGCCAGCGACGAGGGTGACGAGGAAGATCTGTCCCGCCATCATCTCCAGGCCGGCGATAAGGCGACCCGGCTGCCCGCCCGGCACGAGGTTGCCGTAGCCGGTCGTGGTCAGCGTTGTGTAGCTGAAGAAGAGGAAGTCGGAGCTGGCGGGATGCGGGTGACCTTCGAAGAACGGCCCTCCCTGGACCCGATCGATGACGCCGTAGAGGAAAGTGAAGAGGATGCCCAGGACCGCGTAGACGCTGAGCGCGCCGAGGATCGTGCGCGAACCAACTTCCGGGGCCATCACGACGCGTCGCAGAACCGCCCCCATCGCCACCGTCAGCAGGGAGACCTGGATCAGCGTCGCCAGGTTGAGCCAGTCGTGGTTGTCGGCGGCGGCCCCGATGGTGGCGAGGACCACGGTCAGGATCGAAAGCGCCAGGGCGACGCGCACGACCCGGGCGTGCGCATGCGAGCTGGTCAGCGCCACTACCGAGGTTGCGCTCGTCGCCACCGTGAGCACCACCGAGGTCCAGCCGCGGTTCTCCAGCAGCGAGGCGAGCACGTAGGTGACCACCACCAGCACGAAGACCAGTCCGAAGGCGTCGCTGACCCGCTCCGCCCGCTGCACCCAACGCTCACGCCTGCGCCCCCGGCGCGATGCCGTCTCCATCTCCGCACGTTCGGTCGTCGCACGAGGTTTCCTTCCCGCGGCACCGTCCTGATAGACCTCAACCGTGTCGCAGGAGAATTGGACGGCGGTCGACGACTACGCGGCCGGGTTGCTGGCACCGCATGACGAGGCGCTCGAGGCGGCGCTTCGAGCTAGCGACGAGGCGGGCCTGCCAGCGATCCAGGTCTCGCCCGCGCAGGGCAAGCTACTCCACCTGCTGGCCAGGGCCATCGGGGCGAAGCGGATCCTCGAGTTCGGCACGCTCGGTGGCTACAGCACGATCTGGCTGGCGAGGGCCCTGCCCCCCGACGGTCGCCTGATCACCCTGGAGGCAGAGCCTCGAAACGCCGAGGTCGCGGGCCGGAACGTCGCCCGGGCCGGGCTCGGCGATCTCGTCGACCAGCGCGTCGGTCCGGCCCTCGATCAGCTTCCCCAAATCGAGGCGGAGGGCGCCGGTCCCTTCGACCTGACGTTCATCGATGCCGACAAGGTCCACACGCCTGATTACTTCGCCTGGGCGCTCGAGCACTCCCGCCCTGGCAGTCTCCTCATCAGCGACAACGTCGTCCGCTTCGGTCGGCTCGCCGACCCCGACAGCGACGACCCCACGATCCCCGCCCAGCGCCGCCTCCATGAGATGCTCGCCGCCGACCCCCGCGTCGAGGCGACGACGATCCAGACGGTCGGCCCGAAGGGCCATGACGGGTTCAACGTCGCCCTCGTGGTGAAGTAGGCGCCGGCGACCGGCACAATTGGGCTCTGTAGCGGAGGGGGAGGGATTCGAACCCCCGAGACGCCTTGCGACGCCTGCCGGTTTTCAAGACCGGTGCATTCAACCGCTCTGCCACCCCTCCGGAGTAGGCGATCCATCGATGCTAGACGGCTTGGATGAGGCCCGCGATCGCTTTAGATGATTGTATTGTCTGCAATGCGTCGATTGCTCATACTTGCCTCGGCGATGGTCTTTTTCGACGTCGTCTTCTTTTCGGCGATCGCACCGCTGCTGCCCGACTACGTCGCCGATCTCGGGCTGAGCAAGGCCCAGGCCGGAGTTCTCTCCGCCTCCTACGCCGCCGGGACGCTGGTCTTCTCGCTGCCCGCCGGCCTGGTCGCCGCTCGCTTCGGCCCCAAGCGCACGGTGCTGGCCGGTCTCACCTTGCTTGGCTTCTCGAGCCTGGGCTTCGGCTTTGCCCAAACCTTCCTCTTGCTCGACGTGGCTCGCTTCATACAGGGGGGGGCTGGGGCGCTGATCTGGTCGGGCGCGCTGACCTGGCTGATCACGACCGCTCCGGCGGAGCGGCGGGGCTCGATCATCGGCACCGCCCTCGGAACCGCGGTAGCGGGAGCGCTGCTGGGGCCGGCGCTGGGGGCGCTGGCCGCCACCGTCGGCACCGAAGTGGTCTTCAGCGCGGTCCTCGTGGTCGCTCTCGTGCTGGCGGTCTTCGCGGCGCGGCTGCCCGAGGCCGAAGCTCCGGAGCACCAGGAGCTGCGCGAGGTCGCGGAGACAATCTTCAGCCGCCCGATCCTGCTGGCCACCTCCTTCGTGGCGATTCCCTCCGTGATGTTTGGGGCGGTTGAGGTGCTCGTTCCGCTGCAAATCGCCGACCTCGGCGGCGGCCACGTCCTGATCGCGGGCGGCTTCATCGCCGGCGCGGCGCTGGAGGCGGCGCTGGCGCCGATCGCCGGCCGCTACTCCGATCGTGCCGGGCGCCGCACACCGTTCATGGTCGGCCTCAGCATCTGTGCCGTGGCGATGGCCGCGATCGCGATCGGCCAGGCAATGGGAGTCGTGATGACCGGCCTGATCCTCACCTCGCTGGGTGGGGGTATCTGCTTCACCCCTGCGCTGACGATGCTCTCCGAGATGGCCGAGGCCAGCAATCTGCACCAGGGCTATGCGGCGGGCCTGTCCAATATGGCCTGGGCGGCAGGGCAGGTCGTGGGCGGCCTGGCCGGCGGCGCCGCTGCCAGTCTCGCCGGCAACGCGGCGCCGAGCCTGTTCATCATCGTGCTGCTGCTGGCCACGGTCGCGTTTTCCTCCCGGGCGCTGGCGCCGCCGCCGGTGCGCCCGGCGGCGGGCTAGGCTCTTCGCAGCATGGCGGCTTCCGAAAGGGACAGGCAGGACGAGGGCACCTGGCGCAATTGGGCCGGCGACCAAGCGTGCAGGCCGTTCGAGCAGCTGAGGCCCGAGAGCCGCGCGCAGCTGGCTGAGGCGGTCGCCGCCGCGGCGGCGGCGGGTCGCAAGGTCAGCGTTGCCGCCAGCGGCCACTCCTTCACCGAGGCGGCGATGATCGACGGCGGCACGATGCTGAACCTTGGCCGGATCAGCGGGGTGATCGACGCCGATCCGGGTTCGGGCTTGGTCAAAGTCGGCGGCGGCACCGTGCTCGCGGGCCTCAACGAGTCGCTGCACCGGCTCGGCCTGGCGATGGAGAACCTCGGCGACATCGACCGGCAGACGATTGCGGGCGCGATCTCGACCGGCACCCACGGCACGGGGGCGAAGCTGCGCAACATCTCCTCGCAGATCGTGGGCATGGAGCTGGTTCTCGCCGACGGCTCGCTGCGCGAGCTGACAGCCGAGGACGAGCCGGAGCTGCTCCGC
Organism: Solirubrobacterales bacterium; assembly: GCA_030152805.1. GTDB lineage: Bacteria > Actinomycetota > Thermoleophilia > Solirubrobacterales > 70-9 > VRUE01. The sequence continues at coordinate 15,097 of JASLIG010000099.1, forward strand.
GCGGCGCGAGTGGGCGTCGGCGCCCTCGGCGCGATCTGCTCGGTGACGATCCGCTGCGTTCCCGCCTTCACTCTGCACCGGGTCGACACCCCGTTACCGCGAGATGAGGTTCTCGATTCCTTCCAGGAGCGCGCCGAGGCCCACGAGCATTTCGAGCTCTTCACCTTCCCCTACGCCGACTCGGCCCTGGTGCTGGAGCGCAACCGCACCGACGAGCCAGCCCGGCCGCGTGGCCGGACCGCCGCCTTCCTCAACGACATCGTCCTCGAAAACTGGGCGCTGGAGGCGATCTCGGCCACGGGCAAGGCAATGCCGCGAGCGATTCCCTCGCTCTCGCGCCTCGCCGCTTGGCTCGCTTCGGGTAGCAAGTCGACCGATCGCAGCGACCGGATCTTCGCCAACGACCGCCGCGTGCGCTTCACCGAGATGGAGTACGGGGTGCCGCGCGAGCACGGTCCCGAGGCGGCGCGCCGGGTGATCGAGTGGATCCGCTCCAACCGCTACCCGGTTTTCTTCCCGATCGAGATGCGGGTGACCGCCGGCGACGACGCGCTGCTCAGCCCCTCGCACGAGCGCGACACCACCTACATCGCCGTCCACCAGTACCGCGGCATGGAGTGGCGTCCCTACTTCGAAGCGGTAGAGGCGATCATGAACGAGTACGGCGGCCGGCCCCACTGGGGCAAGCGCCACTTCCAGACCGCCGCGACCCTGGCCGAGCGATACCCGCGCTGGACCGACTTCCAGGCGGCCCGAGACGAGCTCGATCCCGACCACACTTTCACCAACGAGTACGCAGAGCGCGTCCTCGGCCCCTAGGCGCACCTAGAGGAACGTCTTGCCTTCGCCCCGATATGTCGGGACGACGCCGACGACCTCGTCGCCTTCGACCAGGTGGAGGGTGTCGAAGCGCTCGCAGAGCTCACCCGCCTTGGCGTGGCGCATGTAGACGCGGTCGCCGACGCGGAGGTCTCGGGCAGGGGAACCGCTGAGCGGCGTCTGCACCTCGCCGGCGCCCTCCTCGGGGTCGAGCGCCAGGCCTGGCGGCAGCCACGGCGAGGGGACGCGCGAGGGATCGCCCGCACCGGAGGCGAGATAGCCGCCGCCGAGCGCAGTCGCGATCGCGGCGTTGGGCTTGCGAACTATCGGCAAGGCGAAGCCGGCGGCGGGGGTGAGGCTGAAGCGGCTGTAGGCGTCGAAGAGGGTAGGGGCGTAGAAGCCCGAGCCCGCGGCGATCTCGGTCACCGCATCCTCAGCGCCGGTCAGCTCGAGGCTGCCGGTGCCGCCGCCGTTGACGATCGGCAGCTCGGAGAACTCGCGGATCGCGGCGACCACGGCGGCGCGGCGCTCGGCGAGCTCGGCCGCCGAGCGCCGCTGCATCGAGCGGATCGCGGCGCCGCGCAGGCGGCGGCCCGGCGGCTGGTCGCCGACGCCGGCAATTTGTCCCTCGTAGGCCATCAACGCCGCCAGCTCGACCTGGGAGCGCCGCTCGATCTCCCGCGCCAGCTCGACCGCCTGCTCGACCGTGTGCACGGGCGAGCGCTTCGGGCCGACCTTGATCCGGCCGCCGAATGCCCACCAGCCTGCATCGAGCTCGATGCAGACGCGCACCGGTGCAGCACCGGCACCGAGCACCGACTCGATCGCGTCGAGGTGCTCGGCGCAATCGACCATCACGATCGGCGCTCCTCCGGGGTTGGCCACCGAGCGCAATGCCAGCTCCTCGAGCGCGCCCGTATCGGCGGTCGGGTAGGCGAGCAGCAGGTTCTCGAACCCCTGCTCGGCAAGCCAGAGCGTCTCCGGCAGCGTGAACGTCATCAGCCCGGCAAAGCGCTCGTCGCGCGCAAGGATCCGCTCAAGTAGATCGCGGCAGCGCAGCGACTTGCTTGCCACTCGGATCGGCTTGTCCCCCGCCCGCTGCAGCATCGCCGCCGCGTTGGCCCACATCGCGTCGAGGTCGACGAAGGCAAATGGCGCCTCGACCTCCTCGAAGATCCGTTCGAATTCCCCGTGCGACCGACCCGGCACGGCTACGAGCCTAGCCGCGCCGCCCGTCGCACGGGCAGCGCTAAGGTTTGGGCCGCCCGGAGAGGTGGCCGAGTGGCTGAAGGCACTCGCCTGCTAAGCGAGTAGGGGGCGCAAGCTCTCTCGAGGGTTCGAATCCCTCCCTCTCCGTTCCGCCTGGTCTGCCTTTCCCTTCGACGTGACGGTTACTCTGCCCGGCGGGGCAGGGTGAGATGCCATGACTGAGAGTGTCGATACCGGCGCGACCGAGACGGGAACCGGCAGCCAACGGCTCGCCCTCCTGCTCGCAATGGCGATGTTCGTGCTCGTCGTCGACACGTCGCTGATGAACGTCTCGATCTCGGCGGTGGTCCGGGATCTCGACACGACCGTCAGCGGCGTCCAGTCCGCGATCGCGCTGGAGGCCCTGGTCTCCGCCGCCTTCATCCTGATCGGCAGCAAGTTCGGCGACCTCTACGGCCGCAAGCGGGCCTATGTGCTCGGCCTGCTTGGCTACGCCGTCGGCGCGGTGGCGATGACGCTCGCCCAGGACCTGCTCGCGATCATCGTCTTCTGGGCGTTGGTGGGAGGGATCGGCGCCTCGCTCCTGCTGCCCTCCATGCAGTCCCTCATCCACGGCAACTTCGAGGGAGAGGCGCAACGGAAGGTGTACGCGATGGTCGGAGCCGCGGCCGCCGTCGCCGCCGCGGTCGGGCCGCTACTCGGCGGCTTCATCACTACCTACCTGTCGTGGCGCGTCGGCTTCCTGCTCGAGGCGGTGATCATCGCGATCGTCCTCTCCGGCATCGGCCTCGTGCGCGACGTGCCCTATACGGGCCCCCGGGGCGTCGACGTCGTCGGCGCCTGCCTCTCCGTCCTCGGCATGGGAGGCGTCGTCCTCGGCATCCTGGTCTGGCAGGAGGGCGGCGAGTCGGTCGCCGCGATCCTGGCGATCGGCGCGATCGGGCTCGTGACGCTGGTCCGCTGGCTGCGGCGGCGCAAGCAGCAGGGCAAGCCGTCGCTGCTCGACCCCGACCTCTTCAAGTCGAAGGTCTTCAGGCTCGGGGTCACCGGGCAGATGCTCCAGCAGATCGCGCTGGGCGGCATGATGATCGCACTGCCGATCTACCTGCAGATGGTGCTCGAGTACAACGCGATGGAGGCGGGGCTGTCGCTCGCCCCGCTCTCGCTGACGACCTTCGGGATGGCCCTGCTCGCCGGGCGAAGGGCAGGCGGGCGAAGCCCGAGCGCCATCATCCGGGTGGGATTCGCGCTCGTCACGACCGGGCTGGTGATGCTGATCCCGATCGTGCCGCGGGCCGATTCGGGCTGGTACCTCCTAATCCCGCTCGCGATCGCGGGATCGGGCTTGGGGCTGCTGGTGTCCCAGCTCAACAACTACACTCTGTCCCCGATCTCGGAGGAGCGGATCAGCGAGGCCGCCGGGGTGAACTCGGCGGGGGGATCGTTTGGCCTGTCGTTTGGCCTGGCCTTCGCCGGCGCGATCATGCTGGCGACGCTCTCGATCGTCTTCACCAAGAAGGCCGAAGCGAGCAAGGTCCTCGCCCCGGCGGAGCAGCAGCGAGTCGCCGACGCGCTGGAGGACGACGCCGAGGTGATGAGCAATTCGCAGCTCGAAGAACTGCTCGTCGACCAACCCGAAGACGTTCGCGAAGAGATCGTCAGCATCAACACGGACGCGAGGCCGCTCGCGCTTCAGGTGGCGCTCGCCATTCCGCTCCTCGCCGGCCTCATTGGGCTCGTCAACTCGTTCCGCATGTTGCGTTTGCCAGATCCCAAGCCCTCGGCGGCGACCGAGGGTGCCGCGCTGGGCTGAGCCGATCTCCCACCCAGCCGAGGTCAAGCTTGTCTAGACGGCCTTTCCTCAAGTTCGTTAGAAGCAGCTTCAAGCTGCTATAACTGATTTCAGGCTAACTTGAAACCTTGAATTTGGATTGGAAGCTATGACAAAGCCGACAGATGAGATGTTCGGTCAGATCCTTCGGGCGATGATTCGTGAGGAGGTGACGACGGCGCTGGACGCACGCGGGCTTGGCGGTGGTGCCGATCGAGACGATGCAACGCAGGGGGCCGGGCGGTCGAATTCCAGAGTGCCTCCACCCGGTCTGGATCCCTTCGCTCTCGTCCCCTTCGCCGAGTACGTGCTGAGGGCGGCGGGAGGCGGGCCCCTCCACGCGAGCGTGATCGCAGAGCGCATGTACGAGCAGGGCTTCCGTCACCGGCGGCCACCGAAGTACCGAGATCAGTTGGTCCGCTCAGTCAACTCGCTTGCTTCTCCGAGCCAGCATCCCGATGTCTTCAAGCGTGTCGGGCCGCGGACGCTGGAACTGGTCTAAACGTTGCGGCGCAAGCGGAAGTAGAGCCAGGCTCAGTCCTTGCCGAAGCCGAAGCGGCTAGCGGCGGTTGCGCAGGATGACGCGGCCGCCGCGGGCGGGGATCATCGTCACGTTGCGGTGCAGGGCGCGCTCGGGCTCGGGCTCGGCGGCCTCCAGGTCGAGGCGGCGGGCCGTGGCCTCCAGCACTACGCGCATCTCGGCCATCGCCAGGGCGGCGCCGAGGCAGCGGCGGATGCCGCCGCCGAAGGGGATCCACTCGTAGGTCCCCGGTTTGCGGCCGAGCCAGCGCTCGGGCCGGAAGGCGAACGGCTCCGGGTAGAGATCCTCGCGGTGGTGGACGAGCAGGATGCTCATCCCGATTGGGGTGTCGGCGGAGACGCCGTAGGGCCCGAGGCGCCAGGGCACCGTCACCCGCCGGCCGATGAACGGGACGACGGGCCGCGAGCGCATGCTCTCGACGATCGTCGCCTCGACCCGCTCCTCGCCGTTCCCGCCGTTCCGCGTCGCTTCGCGCAGGGCCTCGTGTGCGGCGGGATTGCGGACCAGGCGCTCCCAGGCCCAGGCGAGCGAGTTCGCCGTCGTCTCGTGGCCGGCGAGGACCAGGGTGAGCAGCTCGTCGCGGACTTCTTTGTCGTCCATCGCCTCGCCGTCCTCGGCGCGCGCCCGCAGCAGCAGCGAGAGGATGTCGCGGCGCTCCTCGAGGCGCTCGTCGGCGCGGCGGGCACGGATCACCGCGTAGGTCGGCCGGTCGAGCAGGGTGACGCCGAGCTTGACCACCCCGACCGCATCTTCGCGGCCGATGTTGAGCAGTTCGCCCGCCTGGCCGAGGCGCGAAGTCGAGGCGTTGACCAGCCGCTTCACCACCGTCCGCATGCGGTGCTCGGGGGTGCCGCGCTCGGGTCGTCCCTCGATGCCGAAGATGCCGGCCATGATCACGTCGAGGGTGATCGCCTGCATGCGCGGCGCCAGCGCGAACGGGCGGTTGAGCGGCCAGGTGTCGATCTCGCGTTCGGTCGCCGCGGCGATCATCGCCGTGTAGCGCTCGATCGCCTCGCCGTGGAAGGACGGCAGCAGCAGCTTGCGCTGGCGCATGTGGCGCGGGCCGACGGCGGTGAGGACCGAGCCCGTGCCGAGGATCGGCCGCAGCGGCGACTCGCCGGTCAGCGAGGGGGCCAGCTCCGGCTTGGCAGTGAAGAGCGAGCGGACGTGGTCGGGGTGGCTGGTGACCACGGGCCCGCCTGGCATCGCCGTGCGCATGCGGAAGGTCTCGCCGATGCGGCGGCGGGCACCGAAGACGTACTCGATCTGGCGCTGGCTGAAACGCAGCATCTGGGAGGAGCGCGGCAGGGGCACCACCGGCGGCTTGCCGAGCTCAGCGAGCGCGGCCGGCTCGATCGGCCCGGCGGGCGAGGGCGGCGCCTCGCCGACGAGCTCCGGGAAGGCCGGCTGCTCGGTGGCGACGGGTCGCTCGGCGACGCTGCTCACACCGTCCATTGTCACAGAGATCGATGTCGAGGTTGTCGCCTTCAGGGTGCGATGCGTCACGCTCTACAGTCATACGAATGCAGCGCGGAAGGCGCACGAAGATCATCGCGACGGTGGGTCCGGCGAGCTGGGAGCCGGAGACGCTGGCGCGGCTGATCGAGGCGGGCGCCGACGTCTTCCGCCTCAACTTCTCCCACGCCGATCGCGACCGCCACGCACGCACGGTCGAGGCGATCCGCGGCGCCGCCGAGCGGGCCGGCCAGGAGGTCGCGGTGCTGGGCGATCTGCCGGGGCCGAAGCTGCGGATCGGCGAGCTGCGCGGCGACGTCGCCGAGCTGGAGACCGGCATGCACGTGAGGCTGACGCCGCAGGAGGTCGAGGGCGATCAGGAGACGATCCCGGTCGCCTGGCCCGGTGTCTCCTCGCTGCGCGAGGACGAAGCGGTCTACCTCGCCGACGGTTCGATTCGCTTGCGGGTGCGTGGGCCCGAAGACGGCGGCGTCGACTGCGAGGTCGAGGTCGGCGGCACGCTCTCCTCGCACAAGGGGATGAACGTGCCGGGGGTGAGCAGCGCCGCCGCCGCGCCAGGCGATCTCGACTGGGTCGAGTTCGCAGTCGAGCAGGGGATCGACATCCTCGCGGTCTCTTTCGTCTCGACCGCGTCCGACCTCGAGCCGGTTAGCGAGCGGCTGCGGGCGCTCGGTTCCGACATTCCCCTTGTCGCCAAGATCGAGAAGCAGCAGGCGGCGGAGAACGCCGAGGAGATCGTCGGCGCGGCGAGCGGCGGGATCATGGTCGCCCGCGGCGACCTCGGCATCGAGCTGCCGCTCGCGCAGGTGCCGGTCGTGCAGAAGAAGCTGATTCGCAGCGCCGGGCGGCGCTCCAAGCCGGTGATCACGGCGACGCAGATGCTCGCCTCGATGGTGATCGCGAAGCGGCCGACGCGCGCCGAGGTGACGGACGTCGCCAACGCGATCTACGACGGGACCGACGCGGTGATGCTCTCCGAGGAGACCGCCGTCGGCCAGAACCCGATCGAGTCGGTGCGGGTGATGGACCGGATCGCCCGCGCCACCGAGCCCGATCTGCCCTACGGCGAGTGGCTCTTCGCCCGCACCGATCAGGCGACCCAGGATGTCGCCGACTCGGTCGCGCAGGGCGCCGTCGGCGCGGTCTACCGACTCGGGCTGGCGGCGCTGGTGGTGCCGACGACGAGCGGGCGCACCGCGCGCCTCGTCTCGGCGCACCGCCCCAACGTTCCCGTGCTCGCGGTCTCGCCGCGAATCGAGACCGTGCGGCGCCTCAACCTGCTTTTCGGTGTGACGGCGGTGCTCAACGAGCACGAGACCGATGTACGCGGCTTGCTCGACGATTGCGCCGCCCTGGCCGGCGAGCACGGCATCGCCGCCCCGGGCGAGCTGATTGCGATCACCGCGGGACTGCCCGAGCAGGAGTTGGGCACGAACCTCTTCGAGGTTCATCGAGTGCCTTAGCCGGCGGGCTTGATCGATCCCGGGCTTCTATTGTCCTGTCCTGCGATGGCAGGCGGGGAGACAGTGGTCCGGGTCGAGCGCGATGAAGCCGGTCTGGCGACGATGACGCTCGACAGCCCGCCGCTCAACCTCTTCGACCGGCGCATGTTCGAGGGCCTGATGGCCGCGATCGAGGCGGTCGAGGACGAGCCCCCGCGGGCGCTGCTGATCCGCGCCGAGGGCCGGGCCGTCTCGGGTGGCGTCAACGTCGCCGAGTTCGACGGCCTGACGCCGCGGCAGGCGAGCGAGCTCTGGGACCGGCTGATCGGCGCGGTCGAACGGGTGGAACGGCTGCCGCTGCCGGTCGTCTTCGCCGCCCACGCCCTGACACTGACCGCGGCCTTCGAGCTGGCGCTCGGCTGCGACCTGATCCTCGCCGCCCGCTCGGCCAAGTTCGGTCTGGTCGAGAAAGTGGTCGGCCTGACGCCCTCGATGGGCGGGACCCAGCGCCTGGCCGAGCGGGCCGGCAGCGGTCGCGCTCGCGAGCTGGTGATGACCGGTGAGCTGTTCGGTGCTGAGGAGCTGGCCAGCTGGGGCGTCGTCAACAGGGTCCTCGACGACGAGGGGTTCGACGACGGCGCGCGCGCCTTCGCGGCGGAGCTCGCCGCCGGTCCGACCGTGGCGCACGCGATGACGAAGCTCGTGTTGAGGCGCTTCCGCAAAGGGGGGATCGCCGCCGCTGACGAGGCGATCCGCAGCGAGGCCGGCGAGCTCTTCGCGAGCGAGGATCTGCAGCGCGCGGTCAAAGCCTTCCTCGAGCACGGCGGGCCGGGGCACGCCAGCTTCGAGGGCCGCTGAGCGGTTGGCCGGGTAGGGTCTCCCGACGATGACGGACTTCGATGCGATCGCCGAGGGCATGACTCAGGCCGTGCCCTTCGCCGGGCACCTCGGCCTCGAGATTGCCAGCGTTGCCCCGGGTGAGGCGGTCGTCGTCCTGCCCGAGCGCGCCGAGCTGACCAACCACGTTGGCTCCCAGCACGCCGGCGCGCTCTTCACCGCCGCCGAGACTGCTTCGGGGGCGGCCTTCGTCGGCGCTTTCGCCGAGCGCATGGGCGACGTCACGCCGCTCGCCCGCAGCGCCGAGATCTCCTACGAAAAGATCGCCAAGGGCCCGATCGAGGCTCGCGCCAAGCTCGGCGTCCCCGCCGCCGAGGCCCTGGCCACCCTCGACGCGGAGGGAAAGGTCGTCTTCCCCTGCGAGATCGAGCTGACCGACGGCTCCGGTCAGCGGGTCGCGACCGCGACCGTGCAGTGGCACGTGCGGCTCAACCAGCCCAGCCAGTCCGAAGCCGTCTAAACCCAAGCGCGGTTACCGCCGAGGTGTCATCCTGGTACCGCTGTGGTCGCAGGGACCCCCATGGATTACGCGCGGCGCCAGGCAATGCGCGAATACATCCGGGAGAGGATGCGCAACGAGGGGGCCTTCCACGCATACCAGGCGATGGCGCCCGCCTACGACGCCTTCACGGCCGATGAGGACCACGAAGGCTGGCTGGGCCAGCTCGTGCCGCATCTCGAGCGGCATGGACTGGTGGGCAATCGCCTGCTGGACGTGGCGTGCGGGACGGGCAGGAGCTTCATGCCGATGCTGGCTCGCGGCTGGCGAGTGAGCGGTTACGACATCTCGCCGCGGATGCTGGCGCGGGCGCGCAAGAAGGTCGGCGATGCCGCCAGCCTCCAGGTCGCCGACATGCGCACACGGCCTCGCCTGGGCTATTTCGACGTGGTCTGGGCCGTGAACGACGCGCTCAACTACCTACTGGGCCGATCGCGGCTACGCGACGCGCTGCGCGGGATGCGCCGCAACCTCGCCCTCGGCGGCTTGCTGGTGTTCGACCTCAACACCCTGCTCGTCTACAGGACGGTGTACGCCAAGGGGCGTGTTGTCAGGACCAATGGCCCGAACCTGATCTGGACTGGATACGCCAAGACGAACGAGCCGCCGGGCTGCGAGTGCGAAGCGCTCTTCGAAATCGAGGGCCGGGGGACGAACTTCAGCATGGCGCACCGCCAGCGCCACTTCCCCGAGAAGGAGGCGCTCGCCTGTATCCGGGAAGCGGGTCTGGAGTGCCTCGACGTATTCGGCCGCGGCGAAAACGGCGCCCTCGTTCAGCCGCTGGACGAAAGCAGCCACCGCAAGGCCGTTTACATCACCCGCGACCGCGAAAGCGCCTGGGGCAGGTTCGCGACGAAGGCCGCGGGGGTCACTTAGGCGCCGTGGACTCGGCGAGCATTGCCGCGGTCTCCTCGGGATCCGTCGCCCTGGCGACGATTGGCGCGGGCCTGCTGCGACAGCGGAGCACGCTTCGCCAGGCCCGCCAGCTCTCCGATCTGCAGAGCATGCGCGCGATCCTCGACGAGGCGGCAGCCGCGCTGCACGAGGTCGAATACCTGCTCAACGACCTGCGTTCCTTCCTCGCCCAGTTCGGCCGTGCCTTTGCTGAGGCGGAGGAGCGGGAGCGCACCTACGAGCGGCTGGGGAGGAGTGGGAGAGAGCTGGACCGGCTGCTGGAGAGGTTGAAGATCAGGCTGGGGCTCGGCCACGCAGCCGTCATCGCGTTCGAAGCCGCCGATCAAGCCGTGCTGGAGATCCACCGCACGCTGGGCCAGATCAGGAGCGAACCCGAGACGTACGCGACGCCCGGCCGAGATCGGGAGGCCGAGCAACGCTATGACGAGCGGCGCGACCGGGTGGTCGCCGAGCGGGAGGCCTTCGACACGATGCGCGAGGACTTCATCGCCACCGCACAGGCAGCCGCGGGCGTCCATCTGCCTGCCCGTCGGCGCCGCCGCCGCCGACGCTAGGACCCTTGCAGAGCAAAGCGAGCGCATCGTCTAAGCTCGCGGTCCGCCGTGCACGTCGCGGCCCCCCGCGCCTGTAGCTCAGTTGGATAGAGCGTCGGTCTACGAAACCGAAGGTCACAGGTTCGAATCCTGTCAGGCGCGTTCGCTGAATCCCGCTTGGGGAGCGGGTTTGCAAGGTTTTCGGTGTTGCGCGGAACCCGCCGAAAATTGCCATGGGGCAACGCCTGGGGCAACATGAGGTCCGAGTGAGCTTCGGCGGTAGACCTTGAGACGGGCGTCCCGTCCACCTACGTTCGCCGCCGACAAGACCAAATAGCGGCCCCGGCGACGCTCGACACGCCCCGGGGCCCGGCACCGAAGAACGAGCTTCGATGCGAGAAGGACGGTACCCGCCCCAGGCGGGAGCCGGACGGCATCCCTGGGCTTCCCTTCGGCGTCCTGAGCGAAAGGGGACCCCGTGCCTGGCAAAACCACCGCGACGATCGACCGGGAGCGCCGAGACGCGCTCTACGAGCTCGCCCTCGACCATCTCAGTGGCATTGGCGACTTCTGGATCGCGATCGAGGAAAAGGACTTCGCGAAGGCCGAGCGCCTGGGGATCGAGTTCGGCGAAGACTTCCGTCTTCTAGAGGACATCGGCTGGGCACCGGAGCATGGGGGCGCGACCGTCGCCCTGACGATGCCGCTGCACGACCTGATCGAACTGCTGCGGCGCCTGCACGGCGAAGCTGGATGCGTGCTGGAGGGCTCGGCCTGCGCGCGCTTGCTGGAGAAGGAAGAGGAGAGCGCCAAGCAGCGCTACCAGCGCGCCAAGAGCACCTGCGGGGAGCTGATCGAGCAACTCGATCCCCGTGAGGCTGGCTGACGGCTACGCGCGGCGAGCGGCTTCCCGAGGGCCGAGGCGCAGGCCACAGGGAGGGAACGGAGCCCGATGCTTGGGCTGCGTCCCTGCCTCGGCCCTCGGGAAGCCGCAGCCGCCGATCTGCCGCATCGTTTCGCTGAGTGTCCGGCCGTCCGATCAGGCGGCCGGGCGGTCCACGCAGAAGGCGAAGATCAGCAGAGCCACGGCGAGGCTGACGCAGCGGGTCGACGCGAGCAAGCGGCGACTGAGGGCTAACTCGTTGAGGGCTCGACATCCACGTAATAGATGTCAGCGAAGCCAGATCGCCACAACGCCAGGCTGCAAGCGGTCCCGAGCGGCCATCGCTTCGGGCCGTGTAAACCCCGATGGGAACCCCCAGGGGAACCTCGATGGGAACCCCAGTGCGACATATAGAAGTCAGCGAAGCACGGTTGTCGCAATGCCGCTTCGTAGTGACGTTGCGCCGCTTTCGCGGCGAGTGGGTGCGAGCCGCAGTGCGAAGTGCAGTGCGAGCTACAGAACGAAGTGCAGTGCGAAGTGCTCAAACCGGCTCTGGAGAGCCGGTTTCTCCTGTTAACGTTTTGTCCGACAACGCAAATGGGGCGGCACCGCACCAACGGCCCGCCCCCGGCTCACGAGGGGTTAGCTCATGAGCGTTTCTCAGGATACGTTGGTCCCTGCGGCCGATCCACGCTGTGGCGACAAACGGCGGCTCAGGAAGACCAAGACCCCCGGCGTCTTCAAGCGCGTGGACGGCGAGGGACGAACGATCGGTTACGTCTCCGTCTTCCGCAGCGCCGGGCGGCAGAGAAAGCGCCACGCCCGTACCTACGAGGAGGCGAAGCGGATCAAGCGCGAGAGCGAGACCGACCGCGACCGCGGCGAGCTGCAGGAGCGCACCACTATCAGCTTCATCCGCTACCTCGATGAATGGGTTGAGCGCTACCGAGGCCAGGGCAGGCGAGGCTTCCGCGAAATCACCCGCGACGAATATCGCCGCCTGATCCGCGCCTACGCGCACCGCCACTTCCCGCGCAAGCTGAAGCTGGCAGACGTGAGCACCTACGCGCTGGCCCGCTTCATGGACTGGCTCGCAGACGAGGCAGAGCAGGGCAAGCGCCTCAGCGACCGCACCATCGCCAACGCCGTGATCCCGCTCCGCGCCGCCCTCTCGACCGCCAAGCGCGAGGGCCTGATCCGCCACAACCCCGCCCAAGGCCTCGCCATGCCTCACCGTGAGCACCCCCCAGACGAGGAGGTCAAGGTCTTCAGCCGCGACCAGCTCGCCGCCATCCTCGCGATGGCCCCCGAGCAACATCGGCCGCTATTCGAGCTCCTGGCTTCCACCGGCCTGCGAATCAGCGAGGCGATCGCCCTCCAGCGCCTGCACCTCCAGCTCGACCAGAACGAGCCCGAGGTCTGCATCCGCCGCGCCTTCGTTCGCGATCGGATCGTGCCGCCCAAGAGCAAGTACGGCAAGCGCGAGGTCCGCCTACCGCCGCCGCTCGCGGCGAGGCTGCGCGCCCACCTCGCCGCCCAGCCTCATCAAGACTCGACCGCCCTCACCTTCCCCAGCGAAGCAGGTGGCCCGCTCGACCCCGGCAACCTCCGCCGCCGCGTCCTAAAGCCGCTAGTCGAGGAGGTCGACGCTCCCTGGGCCGGCTTCCACACGTTCCGCCACACCTTCGCCTCGCTCCATCTCAGCCAAGGCACCAACCTCCTCCAACTGAGCCGCGCCCTCGGCCACCACTCGCCCGCCTTCACGCTGACCCGCTACACGTATCTGTTGCCGGGGGGTGGGGCTCCAGCGCTTGATCTGGCGCTGTAAGGCTGTTCCGGCCGAACGGGGGCGGACGAGTTCGACATCGAGTCGCTGGGCCGACGCCGTCAGTCGTCTAGCGACCTTTCTCAAGACCCCTGATTCGGGCAGGCCACCCCGTCCCAAGGCGCATATAAGCTCGGATCATGTGCCCCAGCAGCTTTGAAATCGCCAGTGGCTGATCCGGCGGCTACGACCAGTTCCGCTGTCTTTGTCGCTTGTGCGGAGGCGATGCGCTCTGCGATCTTGATTCAGAAGGTCAGTCAGTCGGACAAGGAGTTCCATTTCCAAAACTGGGTTGAAGCTCGGATCGACGAAGCTGGGTTGAGCCACGATTCGGCTGGGCGGAACTCCTATCCCGACTTCACTCTGGTCCACCACCCAGAGGGCTACGAGGTCAAGGGTCTGCGCTATCCCGGTAGGGAGGCCAATTATGACGCCAACAGCCGGGTGCCCTCCGGCGTGCATAGCGGCCGATCTATCTATTACGTCTTTGGTCGCTATCCGGCCCAGACCACCGAGAATGAGTACCCAGTCGTTGACTTGGTCCTCTGCCATGGCGACTTTCTAAACGCCAATCACGAATATGAGCATAAGAACAGAAGCTTTAAAGGTTTTGGTTCCTATGGGGATCTTTTGGTTCGGGACCGCAAGATGTACGTAGCGCCCACGCCGTTTGCGCTCACCGAAGGGACGGCAGGCAAGGCGACGCTAATTACGCCTGCCGACCTAGGGAACGATCAGCGCTTGGAAATGGTCGGCGAACTCGTTCGCAAAGAGGCCGACCAGCTTGTGGTCGGATATGCGTTTGATCTACGGAGCAATTTGCTAACGCCGGAGTTCGCTCCTAATCCCTATGCCGGCATGTCCCATGACTTTCGTGCATACCGGCTAAGAGGGGCGGCATCAGGTGATGTCACGATGAAAGACATCGGGCCAATCCCTACGGATTTGTTGGAGGAAGAGACTTGAGTCTGGTGGCGCCGACTCTTGTTGAGCGCCAGATCGCAAGCCCGGTGGTACAGCCCCCCGGATTGAGTGCGCTTGAGAATGACTTTCCTGCTGCAGTTATCAGTCAGATCGCTGAGAGTGAGTCCTGGCGAAAGGAGGTCCACCGGCCAGCGACCTCGACTCATAAGTGGTGGGCGAAGCGATTGGGCAGCGTGTTCCGAGGGATACTTGCCGCCGCCGTCACGGACTCCGAAGAGGAAGCGATTGCCGCCTATTCGACCGGCATTGACTTGGACGGAACGATTGTCCTTGATCCATTTGCCGGCTCGGGCACGACGCTTGTTGAGGCGACGAAGCTTGGGGGACGGGGGATTGCTTTTGACATCAACCCTGTGGCTACCTTGGTTCAGCGCCAAGCGGTGCATCGATGGGACGGAGCAAAGCTAAGACGAAGCTTCTGCGAGATCGAAGATGTCTGTCGCATGGAGATCGATCGAGTCCATCGGACCGAAGATGGGGAGACCGTTCTCTATTACTTCTGGGTCAGCTGTGCCGAGTGCCCAGACTGCGGCGAGCTTACTCGCCTTTTCTCCAGGCAGGTATTCGCCCAACACGCTTATCCTCGACGACAACCGGCCGCCCACGCGGTATGTCCGGTTTGCCTCGACATCTCGGCAACGAGATATGACTTCGAGACGACCACATGTCAAAACGGGCATAGCTTTCATCGCGACGGAGTCGTTGCTGGCGGCCAGATGATCTGCCCGAATGGGCACTCCAGTTCCATTATCGCAGCGCTCGACGGAACTCCTCCGCGTCAGCAGATGTATGCAAAGTTGGTGCTAGGACCAGATGGGATCAAGCAATATCAGCCGATCACTGAGTTTGACTGCGCGCTTTACGCCGAGTGCGAGGCCCTTCTTACCAAGAACGAAGCCAACCTGGTGCTTCCAGTTGGAACGCTTGAGGAGGGGGAGAACACCAGACAGGCAATGCGCTGGGGTTTTAGCGAATGGCGCCAATTTTTCAATGCACGACAACTCTATTCGTTGGGTTTGATCGCCAGGGCAGTTAACGACCTCGACTGCGATACGAGTATTCGTGAGGCACTTGTGGCGCTTTTCTCCGGAACCCTTGAGTTCAACAACGTTTTCTGCTCCTTCAAGGGCGAGGGAACCGGGGCCGTACGCCATATGTTCTCTCACCACGTTCTAAAGCCGGAGCGCACTCCACTAGAGGCACATCCCTGGGGAACCACGGCATCTTCAGGGTCCTTCTCAACGTTGTTTGAGCGACGGCTAATGCGGGCTCTCGACTACAAGCGTGAACCCCAAGACCAGATTCTGGATGCTGACGTTGTGACGAAGACCGCGGATATCTCGCTGCCGCTTGAGCGGGTGATCGCTGAGTCGTGGGCCGACTTCTCAGACGATCCGATGAGCGCCTACGTGCGAACCATTGATGCTTCGGCGACTGATCTTCCTGACAGTTCGGTTGACCTTGTCATTACCGACCCCCCTTACATGGATAACGTTCACTATTCTGAGTTGGCTGATTTCTTCCACGCGTGGCTGCGGGAGATTCAGCCGTACCGCTCCTACCCGAGAGACTTGACTTCCACTCGGAATCCCGGCGAGGTGCAAAGCCCTTCGCCGGACGGGTTTGGGCAAGCGATCGCCGCAGTCTGGACTGAGTGCCACCGCGTACTGAAGGACGAAGGTCTCTTGGCGTTTACGTTCCATCAGGCACGAGTGGGCGGTTGGAATGCCCTTGTTTCAGCCCTCGCCGCCGCTGATTTCACGATCACCGCAATACAGCCGGTGAAGGGCGAGATGACGACGAGTTCAACCAAGCATGGTCGCGAGCCCTCAAATCTCGACTCGATTATCGTTTGCCGCAAGGCGGAATATGTGAGCCTGGCCGACCGATCTGCCGCGGATGTGGTAGCTGCTGCCGAGCAAAAACTCGAAGTTCTTCGCCAAGCAGGGATTCAGGTTGGTCCCGGTGATATCCGCTCCGTAGTTCGGGGGCATGTCCTTGCCGCTTACACCAATAACCCGCGAAAGCAGAGCCTTGAGTTGCTGACCCGAGATGCCGACGAGCTTGCGGCGGCCGCGGTACGGCGACGCGAAGGGTAGTCCGCGCTTGCCCCCTGAACCTCTTGGGCAGCATGCCTCACAGATTCCAGCGGGGCTCGATCCGCCGGAAACCGCTTGAAACCGATCCCGGCGGGGCCGCTCCTGGTGGTCCACCCGAGGCCGGCCTATCTCAGCTCCAGGCTTTTCGCCGCGCCTCTGAGAGCAAATTGGTCGGAGCGGGCTCATCGTGGATGTCGGGTAGCGGGCGCTTCCCGTATTGCAGAAGTGCCTTGCATTCGGTGAGTACGTAGCTCAAAACAGAGGCCTCCGGAGCTTCGCCGGCCAGCACCGCGGCGCCCTCTGCGACTGCAAGAATCGACTTGGCCGCCGCAACCGGATTGTGATTCTCCGGTTCCCAAGTCAGGTCCTTGTCCTCCCGGGGCTTCGCATGGACCAACTCGTTGCGCCGGTCGAACAGCCATTTGATTTGTTGCAGAGGGTTGCTGCCTCGGTCAAGGGAGACTTCCTTCCCGGCGAGGCCGGGCAAGAGTGCGTACTTGTCCACGGTCGACAGCGCTTGGAGAGCCTTTCGGTCCTTGCCACTCCACTCCTCGAAGAGGAAGTCGTTGGCATACGCCTCCGCTGAGAACGCCGCAAAGAGGAGCGCTCGGCGCGAATAGGTGACGCGCCGGCCCTGGGCTTCGTCTCTTGCGGCGCTCACATCCGGCCAGTCGAGTTCCTTCGGGTCCATCGAACGGAGCTTGTGGTCGTAGAGCGCATCAGCGCTGCCGGTATCACGCAGGGCTCTAAGCGCGTCCTCCAGATGCGTACCCGCCATCGACTCGAAGTAGAGCTTGATCGACGCCATCGCCGACCGATCCTATGTTGGCATCGATCCAGTCGGTGTCCGTTCGCTCCTCGTGATTTCAGCGATCGCCTGCTGGGGCAACAAATGGGGCAACATGCCCCACAGATTCCAGCCGATCCCAGCGGGACTCGATCGGCCGGAAACCGCTTGAAACCGGGCTCCACGTAGCCCAGCCGATCCAGCGGCTCGGGCTACGAAACTGAAGGTCACAGGTTCGAATTCTGCCAGGCGGGCTTCACTGCATTGCTGCGCTAGGACGTCGTCCAGAGCTTCCCGGGCCTTTTTTCGATCTATGTCGCTCCTCTCGAAACATTGTGAGGGCGTGTTCGCCGGCTGGGTGTTGACGAAGCTGTCGCACTGTGGCTGCCATAGTTTCGGGAAGCTCATCAGGTTGCGGTAGTGGCACTCCATACTCGGGAGGCATCAGGACCGGTGCTGCGAGGGAGGCAAAGGTTAGGTCGGCGGCAGTGAAGTTTTCACCGCAGAGGTAGGGTCGCCCATCGTCCAGGCGTTCGGCGACCTTGTCGAATACTGCACGCACCGCGGCTTCGGCTCGCGCGGCCGTGGTCGGTGTGATGTCGAGGTAGCGGTTGATGATGCGTGCTGCCGCCGGATAGACCAGTGGCAGCGCGCGGCGCTGCCAGGTGGGGACGCCGGTGCATGCATAGTCGATCGCGATATCGCGGCGACCGCTCAGGGCGAAGTACATCCACCTTCGTCCCTCTGGTCCCAGGTGCGTATCGAAGTCGTGCTGCAGCGACCGGGCTTCGGCCGCTGTGTCGCGGTCGTCTGGGAATAGGCGTCGGTTCGGCCTCGCCTGCGCGTCGGCCGCCTCAACGATGTCGGCCGAGTCGGCGAGCACCCGGTCCCCCCAAACGAGTACTGGCGCGGTCCACTTGCCACCGGCGCGCCGCACGGGTACCCAGTGGAAGATCTGAAGGTGCGCCCGCTCGTGGTACTCGATGCCGGCTCGATCCAGAGCCCAGCGAGCCTTCTCGCAATAGTGACTGATTGGAATCGTGATCAGGTCACAGCGAGCGGCGTTCATTCCGTCTCACTATGCGGCAACTGGCGCCGGCTGTCGGTTGGCGAGGATCGCCTGGGCGCCGCCAGATGGCGTGACGGTGATGTTGCGGCGTCGGGCTACCTCGGGAGTTTCGTCGTGGGGGTGGAGGGCGAGGGTGCCGAGAGCTCGGCGGAGGACGATTTTCATCTCGAGCATCGCGAAGCTCGCCCCCAGGCAACGCCGGCGCCCGCCACCGAAGGGGATCCATGTGTAGGTACCCGGTGGCTCGTCGAGGAAGCGCTCAGGGCGGAAGGCATCCGGTTCTGGATAGATCTCCGGGTCGTGGTGGATCAGGTAGCCGTTGAGGACGAGGCTGCAGCCGGGTGGGTACGTCCAGCCACCGACCTCAATCGACTTTGCCACGAGCCGCGGTGCGGCGTTTGGCAGCACTGGCCTGATCCGCAGGGTCTCCTGGATCGTCGCGGTGAGGTATGCGTCCTCACCACTGTCGATCTCCTCGACCAGGTGCGATAGCACCTGCGGGTCTCGGGAGAGGCGCTCGAACGCCCAGGCGAGTATCGACGCGGTCGTCTCGTGGCCGGCGACGAGCAGTGTCATCAGCTCGTCGCGGATCTCCTGCTCACTCATCGGAGTGTTGTCCTCGTGGCGGGCCTCGAGCAGCATCGACAACACGTCGCCGCGCTCAACGCCCGCGGCACGGCGCTCTCTGATCAGCTCGAATAGCAGCTCGTCCACTTCAGCTTGCATCCGAACGAAGTGCGCGAACGGGCCGACGCGTTCGGCGATCCGTGCCACAAAGCTGTCCTTTGGCGGCGGCAGCAGGCTGATCGGCTTGTCGCCGAAGGTGAGCATTGTCTGCAGTCGCTTGCGCAGCGCCTCGAAGCGTGTGCCGGGATCGAGGCCAAAGACGGCACGAAGGATGATTCTTAGAGTGAGGTCCTGCATGCGTGGATGTAGTGCGACCGGGATGCCCTTCGGCAAGCCGACGAGCTCCTCCGCCGTTACCTCCTCCATCAAGTTCGTCAGGCGGTCCATGCGCTCGCCGTGGAATGCAGGAAGCATCAGTTTGCGCTGCTCCATATGGGCTGCTTCGTCAAGCAGGATCACCGAGTTGGATCCAACGACCGGTTCAATGACACGTGCCCCCTCGCCTGGGCGCAGGACGTCAGGCGGGGCCGTGAAGACTTCCTTTACCTCCGCCGGGTCGGTCAGCATCACAAAGGGCGGCGCCAGCGGCAGCCGGATCGTGAAGCGCTTTCCGTAGCGCTCGCGGCACTGCCTCAGGAAGGCGAAAGGACGCGTCCAGAACCCGATGCTCTGGATCGCGGAAGGGTAGGAAGGACCCGGCGGTAGGCCTGCTGGTCTCATTTCGCAACTCCTGAGTATTCCACGATTTAGCCATTTACCGGGATGCGAAAGGTATCCTCGTGTTCAAATGGTCAAACCCGTCCAACTGGTCGAGGGTCGGCCTAGGCGGTCCTCCACTGTTTCCCTGGCTGACGCCAGCAGGCTTGATCGCAGCAGTGAGGTACCGCTTTACTTCCAGCTTGCAGCGGCCCTCAAGGCGATGTTGGAGGTCGGGACCTGGGAGCCTGGCGCCCGCTTGGCCTCCGAACGCGAGCTCGAAGAAGAGTTCGACGTTTCGCGGGCCGTGATCAGGCCGGCGCTTGACCTCCTCGTCGCGGACGGCGCCATCGTCCGGGTAAAGGGATCGGGGGCCTTTGTCGCCCCGCCGCGGTGCGAGGTCCAGGTAACCGGGCTGGTCAGATTGTCGCTCGAGCGTCATCTGGCGATCACCGTGCTCAGCGCACGCGAGCGCCGACCCGATCGCACCGTGTCGCACTTCCTCGAGATCGAGGATTGGCGGACGCCGATCGCACACGTAACTGCGGTCGTCGACGTCGGCCAGCCATCGGCCTTCCTCATCGACTCCTTTTCCACCGTCGCCCACGTTCCGTGGCTGCTTCCCACCGCCCGGGCGCTCGAGACCGGCGCAAAGCCATTCGAGCCCAGCGGGCTCGACCTCACCCGTGCCACTGTCTCGATCGAGCACACCTTCTTCGGCGAGTGGGCGGCTTCCCAGCTTGGCGCCTCAGCCGGTGATCCGGCGCTGATTGGGCGCTTCGTCCAGTTCGGCCGGGAGAACGGGTCGAAGCGGGAGTGCCCGCTCGAGTTCGCCCGTCTCGTGTACAGCGCCGACGGCACCCAGTTGGCCTTCGAGCTCAGCTGACTGTTGACTGCGCTGGGTCAGAGCCTGATCGATGCCCTCGCGCTCGGCAGCCTCTACGCGCTAATTGCCCTCGGCATCACCCTTGTCTACACGGTAATGGGAATGATGAACTTCGCCCACGGCGAGTTCATAATGCTCTCTGCCTACGCCCTTTACGTTTTCGCCGGGCTGCCCTTTGCCACGGCAGTCGCGGGCGCTCTGTTGACCGGAATCGTGATCGCGCTCCTTGTCGAGCGCTTGGCCTTCCGGCCGGTGCGCAACGCCGATCTCTCAGCCCAACTTGTCACCTCGCTGGCCGTTGCGGCGATTCTCCAGAACGTTGTGACGGTGGCGGTCGACGCTCGTGCCCAATCGGTCAAGACACCAACCTCGCTCAGCGAATCGACCAGCATCGGCAGTATCTCGGTGCCGAACTTGGAGTTCGTCACTCTCGGGCTCACGGTGATCGTCCTGGTCGGCCTCGGGTGGCTGCTGTACCGAACACGCACCGGGCTCGCGATGCGCGCGGCGGCGGAGAACTTCGACATGGCGCGCCTCCTCGGCGTCCGGGCCGACCGGGTGATTGCGATTGCCTTCGCGATAAGCGGAGCGCTTGCCGCCACGGTCGGCGTGCTGATCGTGATGCAGACCGGTCAGGTGTCCCCCACGATGGGCCTCACCCCGGTCCTGGTCGGGTTCGTTGCGGTAGTGATCGGCGGCTTCGGCAGGATGTTTGGCGCGGTAATTGGCGGCCTGCTGCTCGGAGCCCTCTCCTCCCTGCTCGGGGCCTACCTCCCAGAGGGTCTGGTGCCGTTTCGCGATGCGATCGTGTTCACGTTCCCGGTGCTGATCCTGATTTTCAGGCCGCATGGCCTACTTGGAGGAGAAATCGGAAAGGCTCGGGTGTGAGCGGCGCACGATTTCGCTCTCGCCCGTCTGTTGCGGCTTCGCTGTTGGCGCCGCTGGCCTTGATCGCGATCACCACTTTGGTCGGTGCGAACGGCACGCCCTCCTTTCGGGGCACCGTCACCCTGATCCTCTGCAACCTGATCGTCGTCATCGGCCTGCAGGTCTTCGTCGGCAACAGCGGCATCTACTCCTTTGGACAGCTCGGCTTCGCGACGGCCGGCGCGTACGTCGCGGCGTTCCTCACCCTGCCGGCGGCCTTTGCCCTGCTTCAGACGCCAGGCCTGCCGCATCTCATCGTCGACGCCCACCTCGGCGCGCTCCCCTCGACGTTGATCGCCGCGGCGGTTTCCGGCCTGCTCGCGATGGTCGTCGGCCTGCCGTTGATGCGCACCTCCACGCTTGCCATCCCGATCTCAACCTTCGCCTTTCTGATCGTCGTCTTCAACATCGTCGCCAACTGGGATCGCGTAACCGGCGGCGGCAGCGGGTTGGTCAGCATCCCGACGACGACCAGCGTCGAATCGGCCGGGCTCTGGGCGGGCACGGCCGTCATCCTCGCGCTGGCCTACAAATGGTCGGCGAGCGGCTACCGCCTGCAGGCGACGCGCGAGGACGAGGTGGCCGCGCGCTCGATCGGGATCAATGTGATGAGAGAGCGGTTGGTTGCCTTCGGCGTCAGCGGGGTGCTGTGCGGCATCGGCGGAGCACTGGCGGTGCACCAGTCCGGCGTGCTCAACCCGACCACCTTCTACTTCGGTGCGACCGTGACGACGATGACGATGCTGGTCGTCGGCGGCGCCCGCAGCGTCCTCGGGGCGGTGATCGGCGCCATCGCGATAGCAACGGTGAACGAGGCGCTCAGGAGCGTGGAGAACGGCGCCAGCCTGTTCGGGGCGATCTCGATCGGCGACGCTCCGGGCCTTGCCGCGATCGGACTCGGCCTGATCCTGCTGGCGACGATGATCGCCATGCCAAACGGGCTGAGCGGCGGGAGGGAGGCGGGAGAGCTGCCCTGGCTCCGCCGGCTGGGCGCGTTCGGCACCCCACCCCTGCTCGAGGCCCCCGGCAAGGTCGCCGAATCGAGGTCGGCCAACCGCGTCGCGAAGGGTGCCCTGCGGGCCGAGGGGATATCGATCGCTTTCTCCGGCCTGCGGGTCCTCGAGGAGGTCGACCTTGCGCTCGTGCCCGGCGAGGCGCTCGGCCTGATCGGCCCCAACGGCGCGGGCAAGACGACGCTCGTCAACGTCCTCAGCGGGTTCCAGGCGCCCGACGCAGGCACCGTCTCGCTGGACGGGGTCGACGTCACCGGGCGGTCCCCGACGCGCCTCGCCCGCGACGGATTGGGCCGCACCTTCCAGGCCGCCCTTCCCTTCCCCGACCTGAGCGCCCTCGAGAGCGTCGCCGTCGGCGCGATGGGAATGGGTGTCGGCAGGCGGCGCGCGGTAGCGGTTGCCGCCGACGTGCTCGGTCGCCTCAACCTCCTCGAGCAGGCCGCGCTGCCGGCGGGTGCCCTGCCCCCGGCCGGCCAGCGCCTGCTCGGGATCGCTCGCGCGCTCGCCATCGGGCCGCGTTACCTGCTCCTCGACGAGCCCGCTGCCGGGCTGAACGAGGCGGAATGCGAAGAGCTGGTCGCGATGCTCGGCAGCGTGCTGGTCGACTTCGGCTGCGGGATCCTGCTGATCGAGCACGACATGAGCATCGTCATGGAGCTCTGTCCCCGGGTGCAGGTGCTTGACGACGGCGCCACCCTCAGGGTTGGGACTCCGGAGGAGATCCAGGGCGATCCTGCCGTGATCGAGTCCTACCTCGGCAGCTCCTTCCCGGCGGCCGTCGATGCTTGAGCTCGACGACATCCGGATCGGCTACGGGCGCATCGAGGTGGTACACGGAGTCAGCCTGAGCGTGGGCAGCGGGGAGGTGGTCGGGATGATCGGACCGAACGGCGCCGGCAAGAGCTCGGTCCTCCGATCTATCTGCGGCTTGTTGCCTCCGACCTCCGGGAGGGCGACATTCGAGGACCGCGTCCTGACCGGCATGCCGCCGGAGCAGATCGCGCGGCTGGGGTTGGCGTTGGTGCCCGAGGGCCGGCACATCTTCAAGACCCTCACGGTGGCGGAGAACCTGCGTCTCGGCGTACGGAGCGACGGCGACGGCGGCGCCTGGATGGAGGAGACGCTCGAGCGGTTCCCGATCCTTCACGAGCGCGCCGGCCAGCGTGCCGATCGCCTTTCGGGAGGAGAGCAGCAGCAGCTCGCGATCGCCCGCGCCCTGGTCGGCAAGCCGAAGCTGCTGATCCTCGACGAGCCTTCGCTCGGCCTCGCGCCGAAGATGATCGACGTCGTCTACGAGCTGCTCCAGAGCTTGCGCGACGAAGGGATGACGATGCTGCTGGCCGAGCAGAACGCCGCCCGCACGATCGACTTCTCCGATCGTTGCGTCGTGCTCAGCACCGGCAAGATCCGAGCCCAGGGCTCGCGCAGCGAACTGCAGCGCAACCCCGACGTCCTGCGCGCCTACCTGGGGAGGCAGCCGTGAATGAAAAGAAGCTCTAAAGTAATCGAGTCAGCACGATGCATGGCGAGAGCTCATCTCGAGTCCCGACCAGCGAGGACGTCTCCCTCGCGTTGCGCCGCTGTTGGCAGCCTGTTGCGAGACTTCAAGATCTGGAGCGCGGTCCCCAACGGGCGGTGCTCCTCGGTGAAGCGCTCGCCGTTTTCCTTACCGCGAGCGGAGAGCCGGCCGTAGTGGCAGACCGCTGCGCCCATCGTGGAGCCTCACTTTCCATGGGCAAGGTCGAGGGCAAGTCGATCCAGTGCCCTTACCACGGTTGGGAGTGGGCGGGCGAAGATGGGACCTGCACCCGGATCCCGTCGCTCTCCGACCAACGTCAGATCCCGCCACGCGCCCGGATTCCGGCGTATCCGGCGCGTACACACCTGGGTCTCGTCTGGACGGTGCTGGAAGAGCCGCTGAACGGGCTACCCGAACTGCCGTGGTTCGATGCCGCCGAGTGGACGTGGGGCCACGGCACACCCTTCGAGCTGCCGGTCGCCTTCGGGTTGATGATCGAGAACTTCCGCGATGTCTCTCACTTCGCCTTCGTCCACCAGGCCACCTTGGGGGCAATGCCGGAGGTGATCGAGCCACTCGAGCCGGAGCGTCGAGGACTCGAGGTGACGCTTCGCCGAAAGATTGAATTCGGCGGCGATGACGCGGAAGCGGTTTGGGGAGCGTTGCGAGAAATGGGCTACCACGTGATTGCCCCCAACTTCACGTCGGCGCGGCTGTTCACCGACGATGGTGTGCGCTGTGTGCTCCACGCCGCCCGCGCGATCAGCGCAACCGAGTCGGCGCACTACTGGATCGAGGGAGGCCTCGAGAATTTCGACGAGGAGCGCCTCGCGCAAGCGATCGCCTACGACGGGCGCATCTACAGGGAGGACGTGGCGATCACCTCGGCGATCGAGCCGCCCGAGCTGCCGCTGGATCCGAACGCAGAGGCCCATGCTCTCGCCGATCGGTTCACGCTCGCCTACCGCCAGGCTTTCCGCGAGTTCGTGGATCGGGCGCTCGCCGAGCGCTCGGCCCCAGCCAGCTTGATCGCCGGCTGACGCCGCCGGGGCGTCGCCTATTCGCCGTATTCGGGAATGAACTGCGGCTTGACCTTCGTAACCAACTTCGGCTTGCCGTTCGAGTAAACGTAGATTGGCAACGTCCGACTTGGCCGGTGATTGTCTTTCGTGTAGTGCAACTTGCCGATGATCGTCTTGTGGGGCTTCGCTTCGAGGGCATCGGCCAGGACATTCCCGTCGACGCTGCCCGTTTCCGCGATCACGTCGAGTATCAGCTGCCCACCGGCATAGGCGCCCAGCAGACTGCTCGAAACGTCGGTGTCCACGCCGGCTCGCTCGAGGCTCTTGAACAGCTTCGCCGTCGCCTCGTTGGGGGGATCGTAAGCCGAGCCGTTCGAGGTCACGTAGATGCTCTCGGTATTTGGGATGCCCTTCAGCCAGAAGACGCCGTCGAAGGCGCTCGGCCCGAGGATCGGGACGTCGATGCCGGCGGCACGGATCTGCTTGATCGCCGCGGCGCCCCCGGGCGGATAGGAGCACATGACCACGGCGTCGGCGTCGGAGCTTCGCAGCTCGCTCACCTGGCTCGCGATCGACTCGTCGCTGTTCTCGAAATCGACGGAGCCGGCAATCGTGCCGCCAAGCTTTTCCCAGGTTTGCTGGAAGGCCGAGCAGTCCACTTTGCCATAGATCAGCGAGGTGTCGCGAAACAGGAACGGATGCTCGATGCCTCTGTCATTTAGGAATGAGGCCCCGGCGCTGGCTTCACTGATGAGACTCGGGCTCGAGCTGAAGGAAAGGCGACCGGTCGTCGGAGGTCCGTAACCGGGTTCATTGGCGATGGAAAGGTTCAGCTTGTTCTGTTCCTCGGCGATCGGTGAGCCCGCTGCCGCGGTCAGCGCCTCGCCACTGAAGACAAGGACATCCGCCCCGTCTTCGATCACCTCCTGAGTTGCCAATACGGCTTGCTGAGGGTCCGAACGGGTGTCGGCTTGGATCACCCGCACCTTGTGGCCTTTGATCCCGCCGCGGGCGTTGGTTTCCTTGACCAGCTGTTCGACGGCGGCAAAGGTGGTGTCGTAGGGCGCTATATAGCCGGTCTTCGCGATCGCGGCCCCGATCACGATTTCCTTCGGCAGGCCGGCGGAGGGAGAGTCAGACGATTCGCCGCTGCTGCCGCAGCCGGCGAGGAGGGCCGACGCGAGCGCCAGCAAGGCGAGAAACGGCCTTGCGGGGAGACGTCGGATTTTTAGCTGACACAACCGCTTCGAGGACAATGCAAAAAGATTACCTGAGCAACTAAAAATTACTCAAGTAAAGCGGCAATAGCCGCCATTCGTCCATCTCGCCGGTGCGGCTGATCCGCGTTCTCCCAGCTCATTGCGCTTCCTCGGCAAGGGCACGGCGGAGGGTCTCGTCAAAGGGCTCCGGAGAGACGTCGAAGAGTTCGGCGCCGCCAGTGTCGGTGACGATGGTTGGGGTGGTCAGGCCCTCGATCAGGGGCCGGGCGACCCTTACGTCCACGGGAGTGACCAGGCCAAGCCAGAGCGCCGAGAGCCAGGGGGTGATGAAGGGAACCGCGAGCTTGCGGCGTGGGTGCTTTCCCATCGCGATCGCCATGCGATCCATCATCTCCGAGTAGGAGAGGATGTCGGGGCCTCCGATCTGGACTTCACGGCCGCTGGACTCGGAGACTTCAGGGGCCCGGAGGAGGTACTCCACGGTCGCGTCGATCCCGATCGGCTGCGTTGTGGTGCGCAGCCAGCTGGGGGTGATCATCACCGGAAGGCGATCGACCAGATAGCGCAGGGTCCGGTAGGACTCGCTGCCGGCGCCGACGACCATTGCCGCGCGGAAGTAGGTGAGGGGAGGTCCTTCGGCGGCCAGGACGCGGGCGGTTTCGTGGCGGCTACGCAGGTGCTTGGACTCGGTCTCGTCGCCGAGGCCGCCGAGGTAAATCACACGCTGGATCCCCTCGCGCTTGGCCATGCGGGCGAAGTTGAGCGCGCCGGTCCGCTCTCGCGCCGCGAAGCCAGTGCCGCCCGCCATCGCGTGGACGAGGAAGTAGGCGACCTCGACGTCCGTGCCCGCGCCCTCGAGGCTCTCGGCATCGGTGATGTCGCCGACGTGGAGGGCGAGGCCCGCCTCCTCCAGCGCGCTCGCCTTGGCGGGGTCGCGCACCAGGCACCGAACCGAATTGCCCCGGTCCTCCAGCGCCTTCGCCAAGCGGGCGCCTATGAATCCTGTGGCTCCGGCGATCAGTGTGGTCGCGGCGATGTTCTAAAGGTAGCCGGGCGCGAGTCGGCTGCAAGACTGATGCCGTGGCCGAGTACCTGCTCGAGCGGAGCCAGCGGATCGAGGTACCGGTCGAGCGGGCCTTCGCCTTCTATGGCGATGCGCTCAACCTGGAGCCGATGACTCCGCCCTGGCTGCACTTCGAAGTGACGACGCCGGGGCGAATAGCGATGCGAGCCGGCGCCCTGCTCGATTACAGACTGCGGCTGCACGGCGTTCCGATCCGCTGGCGGACCAGGATCGAGACCTGGGAGCCGCCTCGCCGCTTCGTCGACACCCAGCTCAGGGGTCCCTACTCACTTTGGGAGCACACGCACACGTTCGAGGCCGACGGCGAGGGCGCCACCGTCATCCACGACCGCATCCGCTACGCGATCCCGCTCGGCCCGATCGGTGCACTCGCCAATCTGCTCTTCGTCCGCCGCGACCTGAGGCGGATCTTCGATTACCGGGCGAGGGCGGTCGAGCGCCTCGCCAGAACCGGCCGAAGCGGATAGGCTGGCCGCCATGGCTATCAAGCTCCACCGCTGCTCGGCGGAATGGGTCAAGATCGATGCCCATCCCTGCTGGCGGGTGCAGAAGGCGCTCGACGAGAAGGGGATCGAGTACGAGGTCGTCAAGGGCCCGCTGCGCCCAGGCAAGCGGAATGAGCTGGAGGGGCTGTCGGGCCAGCGGCAGTATCCGACGATCGAGTTCGAGGACGGTCGCGTATATCGCGAGGAATCGAAGGACATGGCCGCGCGCATCCGCGCCGGCGAGCTCTTCGGCGCCG
This sequence comes from Solirubrobacterales bacterium, assembly GCA_030152805.1. GTDB lineage: Bacteria > Actinomycetota > Thermoleophilia > Solirubrobacterales > 70-9 > VRUE01. Next base: position 42,642 of record JASLIG010000099.1, read on the forward strand.
GTCCAGACGCTCCGTGAGCAGGCTGCGCTTTCAGATCTCGACATCGCTGGACGGCTTCGTCGCCGGCCCGAATCCGAGCGAGGAGCACCCGCTCGGGGAAGGCGGCGAGCAGCTCCATGGGTGGGTCGTCAAGCTCGCGGCCTGGCGTCAGCCGCACGGCCGTGAGGGCGGCGAGACAAACGCCAGCAGCGCCGTCTTCGAGGAAGCGATCGAGGAAATCGGCGCGACAATCATGGGGCGCGGCATGTTCGGTGGCGGGCCGGGTCCGTGGGGCGAGGATCCCTGGGACGGTTGGTGGGGAGACGATCCGCCCTTCCACCACCCGGTGTTCGTCCTGACGCACCATGAGCGGCCCCCGCTGCAAAAGGAGGGCGGCAACTCGTTCATCTTCGTCACCGACGGCATCGAGTCCGCTCTCGAGCAGGCCAGGGCCGCCAGCGGAGGGAAGGACGTCGCGCTGGGCGGGGGCGCCGACGTTGCTCAGCAGTACCTGGCAGCCGGTCTGATCGACGAACTGCTGCTCAACGTCGTGCCCGTGCTGCTCGGCGGGGGCACCCGCCTGTTCGACAACCTCGCCGGCGCCGACGTCGGCTTGGAGCAGGTCGGGGTGATCGAGGCGCCGGACGTCACGCACCTCAAGTACCGCGTTACGGCCTAGACCTCGATCCAGGTCCCCTTCGGACCGAGGTTGCGGACCGGGGTCTCGCCGATCGCGCTCTCGCATCCCCACGACTCGTGGATGTGCCCGCAGACGGCGAGGCGCGGCGCCTTCGCTTCGATCGCGCGCAGGAGCGCGGGACTGCCGAAGTGGTCCCCCGAGCCGTTGGCGTCGCAGTGACCCTGCGGGGGCGAGTGGAGCACGAGCACCGCGCTCTCGGGGCAGGCCTCGAGCATCGACGCCGCCGCGGCGTCGTCGAGATCGAAGCTCCAATCCCAGGGAGTGACCGGGACGCCGGCACCGAGGCCGTAGAAGTCGACCCCGTCGATCGTCGCGCCCTCGCCGTGCAGGACGGTTACGGCGCTCCATCCGGCGGCGGCCTCGCGCAGCGCTTCCTCGGTCTCGTTGTTGCCCGGCACCAGCACTGTTGGCGTCTCGATCGCCGCCAAGGTGTCGATCGTCTCGCCGAGCCCCTCGTGCACCGAGGCGAAGTCGCCGGCGCCGATCACGACGTCGGCTTCGGCCGACATCTCCACCAGCGTGGCCGCCTGGCCGAGGTCGCGGTGCAGGTCGCTGAAGGCGAGCAGCTTCACGCGCCCAAAGTTAGCTGCCGGGCATCGGCCCTGCTGGGGCCGTGTAACATTTGGCGCAGACAAAACACCTCGAACTCGTGACATTCAACGCGCAACGGTTGCGTTCGGCCGAGGTACGTTGGAGGCATGGAGGCGATGATGCAGCACTGGACAGACGACCGCCTGGACGATCTCAGCCAGCAAATGGATGCGGGCTTCGAGCGGGTTGACGCGAACTTCAAGCGGATCGACGACGACGTGCGTGAGCTGCGGGGAGAAATGAACGCTCGCTTCGAGCATATGGAAACCAAGTTCGACTCGAAGCTCGATGGGTTGCAGCGCACGCTGTTTCAGATCGGCGGCGGCATCATCGCCGCCCTGCTCGGAGTGATCGCTACACAGCTCTAGCTGTAGTTCCTAACCAGGTTGTTCCCGATTAGCTCGTTGAGACGAGCAACTGGCGGGCGATGGCCGAGGGAGCCGTGCTTTCTGCGGTAGTTGTAGCGCTCGAGCCAGCCACCTAGCGCCAGGCGGCGTTCGGTCGAGCTGCCATAGGCGCGCCCATAGGCCCACTCGCGCAGCATCGTCTGGATGAAGCGCTCTGCCTTGCCGTTGGTCTGGGGTCGGTAGGGGCGGGTGCGAAGGTGGCGGATTCCCAGCTCGCGGCAGGCCGTGGCGTGGACCACCGAGCGATAAGGGGAGCCGTTGTCGGTCATCACGCTCTCGACCCTCACTCCCCGCTCGGCAAACCAGGCGACCGCCCGCTGCAAAAAGCCCGCCGAGGTCTCACCGCGCTCGTTGGCCAGCACCTCCACATAGGCGAGCCTCGTCGCGTCGTCGATGCAAACGTGGCAGTGCTCCCAGCCGTAGCCGCGACTGGGCTGGCGCTTGCCGATAACTCGTTTGCCTGCCGCGCCGAAGCGACCCAGCTTCTTGACGTCGATGTGGACCAGCTCTCCCGGGCGCTGGCGCTCGTAGCGGTTGGGAGGCTCGGGCGGCTCCAGGCGGCTGCGCTTGCCCAGCCCGATCTTCTTCAGCCAAAGCGAGACCGTCGAGAGGGCCAAGCCGAGAATCTCGGCGATCTCAGCTGCCGTCATCCGCAGTCGGCGCAGGGCGCCGATCGCCTCGACGGTCGAGGCTGGCGTGCGGTGCGGAATCCGCTTTGGCGCTGAGGAGCGATCCATCAGCCCGGCGTCCCCTTCGGCCCTCCAACGGCCAAGCCACTTGCGGGCGCTCCGCTCGCTGATGCCGGCGGCCTCGGCCGCCAGCACCAGCGACCAGCCCTCCTCTTCGACCCGCTTGACCAGCAGCTTGCGGCTGTTCGGGCAGGTGCGGGCGTTAGCGTGGATCCTCATCCGGTGTCCTCCTTGTTGGGTGGTGGCTTCGACACCCCCAGCCTTCAAGGAGGCCCGGATGAACAACGTTGTTAGGAACTACATCTAGAACAGTCCTCACTCCGGTCGCTATCGCTAAAGCGGCTAGTCGATCCGGCCGATGGAGTGGCGATGGCGCCGCTCGACTTTCTGTTCGCCATGGCCGTGGCGGTGATCTGGATGGGCGCCTATGCCCAGCTGGTCGGAATGCCGGTCGCCTGGCTGCGCCTTCGCAAGTCGTCGACTTGGCAGGAGCGACCTGACGGATTGCGCCGGATCGACCTGCTTGCCGAGTTCATCCTGGGACCGACGGCGTTGACGATCCTCTGGGGCTGGACGATCCTCGCGGTGGCGGCAGTCGGCGGGCTTGGATTGTCGGGTGGGGCGCTCGCTGTCCTGCTCTTCGGTGCACCGGGCATCTTCGTGCCTTGGGCCGTCCTCCGGCTTGACATTGGCCGTTTTCCGGAAGTAGTCGCGCGCGCCTCCCGGCGGAGGACGCGGAAGCTGGCGCGGCGAAACGAGGGTGCTTGACTTGGTGGCTCAGGCGGCCGTCGCCTGTTCGCTGCGCAGCGGCTGCATCCAGGCCGGCGGGAAGACCGGGGGGAAGTCGCCGGCGATCTCGGGCTGAACGCGCAGCGCCAGCCGGCCGGCGGGGCGGTCCTCGATCATCGGGCGCAGATCCTGCATCGTCATCGCCAGGCGCACGCTTGGGCCGATCTGGAAGTCGGCCGCGTTCAGCTGCTCGCCGCCGAGCACGCCCGCCTCGATCCAGGCGTCGACCTGGTCGAGCATCGTTCCGAGCTTGGCCAGGCCGGCGCGGACGTTCTCGTCGTCTGCGTCGTGGATGCGGACCTCCATCGCCAGGATCGGCCCTGCGGTCGCCACCGCCAGGCCGACCGGTATGCCGAGCTTCGCGCCCTCCGAGTAGCTGCGCAGGGGCTCCTTATTACGCCGGAAGGCCCACCAGATCGCCTGTCGGATCGGGTGCTGGAGCTGCTCGTCTCCGAACCGCTCGGCCTCCTCGACCTTGGCGCGCGCCTCGGCGTCGGCGGGAAAGAGCGGCGGCTCCGGCCGCAGGCTGTCCAGCTCGCGGGAGATGGTCCGCGACCCCTGTAGCTTGCGCCCGTCGAGCTTCAGCGCCGGTACCGTCGGGCCCGGAAAGCCCAGCCCCCTGACCACTGCCCGCGAGACGACCGGGAAGAGATCGGTGCGCTTGAAGGGGATGCCCTTCTGCGCCAGCATCAGCTGCACGGCAACGCCGGGATGCGAGCCAGGAATCGTGTAGAGCCGCACGTTCACCGCCGCGATCCTAACCCGTCGGCGATAATCGCGCCCGTGCTCCTCGCCGCCGACGTCGGCAATACCCAGACGCACCTAGGCGCCTTCGACGGCGAGCGCCTCGTCGAGCACTGGCGCTTCCAGACCCGCTCCGGCGCCACCGGCGACGAGCTGGCGGAGCGGATTAGCGGCTTCTTCTCGCTTTCCGAGATGTCCTTCAAAGACGTCGATGCGCTCTGCGTCTCCTCGGTGGTGCCGCCGCTCGGCACCCAATTCGAGCAGCTGGCCGAGCGCTACCTCGGCGCCGAGTGCCTAACGATCGAGCCCGGCCTCAAGACCGGGATGCCGATCCGCATCGACAACCCGCTCGAGGTTGGCGCCGACCGCCTGGTCAACTCGATCGCCGCCTACGAGCGCTTCGGCGAGGCCTGCATCGTCGTCGACTTCGGCACCGGCATCAACGTCGACGTCGTCTCCGCCGAGGGCGAATACCTCGGCGGCGCGATCGGGCCGGGGCTGGAGATATCGCTCAGCGCCCTGATCGAACGCGCCGCGCGCATCACCCGCATCGACCTCGACCCGCCCGAGGCGGCGATCGGCCGCTCCAGCCGCGCCGCGATCCAGTCCGGCTTCGTCTTCGGCTTCGCCGGAATGATCGACGGAATCGTTCGCCGCATCGAAGAGGAACTGGGCGAGGCGCGGCTGCTCGCAACCGGCGGCTTCGCCAAGGTCATCGTCCCCTTTACCGAGACGATCGAGGAGGTCGACGACATGCTTACCCTCAAGGGACTGAGATTGATCCATGCGAGGAACGCCTGAACAGCCCCCGCTGACCGATCCCTTCGAGATCGGCGGCATTGAGATCCCCAACCGCGTCCTGCTTGCTCCCCTGGCGGGGATCGGCAACTGGTTCGTGCGCCTGCAGGCCAAGCGCCACGGTGCCGGGCTGGCGGTCTCCGAGATGGTCTCCAGTTTCGGCCTGCACCACCGCAACGAGCGCACCCTGCGCGAGCTGATGCGGATCCATCCCGACGAGCATCCCGTCTCCGTGCAGCTCTTCGGCCACGACGCCGAGGTGATGCGCTCGGCGGCGGCGATCGCCGCCGAAGCGGGCGCCGACCTGATCGACATCAACATGGGCTGCCCGGTGCGCAAGGTGCGCAAGACCGGCGCCGGCGCCGAGCTGCTGCGCGATCAGGCGCTCGCCCTGGCGCTCGCCCGCGGCGCGATCGAGGGCAGCGGCCTGCCGGTGACCGTGAAGCTGCGCTCCGGCATCGAAGTCGGCGACCGATCTGGCTTCGAGCTTGCCGTTCGGCTCGCGGAGGAGGTGGGCGTGGCGGCGATCGCCTTCCACCCGCGCGCCGCCACCGTCGGGCACAAGGGCAGCCCCGACTACGCGCTCACCCGCGAGTTGGTCGAGCAGGTCGAGGTGCCGGTGATCGTCTCGGGGGGCCTGAAGGGCGCGGCGGCCGCCCGGTGCGCCTACAAAGAGTCCGGCGCCACGGCGGTGATGATGGCCCGCGGATCGCTCGGCAATCCCTGGGTCTTCGAAGAACTGATCGGCAAGCGCACGGCGCCGCCGGGTCGCGACGAGGTCGCAGCAGAGTTGCTCTGGGTGATCGACCGCGCCGGCGAGCACCTGGGGGAGGAGCGCGCCGGGCGATACCTGCGCAAGTTCTACCCCTGGTACGTGGAGTCGCTCGATGTTCCAGCGGAGCTCGCCGACGAGCTGCAGCGCAGCGCCGACCTGCCCCGCGCACGCCGACTGATCGCCGAATTGGCCGCTCCAGCGCCCTCGCTATAATCCCGCGACTTCCGGCCCTGGTGTGGTGACGCAATGCCGCCGCACCTGGGCGTTTTTGGGTCTAGGAGCTGTTTGCGGCCGTTCTCAATCGAGTTCAATCGAGTAAAGCGAGGTAGTGCCAAGTGAGTCGCCAGTCCGTCATCACCCCCGAGGGTCTAGAGAAGCTCAAGGAGGAGATCGAGCAACTCTCGACCGTGAAGCGCCGCGAGGTCGCCGAGCGGATCAAGGAGGCGCGCGAGTTTGGCGACATCTCCGAGAACGCCGAGTACGACGACGCCAAGAACGAGCAGGCCCTGCTCGAGCAGCGAATCGCCCAGCTCGAAGAGCGGTTGCGGCGCGCCACCGTGATCGACGAGAAGGACATCAGCACCGACGAGGTCCAGTTCGGCTCGATCGTCCACGTCAAGGACCAGAAGAGCGGCGACTCGCAGAAGTTCCAAATCGTCGGCTCGACCGAGGCCGATCCGCTCGAGCACAAGCTCTCCAACGAGTCGCCTATCGGCAAAGCGCTGATCGGCCACAAGCGCAACGACATCGTCACGGTTGAGGTGCCGCGGGGGCCGAAGAAGAAACTGAAGATCACCAAGATCGAGACGGCGTAGAGGCCGATCCCGGTAGGGGTTCCGCTTAACTTTTTGGATGGTGTGGGATCTGCTGGCGCCGCAAGGTGGGCGCCCAAAAAGTACAAGACGCTCCACCCCTACCGGGATCGGCCTCGGTACGGCGCTATAGGCTCGCCTGAATGACCGACCAGACTGAAGAGCCGAAGCTTTCCGACGTTCTTCGTGACCGGCGGGAGAAGCTGGGGCGGCTGCGAGAGGCGGGGGTAGACCCGTTTCCTCCGGAGTTCGCCGAACGGGAGGACATTGGGGAGGTGCGGGCGGCGCACGAGGGGCTGGCGCCGGGGGTAGAGACCGATTCGCGCCACCGGGTGGCGGGTCGGTTGGTCGGGCGTCGGGGTCACGGCAAGGCCTGCTTCCTCGATCTGCGCGATGCGACCGGGCAGGTCCAGCTGCACGCACGCGAGGATCTGCTCGGCGAGGAGGCTTACGGGGTGCTGGTCGACCTCGATCTCGGCGACATCGTCGGGGTCGAGGGCACCGCGTTGGCTACGCGGCGCGGTGGTGAGCTCTCGCTGGCGATTGATCACTGGCGCCTGCTCGCCAAGAGCCTGCGGCCGCCGCCCGACAAGTTCCACGGCCTCGAGGACGTCGAGATCCGTTACCGCCAGCGCGAGCTGGACCTGATCGCCAACGAGGAGAGCCGCCGCCTCTTCACCCTGCGCGCCCGCACGGTCAGCGAGGTGCGCCGCTGGCTCGACGAGCGCGGCTTCGTCGAGGTCGAGACGCCGGTCCTGCAGCCGCTCTACGGCGGCGCGCTTGCCCGACCCTTCACCACGCACCACAACGCGCTCGACCGCGACCTCTACCTGCGCATTGCCACCGAGCTCTACCTGAAGCGGCTCGTAGTCGGCGGCATCGAGCGCGTCTACGAGCTCGGCAAGGACTTCCGCAACGAGGGCATCTCCCACAAGCACAACCCCGAGTTCACGATGCTCGAGTGGTACGAGGCCTGCGCCGACTACGCCTCGACCGCGCACCGGGTCGAGCAGATGGTCGCCGAGGTCGCCGAGCGCGTGCTTGGCACGACTGTGGTCGAGCGTGGCGACGTCACGATCGACTTCGCGCCGCCGTGGAAGCGGGTGACCCTGCGCGACGCGATCGCGGAGCGCAGCGGCATCGACATCCTCGAGCACCCGACGCGCGAGGCGCTGGCGGCGGCGATGGACAGCGAGCCCGACCCCGAGGAGGGCTGGGGCAAGCTGGTCGACGGGCTGCTCTCCAAGTCGGTCGAGCCGGAGCTGATCCAACCGACCTTCGTCCTCGACTACCCGGTCGAGCTCTCGCCCTTCGCCAAGTCACACCGCTCGGAGAAGGGCCTGGTCGAGCGCTTCGAGGCCTTCGCCGGCGGAATGGAGATCGCCAACGGCTTCACCGAGCTCAACGACCCCGACGAGCAGCGCCGCCGCTTCGAGCAGCAGGCGGAGGAGCTCGCCCGCGGCGACGA
>JASLIG010000048.1 GCA_030152805.1 Solirubrobacterales bacterium
GGATGGCGGTAGGTTCGTCGCCGAGAACGTTCGACTCTCCCACTCTTGGTGCAACAAGCGGGACTGGGGCTGGCGGGCGCAAGTCCGGACGCAGCTCGCGAAGGGAAAGTCCCTCGCCGACATCGCCGAGTTCCTGAACCGCAAGGGTGTTCCCCCCGCACACGGCACGAACCGATGGACGGCCGCCATGGTGCGCAAGGCCTACGTGTCCTAGTCCGGGTTCGGCGCTGGGTGCCGCTTTTGCGCGATGAAGAACAGTGGTCCCGGTTGGCCCACTCATCAATTCGTCAGACAGATGATGAGCGGGAGAAGCAGAGAAGCCGAGCTAGGGCCGTTCCCCTTCGAGCTTCTCCAGGTTCTTCAGCACGTCCCTTGCGTATCTATTGAAGATGCGCTCGCCGATCTTCCGGAAGAGAAAGCCGAAGAGCCTGCCGCGCGGTCCCCGCTTGAACTCGCGGGCCCAGATCATTTCGACCCGACTGCCGGCGCCTTCGGCGGTCACCTTGATCTCCCAACTGCTGACCCAGGGCTGATAGACGTTTGAGTCGGTCACAATCGCCTTTACCGAACTCGGCTGGGACCAGTCATAGCGGCAGCGCTCCCAGTTGACGATCGGCCCGGCCCGGGTTCCCTCGGTCACCTCGGCTTCAGCCTCTTTCTCGCTGTGCACCTGTAGGCGCTTGGTGGAAACAGCCGGCCAGATCCGCTCGCGTCGCTCGGAGAAGTCGTAGGCGGCTTTGAGAGCCCGCTCGGGCGGTAGAGACGTCTCGACCACCGCGCGTATCGTCGTCATCCCTACCGATGCTACATCGGCGTCTGATGATTTCGGCGTTCCACTTTGAGGCCGACTCGCCCCCCTTTCATGCGGGAGCAGTACCTCGGAGAGCGAGGGATAGTGTTGACCCCGTGGATATCCCATCGCTTGGCCTTAAGGATCGGAAGACCCTTGTAATTCTGGGGGCTGGCGCAACTCGTGGTGCATCGTTTGTGGACCCGGAGTCGCCGGTCCCACCACCGCTCGACCAGGATTTTTTCCAAGTTCTCCAGATGTCAGCCGCAGGACGTACGGATGAGGGCCGCAAGCTCATCGAGCATGTGAGAACGGTATATGGGCCGGCGCTCAGCATCGGCTTGGAGACCGTATTCAACAATCTTGATGCGGCCCGGATTTTCCACAAGGAATTCAAGGTCACCAGAGGTCGGATTCTGGAAGAGCCGATGCGGCTCATCGATGCTCTTCGCACCGTGCTTCCAAAGCTGCTTGGAGAGAGCATTACGGGCTCTTGCAGCACGCACGCCGCTATTGCCAATCGTCTCTACGTGGGAGACGCCGTCGTCTCGCTCAACTACGACTGCGTGATGGATGACGCACTACGGTGTCATGCCGGTTTCCGCTTCGATCCGGAGCGCGGGGGGTACGGAGTGGACGTGGCTGACGGCGCCAACGATTGGCGGCGGCATGGAAAAGGCAAGCGCGCCCAGGGCTCCATCCAGCTCCTTAAGCTTCACGGATCCTTGAACTGGAGGGGTCCAGCCGTTCCCCTCCGGCTTCGAGCGGACCCCTATAAGGAAGTTGCCAACGGCGTAATCGCCCCGCCCTTGACCAACAAGCCAGTTACCGATCCGCCGCTCAGCGAGATATGGCGAAAGGCGCGAACCATCGTCGGGAGAATGCGCAGACTCGTCATCGTCGGGTACTCAATGCCTTCCGCCGATGGTCTCGTACGAACGCTGCTTGCGACGGACCTAAGCGAGTTCCTAGAGGACATTGTCCTTGTGGACCCGAGCGAGACGACGCTTGTGCGCCACGTCGACTTCTTCGGGCGCGTCGCCCCAAAGGCGAGCATCATCACCCTGAGATCGCTGAAGCAGTTCAAGTCTGTTCTTTAAGCTGCTGAGGGGCCAGCAGCCCCACCCCTTCGAGCTGGCGATTGGCCGCGACCTCGCGCCTACTACCGCTTTGCTCGATTTGGGGCTAGGTCGGGCTCGGTTTCTTCGTCCGCCAGCCGATCTCAGACCAGTACGCAGGTTCGTTGATAGACGGACTCAAATACCAACCAGGCGGGTTATCCGGGCTGGACCAACGGGGAGGGTTGTCCGGCTGCGCCGGAATCGATCGTGACCCGTACTTTTCCTCCATTCGCCGTCGCCGACGCTCTTGCGCTCGCTGGGTGTTGTTCCTGAAAAAGGCGAGCAGCGTCCACGCAACGCTCAGTACGAGCCAGAACGTGCCAGTGCCGTATTTGGCCTCAGCGAGTGCCGAGATGCCGAGGGCAGCGTAGGCCGCTGAAAGGACGAGCCCCGCGATGCGGAATTGGCGCGAAGACATGCTTCGGATGGTACTTCTGACCCGCGGGGCTCGCCAAGCTCCTTGGACTTTTGGGGAGGCGAATCGGGCGCGGCTGGCGAAGGATCGGCACGAAGCGGACCCTGGTCGACCGTTGCCGCTACGCGGACCAGCAGACGTCCCAATGCGCCTGATTGCGATGCCTAGTAGCAGGGCGGACCCTTTAATCGTCTATCTACCAACGACTCAAGGAGGAGACCATGGACTCCACGGTTCAACTTGACGCTGCGGGTCGCCGGCGCTCGCCAGCCACGCTCCCCGGCTACCACTCTGGCCGCGCACCCGGCAACAAGAGCCGCCAGTATCCAGCCGACCCTCCAAGGGTCGAGGAGATTGTCGCCGTAATGCGCCAAGCCGGCGAGCGGCCTGCGGGTCTGCGCGTCCGCGGGCTCATTGTCGTGCTCTGGCGCGCGGGTCTTCTCGTCAGCGAGGCGCTGGCGCTCAATGAGGGAGACCTCGAGCCAGGGCGCGGAGCGATGCTCATCCGCCACGGCAAGGGAGGCAGGCGACGGGAGGTTGGGATGGACGACTGGGGATGGCGCCAGCTCGAACCGTGGCTGAAGTGCAGGTTGCAGATGCCCGTTGGCGCGCTCTTCTGCGTCATCAACGGACCTACGGCTGGGCGGCCTTGGTCGTCGGCCGCGGTGCGAACGCAGTTTCGACGCCTTGCCAAACAGGCGGCTGTTCGCCGTCGCTTCGCCCCCCACCAGCTACGTCACGCCCATGCGGTCGAGATGGCAAGGGAAGGCGTTCCCTTGAACGTGATCCAGCGCCAGCTCGGACACGCGGACCTCGGGATCACCTCGGTCTACCTACAGGGAATAGACAGCGGCGAGATCGTCGAGGTCGTCCACGGCAGGCGCGCTCCTGTGATCCCAGCGGCCGTTGCGCTCGGTCCGTAGGCGGTCAAAAGACCACCCTGCCCGCGATTCCACACGAAAGCAGGTGAGAGGGCGGGCCTCGCTCGCGATGCTGCTGGCCATCCACGCCTCGGCTACCTGGCGAGAGGACTCGACCCCGTGTCGCAGCCCGGTGATGTCGAGATTTTCGGCGACGAAGACGGTCGCTATCCGTGTCCATCGCTGTGGGTATGGTCCGGCCGGATGCGTGGCGCAAAGCGTCTCCTGCGACTGTCACCTCTCTGGCTCGGCGTCGGCTATCTCTTGCTCATACCCGTCTTTGCGACCGTATATTGGCTGCTTCCGCATGGAAGCTTTTACGACTCCAATGCCCAGCGGGAGAAGGGCGTCTACGGCGATGCGGCCAAGCTGCGCGACGCCTTGTCGAGTGCGACCCGGCACCATTTGAACGGCCTCAGAGTCGCCATAGGGGGAGTCAACGTGACGATCAAGCCGCGTACGGTTGCGATCAGTTCTCTTCAGTACACCCCAGAGCATCGCCTCTTGATGGAGATCACCGGCCAATACGGGCCCGCCGAAAGGTCGCATTTCGCCGTGGGCAACTTTGCTTTCTGGGTTGAGGCCTCCGTGTCCGAAGGCACTCTTGTCTCCCAGATGCCAGGCCACCCACCGGCCTTCTCGTTGTCGGTGGCACTTAGCCCACCGGGCGGCAGCGCAAATGAAAAACCCAAGCCCAGCCCTGTGTCTCCGCCGGTGTCGCTTCTGTTCCCGCCCCCGGCACCCTCCCAGCCGTTGCCCGTGTCTTCATCGGGAACTTTGACGATGTCGAAAGCGACCTACGAAGAACTTCAGCGATTTTATGCAGCGGTTCAGGGTGATCCATCCTACGCGTCAGGCTCTTGGCTTCGAATGCTCTATTTGAGCGCGATAACGATCACGACGCTGGGCTTTGGCGACATCACGCCCGTATCGGAATCTGCCCGCATGTCGATCGCCTTGGAGGCGGTTCTGGGCATTGTTGTAATCGGTCTGTTCCTGAATTCCCTGGCGATGCGGGTACAAGGAAGGCAAGCCGACGGCGAGTCAGGATGAGTAACTGCCCGACGCCGGTCGCTCCCGGCTCCCACTTCGCGTCGCACCCAGGGATTTTTCTTCTTCGCTGACCCCGGATTCGGCACAGGTCGTCGCGCCCGTGTTGTTGTCGTCTTCGTACTCGACGACGGAGTCGTTTGGGTCGGCGACGGCGACGATTTGATGTTCGCTCGGGCATTCCGGTGCTTCGGCGAACGCCTGGCTCGTGGAGTCTTCTCCGGCCAGTCCTTCGAAGGTCAGATCTTCTTCGTATTCCGTGCCGGGAATCGTCACCAGCACGTGGAAGGTCCCCGCGGCGTAGGGCGATTCGTTTTTGACCACGATTCCGGTTTCCGTTACTTCGGCTATGACGAGTTCCGGCAGTTTTTCAGCTTTGGCTTCGGTGCCACCGCCCGACGTGCGTTCTGATTTGTCGGGGTGTTTGCGTTCTTTTTCTTTTTCGCCATGGCCTCCCTTGCCGCCATCGCCACCGCTATTCCCGTTCGTATTGCCGCTGTCGCCCCCGTTGTTGCCGTTGTCATCGTGGTGCTTTTCATGGCCGGCCTTCGAGCGGTTGCCGTTGTCGCCACCCGAGTTGTCGCCTTTGCTCTTGATTGCCGACGACGCGGCCAGGCCGCCGCCTAGCAGCAGCGCGCTGGCCAGCGCGCTCAGCGTGGCGACCAGGAGGAGCCGGCGGACGAGCCGGCGGTGTGCGTGCTCCACCGCGTCGGACAGCTCGGCCGGATCGACTTGCAGCTCCGCGTTCGCACGGCGCAGCGTCTCCGCGAGTCGTTCGACGTCGTTCACCAGGCGGTTCCGGCCGGTGGAGTGGGGTCGCCGACGATGCTGGCGGCGCCGCGGGCGACGTCGTAGGCGACCGTCCTGGGCTCGCTGCCGGTGATCGTGGCGATGGTCTGGGTATCGAGGCCTTCAAGCAGGTGAAGGACGAGCGCCGCGCGTTCGGTGACCGGGAGCGCGATCAGCTTCGAGAGCAAGTCCCCGGTTCCGCTCGCCTGCCCCTCCGGCGATCGCGGTGGCGTCGCGGCTGCGGGTGGCGCCAGTTCGACCATGCGTTCCCGGACCGCGTTGGTGGGATCTCCGGCGCCCGCGACGACTCCCTGTGGCCAGTGCATGTAGGTCTCGACCAGGGCGCGCTCGGCGAGGTCCCGGCCGGCTGCTGGGTCGCCGGCGAGCCACGTTCCCGTTCGGATTAGCTGCTCGGCCTCGGCCCCGAGCACCGTGCGGAAGTCCAGGGCGCGGTCTTGCAACTTTGCCGAGAAGCCGGTCGGACCGACCTGGAACTCGGTCAGAGTCGGCATCACCATGCCGATGAAGAACATGCCCGAGCCAACGACGATGAGCGGCAGGGACACGGCCTCTCCGGTAAGGGCGACGCCGACGGCGACCATCGTCAGCGCGACCGCGGAGAGGGTTATCGCTCTCGCTTCGAAGATGGTTGCTTAAGTTACAACAACGATCAAGATTCGCGAACCAATAAGCGAGGTTTGCCCTAGAACGGAGGGCTTACCGCGGCAGGCGTGGGTCGTCGGCGTCGATCTCCTCGGCGCTGGCGTCGAAGTCATAGTCGTGGGTCGTCGGTGCCGACCGGCCGGGCGCCGCGCCGCCGACCACGATGAAGCGGCGGCTGACGTAGCCCCTCATCAGGTGCCGGACGATCGCGCGCGTCGGCGGGATCAGCAGGACCAGGCCGAGGATGTCGGTGACGAAGCCGGGGGTGAGGAGGAGGGTTCCGCCGATCGCGATCAGGAGGCCGTCGGCGACCTCGCGGCCCGGAAAGCGGCGCTCGGCCAGGGCCTCGTTGAAGCGGCGCCAGGCGCCGCGGCCCTGGTGGCGCAGCAGTAGCGAGCCGAGCAGGGCGTCGGCGAGCAGCAGCGCGATCGTCGGCCAGACGCCGATCAGCGAACCGATCTGGATGATCACATAGAGCTCGACGATCGGGACGACGATGAAGATGGCGACGAGGATCGCCATCAGGCCGCCGCGGCTGCCGCTGCGGCTTCCTCGAGCTCGGCGAGAGAGCGATTGAGGCCCTCGGCGACGGCTTCGACGTCCTCCATCGAGTCGTAGTCGGCGAGCAGGCCGAAGCCGAGGCGGCCGTTGTAGCTCATGATCGCCACTGCCAGCGCGTGGTTCTGGGGGAGGAAGGCGATCGGGAAGACCTCTTCCAGCTCGCGCCCGAGCACGTAGAGCGGGATCTGCGGCCCGGGAACGTTGGTGACGATCGTGTTGAAGAGCCGGGTCGAGAAGTTGATCCGCGAGGCCTGGGCGAGCAGGGTCGGCGGCGCGAAGTCGTTGAAGCGCGAGATCACTTCGGCGCCGAGCGCCTGCTTGGAGCGCTTCAGGCCCTCCATCTGCTCGCTGACCACGCGCAGGCGCCGCACCGGGTCCTCGACGTAGACCGGCAGCGGCCCGCGCATCGCCGCGATCCGGTTGCCGAGATCGCCGCGCTCGTCCTCGCTGCGGATCGAGACCGGCACCAGCGCCCGCAGCTCGAGCCCCTCGGTCCGGATACCGCGCCGGTGCAACCAGTCGCGCAGCGCTCCCGTCACCACGGTCAGCACGACGTCGTTGACGGTGCCGCCGAAGGTGTCCTTGATCCGTTTGAAGGTGGCCAGCTCCGAGCGCGCCCAGGTGAAGCGCCGATGTGGCCCGATCGGCTGGTTCAGCGGCACGTCCGGCGCCGGGTCGGCGAAGGCGCCGACCACCTCGCCGACGCCCTCCAGCGCCTCGCCGATCCGCCTTGCCGCGGTCTCGGGATGGCGCACCGCCTCGACTGCCCGCTCGACTAGTTTCACCGGCGCCGTCGCCGCGTCGACCGCTCCGCGGGCGAGCAGCTCGGCGGTCGTCGGCTGCCGCTGTGGGATCCACCCGTCCTCGCTGACCGCCGGCTCCGGCACCGGCTCGAGGTCGAAGAGGACGGTGCCGATGTCGACGCCGGAGATGCCGTCGACCATCGCGTGGTGCGTCTTGGTCAGCAGGGCGAAGCGGTCCCGCTCCAGGCCCTGTACGAGCCAGAGCTCCCAAAGCGGCTTGGACCGGTCGAGTTGTTGCGAGAAGACCCGCCCGGCGAGGCGCTTCAGCTGCGGCTCGCCGCCTGGATCGGGCAGCGCCGTGTGACGGATGTGGTAGGTCAAGTTGAAGTTGACGTCGTCGGCCCAGAGCGGCCGGCCCGCCTCCAGCGGCGGCACGACCAGCCGCTGGCGGAAGCGCGGCACCTGATCCAGGCGCCCGCGCACGTGCTCGACTAGGTCGACGTACTTCGGTGGCGGGCCCTCGAAGACGAGGATCGCGCCGACGTGCATGTGGCTCGCCGAGGTCTCGTTGGTCAGGAACGAGGCATCGACTGCAGTGAGCCGGTCGAGGTGGCGCCCTTGGGTTGCCATCCTGGAAGGCTAGCTACTCTGCAGTTGTGCCCTCCCTTGCAACGCAGGCCCCGAAGCGGGTCTTGCTCGCCGCACCGCGTGGCTACTGCGCCGGCGTCGACCGCGCCGTGCAGACGGTCGAGCGCGCCCTCGAGCTCCACGGCGCTCCCGTCTACGTGCGCAAGGAGATCGTCCACAACAAGCACGTGGTCGAGGAGCTCTCCAAACGCGGCGCGATCTTCGTCGAAGAGGAGACCGAAGTGCCCGAGGGCGAGATGGTCGTCTTCTCGGCCCACGGGGTCGCCCCCGCGGTGCACGAGAACGCCGCCGCCCGCAGCCTGCGCACGATCGACGCGACCTGCCCGCTGGTCACCAAGGTCCACGTCTCGGCCCGGCGCTTCGCGGCCGAGGGCTACACGATCATCATGGTCGGCCACGAGGGTCACGAGGAGGTCGAAGGGACGACCGGCGAGGCGCCGGACAGCATCGTCTTGATCGAAACCGTGGAGGAAGTGGAGAGCCTGCGGGTGCCGGATCCGGCCAAGGTCGCCTTCATCACCCAGACGACCCTCTCGGTCGACGAGACGGCCGACGTGATCGCGGCCCTGCGCGCCAAGTTCCCCGGCATAGTCAGCTCCAAGTCCGACGACATCTGTTACGCGACGACCAACCGCCAGATCGCGGTCAAGCAACTTGCCCGGGAGTGCGAGCTTGTGCTGGTGATCGGCTCGACCAACTCCTCCAACTCGAACCGCCTGGTCGAGGTGGCCCGCGAGCACGGTGCCGCCTCCCACCTGATCGACAACCACACGCAGGTCGAGGAGGAGTGGCTGGAGGGCGTTGAGACGGTTGGCATCACCTCGGGCGCCAGCGCACCCGAGGAGCTGGTCGAACGCCTCGTCGAGCTATTCCGCGAACGCGGCGCCGAGGACGTCTCAGAGCTGCGCACCGTTCACGAGGACGTGCGCTTCATGCTCCCCAAGGAGATCCGCGAGGCGCTCGAGGCAGCGCCGCAGCAAAGCTGACCGACCAGATCAGTACCTCGCCCGACGGCCGCAGGCTGAGCCGGTGCGACTCGTGCCGCTCGTGCGCGCTCAGCTCGTAGAGCCGCGGAACCCCGATCGGCACGGACCGGGGCCCCTCGCCGTCGATGGCGACGGCGACGCTGCCCTCGCCCTCGATCGTCGCGTAGGCGCCGCCGGCGGCGTAGTCGAGGGTCAGCTCGGACTCGTCCTCGGACGCCCGCCACGGACTCTCCCACGAGCCGCCGGGGAATATCTCCGGCGTCGGTGGCATCACCTTCGCGCCGGGGGCGTCGCAGGCGCGCAGGGGCTGCATCGGTGCGGGCAGGGCCCGCAGGGCGTCGAGCTGGCGCAGCTCCTCCTGGATCGCCTCCTCGCTCGCCTGGTATTCGCCCTCGCCGAAGTGGAACCAGCTGAGCGCGCCGCCCGTCGCCCAGAGGAAGAGGCTGGGCCAGCCTTCGCAGCCGTAGGCGAGCCAGAGGTCGCGGTCGGTGTCGACGGCCACGGGGAAGTCGATGCCGAGATCGCGCAAACCCGTCCCCACCGCGTTCGCGTCCGCGCCAAAGGGAAAGCGCGGAGCCTGCACCCCGATCGTGGTCAGGCCGGCCTCGCGGTAGCGCTGGTCCCACTCGGCCAGGTAGGGGAGGGTCCGCACGCTGTTCAGCTGCGCGTAGTCGAAGAAGTGAACCAGCACCGGACCGCTCGCGGTCAGGGCCGGCATCGATTGCGGCGCGTCGCCGAGCCAGGTCAGCCGAGTGGGCAGGTCGGGCGCTGCGATGTTCTCCTGCTCGGGCCGCATCAGGGCGCGAACGTTATTCGCTGGTCGCCAAGCGCTTTCAGCTAGATTTTCCGAGCAATGCTCGAGATCGTGCTCGCGCTGGTTCCGCTGTTCCTGCTCGTCGCCTCGCTGCTGGCGGGTCACTACCCGGGGTTCGAGGCGATCGTGCGGATCTCCGAGCGCTGGCGCTCGCGGCTGCGGCCGCGTGCGGCGAAGGCCCAGTCCCGTCCCCGTGCTCCCCGCCGCCACGCCGTGAGCGGCGGCCTGCTGATCGCTTTCGGCTTCGCCCAGCGCCCGCCTCCGCTCCTACCGCAGACCGAATGATCCTCGCGGCCCGCCGGCCGCGAAATCGGTGCGGAGCTCGCACCGCGGAAAGGAGCAGGAATGAACGCGAAAACCATGCGCGTCCTCGCAGGTATCGGGCTGGTGGCGGTTGCGGTCGTGCTCTTCGTCGTCCTCAAGGACGACGGCAAGAGCGCGAGCGAAGAATCCGAGGAGACCGCGAATCGGGCCAGCCCGGTGACGACGATCGTGATCCAGCACGGCGAGCCCGTCGGCGGGATCGCCCACCTCACCTACAACGAGGGTGAACGGGTGCGCTTCAAGGTGGACTCCGACGTCAGCGACGAGGTCCACATGCACGGCTACGACATCATGAAGGACGTCGAGGCGGGCGGTTCGGTCAGCTTCGACTTCCCCGCGACCCTCGAAGGCGTGTTCGAGGCCGAGCTGGAGGGTCGCAAGGAACAGATTCTCGAACTGACCGTCAACCCGTGACCGGGTTTCTGCTGCCGGTTGCGCACGCGCTGGTCGCGCGCAAGGACCTGCCGATCCCCGCCTGGCTCTTCGCCTGGGGGGCCTCGATCGTGCTCATTGTCTCCTTCTTCGCGCTCTCGGCGTCGTGGCGTACGCCCCGCTTCGAGGAGGAACGCTGGCGCCCGCTGGGCGCCGGCGTTTCCCGGGTGCTCCTCGGTTACGCGGTGCAGATTCTCTGCGGTGCGGTTGGGATCTTCCTGCTGGGGTTCTCGATCTACGCCGGCCTGCACGGAACCGAAGCGCCCGATCGCAATTTCGCCCTCACCTTCCTCTTCGTCACGGCGTGGCTGGGCCTGCCCCTTGCCAGCGTGATCTTCGGCGACGTCTTCCGGTCGTTCAATCCGTGGCGGGCGATCGGTCGCCTGGTCGGGGGTGGGTTCACGCTGGTCGCGGGGCAGGCACCCGCCCATCTCGAGTATCCGCGGCGGCTGGGCCGCTGGCCGGCCGCGATCGGACTGCTGGCGGTGGTTTGGCTCGAGGTGGTCTACGGCGGCAGCGGCGGCGTCGCGGTCGGTCTCTCACCACACACCACTGCCGTCGCTGCGCTCGCCTACAGCCTCTACACGCTGACGATGATGACAGTGTTTGGTGTAGAGAAATGGTGCAAAACGGGTGAGGTGTTCTCGGTCTACTTCGGCATGTTTTCCCAGCTTGGTTCCTTCGGGGCGAAGGAAGGGCGCTTGGGGCGACGCCTGCCGTTCTCGGCCGCGTCGCACTGGGCGACGGTACCCGGCTCGATTGCGGTCGTGATCGCCTCGATCGCGTCGACCAGCTTCGACGGTGCCCAGGACGGCGCCTTCAAGGGTGGGATCGAACGCGTCTACAACTGGTTCGTTGACGCAGGCTTCGAAAAGCTCACTGCACTGCGTCTCGCCAGCACGGTCTTCATGCTGCTCTGCTTCGTCGGCGTCGGCCTCGTCTACCTGATCGGCGTGCGTGGCATGGCGACCGTCGGCGGCGCTCCGCCGCTGGAGAAACTGCGCTCGGGCTTTGCCCACACCCTGATCCCGATTGCCTTTGCCTACCTCGTCGCGCACTATTTCAGCCTCTTCGTCTTCCAGGAGCAGGCCCAGTTCGGCTACCTGCTCTCCGATCCGCTTGGCACTGCCACGACGGACCTCTTCGGCACCGCCTCCAACGGGATTGACTTCAAGCTGCTCAGCGCCAACGCGATCTGGTACGTGCAGGTCGGCGCGCTTGTGGTGGGTCACGTCCTCGGCCTGACCCTCGCCCATGACAGGGCCATTTCCTACTGGGGCGATTACCGCCAGGCGGCCCGCTCGCAGTACTGGATGCTGGCGGTGATGGTCGCTTTCACCTGCTTCGGCCTTTACCTGCTCTCCGTGTCGAACGCCTGACCGGTCGCGCTGTTTGCGAAAAGTACGAGTGGATACCCGCGTTTTGCGCGGTTTTCTACCGATGTTTACGCATTTGCATCTGGTTTACTAAGGCTGAGTCCAAGCACTTGACTCTCCCTCTCCCTTGTTGCGCCGGGACCGTCGAATCGCAAGGCCGGTGGTCCCGGTGCATCAGGTCATACTGGCGGCATGGGCGTACTCGTACCGGTCGCGCACGCGGGTCACTGGCTCTGGGTCCTCTACCTGCCGCCGATCCTGATCGTCGCCGGCTCGATCCTGCGCGCGCGATTCTCAGAACGCCGCAAGAAGGGCGATGACTGACTAGAGGATCTCGGCGAGGCGGCGCTCGAGCGCCGCCGAGATCTCGTCGCGCACCGGGCCCGCCGCCAGCCGCTCGACCAGCGACTCGAGGAAGCCCTCGATGATCAGCGACTTCGCTTCGGCCGGGCCGAGTCCGCGCGAGGTCAGGTAGAAGAGTTGATCGCGATCGATCTGGGCGACGGCCGCGGCGTGGGTGCAGCGCACGTCGTCGGCTTCGATCTCCAGACCCGGGATCGCATCGGCGTGGGCCTCGGTCGAGAGCAGCAGGTTGCGGCTCTCCTGGAAGGCGTCGGTCTGCTGCGCGCCCGGGTCGACGCGGATCATGCCACGCCAGACCGCGGTGGCGCCGGCGGCGAGGACGCCGCGGAAGGCCAGGTCGGAGTTGGTGTTGGGGGCCGCGTGCTCCTGCGTCGTGTCGTAGTCGAGGTGCTGGCCGGTGCCGCCCGCGTAGCCGCCGGTGACCCGCGCCTCGGAGCCCTGGCCGGCGAGGTTCGTCTCCATCCGCACCTTGCCGTTGGCCGATCCGAAGCCGAGGGCGGTCCAGTTGAGCCGTCCGTCGCGCTCCACCTGGGCGCGCTGGGTGGCGAAGATCCAAGCCGACTCGGAGATGTCCTGGGTGTTGACGTAGCGCAGCGTCGCCGCCTGCCCGACGTTCAGCTCGACCACCGAGTTGAGCAGCGCGTCGACGTCGTCGGCGGGCGAGGACCAGTGCTCCCAGACCTCGGCCTCGGCGCCCTCTTCGAGCACGATCAGGGTGCGCCAGGCGAGGGCGGCGCCTGGCTCGGAGAGCGGCACCTCGATCCGGATTGGCTCGGTCAGCTTGACCCCGGCCGGAACGTGGACGAGAACGCCGTCGCGCTGGGCCGCCGCGTCGTTGCGGGCCACGAAGGGATCGTCGGCGGGCGCCAGGGCCCCGAGCCGCTCCTCGACGAGTTCCGGATGGGACTCGAAGGCCTCCGCTAGCGGCAGGACGGTCGCTCCCTCGACCCGCCCGATCGAGGCCTCGGCGGAGCCGGACTCATACGAGTCGAGGTCGAGGCCGGAGAGATCGGTGAATTCCCACCCCTTCGTCTTCTGGTCGGGAAGGGGTGGAAGGGTCGCGACCTCAGCCAATGCTTCCCTCCATCTGCAGCTCGATCAGCCGGTTGAGCTCGACCGCGTACTCCATCGGCAGCTCCTTGGTGACCGGCTCGATGAAGCCGTTGACGATCATCTTCGAGGCCTCCTCCTCGTCGAGGCCGCGGCTCTGCAGGTAGAAGAGCTGCTCGTCGCCGATCTTGGAGACGGTCGCCTCGTGGCCGACGTCGGCGTCGTTCTCGTCGATGCGGATCGTCGGGTAGGTGTCCGAGCGCGAGTCCTCGTCGAGCAGCAGCGCGTCGCAGACGACCTTGGAACGCGTTTCGGTCGCGCCGTTCGCAACCTCCAGCAGGCCGCGGTAGGTCGCCCGCCCACCGTCCTTGGAGATCGACTTGGAGAAGATCGAGGAGGAGGTGCGCGGCGCCGCGTGGATGATCTTGCCGCCCGCGTCCTGGTGCTGCCCGTCGCCGGCGAAGGCGATCGAGAGGATCTCGCCGTGCGCTTCGGGCCCGAGCAGGTAGATCGAGGGGTACTTCATCGTCAGCTTCGAGCCGAGGTTGCAGTCGACCCACTCCATCGTCGCCTTCTCGTGTGCGACGGCGCGCTTGGTGACGAGGTTGAAGACGTTCTGCGACCAGTTCTGCACGGTCGTGTAGCGGACCCGCGAGCTGGGCTTGGCGCAGATCTCGACGACCGCGGAGTGCAGCGAGTCGCTCGAGTAGACCGGCGCCGTGCAGCCCTCGATGTAGTGGACGTCGGCGCCCTCCTCGCAGATGATCAGGGTGCGCTCGAACTGGCCCATGTTCTCGGTGTTGATCCGGAAGTAGGCCTGCAGCGGCATCTCGACCTTGACCCCGGCCGGCACGTAGACGAAGGAGCCGCCCGACCAGACTGCCGAGTTGAGCGCTGCCAGCTTGTTGTCGTTGGGCGGGATGATCGTCGCCCAGTACTCGCGCACGAGGTCCTCGTGCTCACGCAGGGCGGTGTCCATGTCGGTGAAGATCACACCCTGGGCCTCGAGCTTCTCGTTGACCTGGTGGTAGACGACCTCGGACTCGTACTGGGCACCCACCCCGGAGAGGAATTTGCGCTCCGCCTCGGGGATTCCGAGGCGGTCGAAGGTGTTCTTGATGTCCTCCGGCACCTCGCTCCAGTCGCGGCTGTTCTTTTCGGAGGCGCGCACGAAGTAGTGGATGTCTTCGAAGTCGATCTGGCCGAGGTTGCCGCCCCAGGTAGGGGTCGGGCGATCTTCGAAGTGCTGCAGCGCCTTGAGGCGGAAGTCGCGCATCCACTGCGGCTCGTCCTTGTACTCGGAGATCGATTCGACCACCTCGCGGCTGAGGCCCTTCGGCGCCTTGTAGGCGTAGCCCGTCTCCGGATCGTGGAAGCCGAACTTCTCCTTGTAGTCGGCGTTGATGCCGGCCAGCGAGCGCTTCTCCGCTACGACCTCGGGTGTTGCCATGGCTAGTCGACCTCCAGCTCGATCATGTCGTCCACGACGGTCGCCGTGAACGTCTGCACCGGGGCGAAAGCTGGGAGCGTCTTCGGCCTGCCGGTGCTCAGGTCGAAGAGGGAACCGTGGCGGGGGCACTCGACGGTACAGGTCGCCGGGTCGAACTCGCCCTCGGCGAGCGGCCCGTCGTCGTGCGAGCAGCGGTCCTCGATCGCGTAGAGCGTTCCCTCGCAGTTGAAGACGCCGATCTTGCGACCGTCGTGCTCGACCAGCCGCATCGTCCCAGGGGGCAGCTCGTTGGCCGCGCAAACGCCGATTTTGTTCTTGGTTGTGCCGTCCGTCACGTTATTCCTAGTTCCGAAGTCGGATTTTAGCGAGCGAGCTGGACCGGCCGCGCACCGTAACAGGGGTTTGACCACCGGCGGGGCGGGGATGAGAGGATCGGCTGACCGCGACGACCCTGACGATTGGAGAGCAGCATGAGCGAGAGGACCAGTTACGCACCCGGCATTCCCTGCTGGGCCGACCTTGGAACACCCGACATCGACGCTGCCGTCAGCTTCTACAGCGGTCTCTTCGGCTGGAGCATCGAGGAAGGTGAGAACGCCGAGCAGACAGGTGGCTACCGCCAGGCGAAACTGCGCGGCAAGCCGGTCGCGGGCGTGATGCCGCTGATGCAGGAGGGCCAGCCGCCGGTCTGGACCAACTACGTGTCCGTCGAGGACGCAGACGCCATCACGGCCAAAGTGCGCGAGGCAGGCGGCACCGTGATGGTCGAGCCGATGGACGTGCTCGATCTCGGCCGCATGGCCGTCTTCCTCGATCCGGCCGGGGCGGCCTTTGGCATCTGGCAGCCCGGCACCTTCGTCGGCGCCGAAGTCGTCAGCGAGTCCAACGCGATGATTTGGAACGAGCTCAACACCCGCGACACGGCTGGCTCGAAGCAGTTCTACGGCGCCGTCTTCGGCTGGGACTTCGAAGAGCGAGAGTTCGGAGCCAACACTTACATCACGATCAAACTGGGCGAGGACTCTGCCGGCGGCATCATGGACCTCACCGGTCGCGTTCCCGACGAGGTCCCCAACCACTGGCTCGTCTACTTCGCCGTCGACGACACCGACGCCGCGGTGGAGAAGGCGCAGGGATCGGGCGGAGAGGCCGTCTTCGGTCCGGAGAGCATCAGCGAAGTCGGTCGCATCGCCGTCCTCAAAGACCCCTTTGGAGCCGTCTTCGCCCTGATCACCCCCGACCCGGCCATGGGAACGGGCAGCTAGGCCCAGGTTCGAGCGCGCATCCGACTTTGACCCCACTCCAGTGTGGTGAATGTCGGATGCGCTAAGCCGAGCCCTAGATGGCCGCCGCTTCGCTTGGGTCGCCGGCTTCGCCCTCGTCCTCCCATTCGGCCGGCTCGCCGAGGCTGGCGCTCTTCACCACCTTCAGTCCCAGCATCGCGCACTTCATCCGCGTCGCCGAGATCTCGATGCCGAGCAGGTCGAGGACGAACTCCTTCGGTAGCCGCAGCAGCTCCTCGCGCGTCTTCCCCGCCAGCTCGTCGGTGAGCAGCGAGGTCGCCGCGGTTGAGATCGCGCACCCTTTGCCCTCGAAGGCGATCTCCGCCACCTTGCCATCCCCGTCGAGCCGGATCGTCACGTGCTGCTCGTCCCCGCAGAACGGGTTCGTGTCCTCGTACTCCAGGTCGGGCCGCTCCAGCCGCCCGAAGTTGTGCGGCCGCTTGTAGTGCTCGAGGATCTGGTCCCGGTAGAGCTCGTCCATCAGAGCCCGAAGACCTTACGCGCGTCGTGGAGGCCCTCGACCAGGCGGTCGATCTCCTCGGGGGTGGTGTAGACGCCGAAGCTGGCGCGGGCGGTGGCGGGGACGCCAAGGCGGTCCATCAGCGGCTGGGCACAGTGGTGGCCGGCGCGGACGGCGACGCCGTGGCGGTCGAGGATCTCGGAGACGTCGTGGGCGTGGACTCCCTCCAGCTCGAAGGAGACGGGACCGATCCGCTCGGGCGATCGCGGTGGGCCGAAGACGCGCAGGCCCGGCACCTCGGCGACCCGCTCGAGCGCGTAGTCGGCGATCTGGCACTCGTGCTCGAGCACCGCGTCCATGCCGACGCCGTCGAGCCAGCGCAGCGCCGAGGCCATGCCGATCGCCTGCGCGATCGCCGGCGTGCCGGCCTCGAAGCGGGCCGGCGGGTCGGCGTAGGTGGTGCCTTCGGTGGTCACCTTGCGGATCATCGAGCCGCCGCCGAGGAAGGGCGGCGTCGCTCGCAGCAGGTCGAGCTTGGCCCAGAGCGCGCCGATGCCGGTCGGCGCGTAGAGCTTGTGACCGGTCAGGGCATAGAAGTCGACGCCGAGCTCGGCCATGTCGAGCGACATCTTGGGAGCTGCCTGGGCGCCGTCGGCGAGCACCAGCGCACCGGCGTCGTGCGCCAGCCGCGAGATCTCGGCCAGCGGGTTCTCGCTGCCGAGCACGTTGGAGACATGGGTGACGGCGACGAGCTTCGGCTCTCGCTCGAGCAGCCCGGCAAGCGCGTCCATGTCCAGCAGGCCCTCCTCGTCGACCGGCACCCAGTCGATCTCGGCCCCGACCCGCTCGGCGAGCTGCTGCCAGGGGACGATGTTGGAGTGGTGCTCCATCTCGGTGAGCACGATCCGGTCGCCGCTGCCGACGTTGGCGTCACCCCACGCCCGCGCGACCAGGTTGATCGCCTCGGTCGCGTTGCGGACGAAGATCACCTCGCGCCGATCCGCCGCGCCGAGGTGATCGGCGACCGTCGCCCGCGCGCCCTCGAACGCCGCCGTCGCCTCGGCCGAGAGCGTGTGCGAGCCGCGGTGGACGTTGGAGTGGTGGGCGCGCTCGTAGCGGTCGACCGCCTGGATCGAGGCCAGCACCCGCTGGGCACTGGCGCCGCTGTCGAGGTAGGCGACCGGGCGCCCGTGCACCTCCCGCTCGAGCGCGGGGAACGCCGCCCGCACCTTCTCGAGGGGAAAGGTCGACACGGTCATGCGCTTGCCGCGACCTCCTCGCCGATCCAGCCGTAGCCCTTCTCCTCGAGCGTCTCGACCAGCTCCGGGCCGCCCTCCTTGACGATCCGCCCCTCGTACATCACGTGGACGAAGTCCGGCTTCACCATGTGCAGGATGCGCTGGTAGTGGGTGATGATCAGCACGCCCATCTCCGGCCCGGTGAACTTGTTGACGCCCTCGGCGACGGTGCGCAGGGCGTCGATGTCGAGGCCCGAGTCGGTCTCGTCGAGGACCGCGATCTCCGGCCGCAGCAGCGCCAGCTGCAGCAGCTCCATGCGCTTCTTCTCGCCGCCGGAGAAGCCGTCGTTGAGATAGCGGCTGGAAAAGTCTTTGGGGATGTTCGCCAGCTCCATCGCCTCCTGGGCGAGCTTGGCGAAGTCTTTGATCTTGATCGGCTCCTCGCCGCGTGCCTCGCGGTGGGCGTTGATCACCATCCGCAGGTACTTGCTGACCGAGACGCCGGGGATCGAGACCGGGTACTGGAAGGCCATGAAGAGCCCGGCGCGCGAGCGCTCGTCGGGATCGGCCTCGGTCAGGTCCTCGCCCTTGAAGACGATCGAACCCTCGGTCACCTCGAGCGCCGGGTGGCCCATGATCGCGTTGGCCAGGGTCGACTTGCCGGAGCCGTTCGGTCCCATCAGCGCGTGGACCTTGCCCTTCTCCACGTCGAGATCGAGGCCGCGGAGGATCTCCTTGTCCTCGGCGCTCACGTGCAGGTTGCGTATCTCCAGCTCAGCCAATTTCACTCCGTTTCGGGTTTGGAAGGTCTTGCGTCTCAGGCGGCCGTGCCGACCGCCGTGGGCTGCTCGTGCGGCGCGCCCGCGCCGCCGAACTCCACCAGCTCCGCCAGCGTCGTGCCGGAGAGGGCTTTGGTCACCCCGCCCTGCACCCGCATCCACAGCAGCTTGGTGGAACAGGCGTGGTCGCCGTCGTCCTCGTGCGAGCAGAGCACTTTGCCGTCGGGCGTGTCGTGGAAGCACTCCATCGGGGCGATCTGCCCTTCCAGCGCCTCGACGACGGCATCCATGGTGATTTCCCCGGCGGGTTTGGCCAGGCGGTAGCCGCCGTGGGCGCCCCGCGTCGAGGTCACCAGGCCGGCCTTGCGCAGCTTCGCCACCAGGTGCTCCAGGTAGGAGAGCGGCAGCCGCTCCGCCTCGGCGACGGCGCTCAGCGAGACCGGCGCCGAGCCGGGCTGGCGGCCCAGCTCGACCATGAGGCGAACGCCGTACTCGGCTTTGGTCGAAAACAACATGCTTTAAATCCTACTGAAGCGGTCGGTTATGCCGTCCCGCGCTCACGGCTCGATCAGGCCACGGCGGATCGCGTAGCGGACCAGCTCGACCCGGTCGCGCATGCCGAGCTTGCGCATCGCGGCCGAGCGGTGGTTCTCGACCGTCTTCTCGGAGAGGTGGAGCAACTCGGCGATCTGCCTGGTGGTGTGCGCCTCGGCGACCAGCTTCACTACTTCCTCCTCGCGCGGCGTCAGCTCCTCCTCACCGCTGGAGCCGCGCTCGAGCACGTCCTTGATCAGCGTGCGCTGGGCCTCGGGCGTGAGGAAGGGCTCGCCGCGCTCGACCGCGCGGATCGCCGCCAGCAGGTCGGTGTCGGCCTGCGCCTTCAGCACGTAGCCGGAGGCCCCCGCCTTGAGCGCCTCGAAGAGGTAGCGCTCGTCATCGTGCATGGAGAGGATCAGCACCGCGACCTCCGGTGCCTGGCGCTTGATCTCCCGCGTCGCCTGCAGGCCGGTCAGCTTCGGCATCTTGACGTCGAGGATCGCCAGGTCGGGCCGCTCCCGCACGGCCAGCTCCCGCGCCTCGGCCCCATCCGCCGCCTCGGCGACGACCTCGATGTCGGCCTGGCGCTCGAGCAGCAGTCGGATTCCCGAGCGCACGATCCCGTGGTCGTCGGCGATCAGGATTCTCATCGGCGCCCCTCCCCGGGAACGGTGAGGTGGACAGTCGTGCCCCGACCGGGGCGCGACTCGATGCTCAGCTCGCCGCCGACCAGCAGCGCCCGCTCGCGCATGCCGGCGATGCCGAGGCCGCCCTCGGACTCGTCGAAGGCGAAGCCGCGGCCGTCGTCGACGACGTCGAGTTCGACGCCGCCGTCCCCGCGGCGGCGCAGGCTGACGTCGATCCGCGAGGCGCCGCTGTGGCGGCCGGCGTTGGAGAGCGCCTCCTGCGCCACCCTGTAGACGACGAGCTGAGCGTCGTCGCCGAGGCTGGAGAAGTCGCCCTCGGCAGCGAACCCGGCCGAGACCTCGCCCCGGCCCAGCTGCTCGACCTGGCCCGCGACGGCGGCCGCGAGCCCGAGGTCGTCGAGCGCGGTGGGGCGCAGCTGGCGCGCCAGCGAGAGCAGCTCCCGCATCGCCTGGTTGGCAAGCGCCTTGGTCTCGTCCAGCTCCGCCTCCAGCCCGGGCGGCGCGGCCGCCCGCGCCGCCTCCAGACGCAGCAACAGTCCGGTCAGGGACTGGTTGACCTCGTCGTGCAGGTCGCGCGCGATCCGTGCCCGCTCCTCCTCCTGGGCGGCCAGCGCGGCGGACCCGGCGCGCCGCCGCTCGGCCTCCAGTCGCTCCATCATGCGCAGGAAGGCGAACTCGATCCGCGCCACCTCTTCGGTCTCGCCGACCCCGTCGATGGAGCGGGGGAGAACCGGGCCCGGCCGGCTCAGGTCGACCCTCTCCATCTCCTCGATCAGCCGCTCGAGCGGGGCCTGCCGGCGACGCAGTACGAGCAATCGGGCGACGAGCGCCGCCGCGATGACGGCCAGCACGACGATGACCAGGGTCGCCACAGGGCGAGAATAGGGGTTGCCCCCTATGGCCCAAGCGCCGGCTCGAGTCCATACTGGAGTGGCAACTCGACCAAGGAGCCAGAACTCGATGACCACCACTAAGCAGTCCACCTGGGGCGCGACCCTGCGCACGACGATCCTGCTGGCCTCCCTCTCGGGGCTGCTCGTCGTCATCGGTGCGCTGATTGGGGGCCCGAGCACCGCCGCCGTCTTCCTCGGCATCGCCCTCCTGATCAACCTCGGCTCCTACTTCTTCAGCGACAAGCTGGCGCTGAAGATGAGCCGCGCGGAGCCGATCGAGGAGTCCGAAGCGCCGCGGCTCTACCAGATCGTGCGCGAACTGACGACGCGCGCCGACCTGCCGATGCCGCGCCTCTACATGATCCCCCAGGACCAGCCCAACGCTTTCGCCACCGGCCGCAACCCCCAGCACGCCGCCGTCGCGGTCACTCGCGGGATCACCAAACTGCTCTCCGAGGACGAGCTGCGCGGGGTGCTGGCGCACGAGCTCGCCCACGTCAAGCACCGCGACATCCTGATCCAGTCGGTCGCCTCGGCGATTGGCGCCGCGATCACCTACCTCGCCTACATGCTGATGTGGTTCGGCGGCGACGACGAGTCGCCGCTCAGCCTCGTCGCCTCGCTGGCCCTGGTCCTGCTGGCGCCGATCGCGGCGAGCATCATCCAGCTCTCGATCTCACGCCAGCGCGAGTACGCGGCCGACGCCGGCGGGGCGGAGATCTGCGGCAACCCCGAGTCGCTGGCGAGCGCCCTGCTGCGCCTCGAGCAGGGGGCAGCGGCGATGCCGATGCAGGTCAACCAGGCGGCCGAGCCGCTCTACATCGTCAAGCCCTTCTCGAGCAAGGGCATCGCCGGCCTCTTCTCGACCCATCCCCCGATCGAGGAGCGGGTCAAAAGGCTGCGCCAGATGCGCCCCAGCATGGCTTAGAAGTACGCTTTCGGAACTGTGGAGAAGGCCCGCATTTGCGGGCCTTTTTCGTGCCCAGACGGCAGGCGCAGTTGACCTGAGGCGTATTTAAGAACTAGACTGTACGCGTAACGGTCAGACCGTATCGCGAGCATGGCCAAGGCGAGCGCCAGATCCAAGCCAGACGCATCACGCCGCCTCCCGCGCGGGCGGCATGCGCTCGCCCCCGAGGAAGTGACCAGCGACCAGCGCCGCCGGCTGCTCGCCGCGGTTCCTGGAGTGGTCGCCGAACGCGGCTACGAAGCGATGTCGGTCGCCGACATCGTCAAGCGGGCCGCCGTCTCCCGCAACGCCTTCTACAAGAGCTTCCGCGACAAGCAGGACTGCTTCGCCACGGCGCACGAGGACGGTCACGAGGCGCTCTTCGAGATCTTGGCCGAGCCGTGCGAAGGGGGGGAGACGGCGGCCGAGCGCGTCGAGCGCTCGCTGAGTGCCGGGCTCGACGCGCTGGCGTCCGACCCCGAGATGGCGCGCATGCTCTTCGTTGAGGCGCCCTCGGCCGGCGAGGAGATCGCCCTGCGCTATCACGAGTGGCTGCGGCGCTACGGCACCCTCCTGCGCGCGGCCGCTCCCGAGTTGCCGCCAGAGGCCCAACCTGCACCTGAGGTCGAGGGTGTGATCGTCGGCGGCATCGCCTCGCGGATCGCCAGCGAGATCTTGCAGGGACGTGCCGGCAAGCTGCGCGATCTAACCGCACCGCTGGCCGATTACGTCCTCGCCTTCTACAGGCTGAGTGAGCCCGGTCCCAAGGAGGGTCGGATCATCGTCTTCGAGGCGGAGCACGCCGACGAACCGGCGAGCTTCGAAGCACGGCGCAAGCAAGCCGGCGCCTGAGCCCTTTTCAGCCAGTTCCGGGACTTCCGCGGAAGAAATTCGGGTCTAAACGACCTGCAAATCGCCGCTTTCTTCAGCAATACCACGTGCGTATCTTGACAAACACGAACCAGCGTGTTTACATGCCAACGCGTCTTCAGTTGGGAACGCAATCGGTATAGCCCAGCGAAGGCGAGTCAGGGACACAAGGGACAACCGAGCCTCGCGGAAGCCGCAAAGGGAAGCGGCGGGCAGAGGGGCTCACGGGACAAGGAGAGAGATCTAGATGTTCTCGACGCTTCGTACGCGATTCGGGATCCCGGGAGTCATCTCGGTGATAGCCCTAGTCTTCGCA
>JASLIG010000134.1 GCA_030152805.1 Solirubrobacterales bacterium
GATCACTTCTGTTCTTTTCACGCCTGCTTCGCCGATCCCGTTCATCCGAAGGGTTGCCTTGAGGGCTGGATGGGCTCCTCGTCTCGTTCCCCCCTTCAACTTGAAGGTCAGCCTCGGCTTGAAGGGAAGGGCGGCGCAATCTGCTGCCTGGAAGGGGGTTGAGACCGTTACCGGGCGGTCGTCTGCTTCGGAGGAGAAATCGAGGCCACTTCCCAAGAGGGTGCTTGCGGTTGAGGTTCTCTTGCAGCTACTTGGGTTCAAGACGAAGTTGGGCCTGTCGGTATAGGCCCTGATGTCTCTGAGGTGGACCGGCACGCCCTTGAGGATGTGGGGGATCGGGTCCGAACCGGTGGCGTCGATGAAGACTTCGCCTGTTTCGGGGTCTACCTTGAAGGCCTGGCGGATCACGACTGTTCCCAGGTCGAAGGGACCTGCCTTGGCGGCTGTGATCGCTACGAGGCTTATCGCGCTTCCGTGGTAGGGGCCTGCGAGGTAGAGCTTGCCTGGGACGTAGGCCAAGGCAGAGCCAACGCCCGATCCCGCCAGGGAGTGGCCGATTTCACTCGCTGCGGGGCAAGAGGGACTGTCGATCTCTTCCTGGCCGCCATGGATGCCGGTCCTCGCTTTTGCTGCTTCGATCGCCGCATCCGAGCAGAAGGGAATGCCGGCCAGCTTGCCGACGATCCCCGGCGGCAGCTTGATCGAGAAGCGGGTGATCTCCTGTTCTGAGTCGGTTCTGAACAGACGCACGTTGAAAGGACTGAACCTTCCCGCGGCGTTGTTGATGCTTCCCGCGATCAGGCCCGGCTTGAAGGGAGGCAGGCCTCCACTAGGACAAGGTCCTCCATCGGGACCCTTTTCGATCTGGAAGTTGCCGATTGTGGTTATGGCCCCGGTGTCGTCTTTGGCCGAGAAGGGGGTGAACCTGGCGACGGTCTCATAGGTGCCGCAGGCGGATGGGGTTGCCAAGGGCGCCCTCGCCCCTTCCCTGAAGTGCAGCTTGAAGGAGGAGTAAGGCACGGGAGGCAGGTTGTCGAAGGTCGTGGTGATCTGACCCGTATTCGGGTCGAACTCGATCTTGCCGGCCTGCTTGACGAGGATGCCTCTTTCGGGAGCCCTGGCGACCAGATACATCGCCGCCAGGGTGCCGAAGCGATTCTCATACGGGGTAGCGAGGTAGACCGCTCCTTCGATCGGTTCCTCGAGGAGCGGACTCTTGGCGATTACCGAGCCGAGCTTCGAGGCTTCCGGGCAACCTGCTCCCGCCGGGCTGTCGATCTTCTCGGCCGCGTACTGTTCTTTGGAGCACACCCCCGTTCCTTCGGCGAAGGAGGGGTTGACGCTCATCCCTTTGGGCAGGGTGACCACCGTCTTTCTTGGCTCTGTTTCGGCCAGGTTGCCTTGGCTGGTCAGGCCCTGGTTTGGCAGCTTCAGCTCGAAGTCGAGGCCCGAGGGGCTCTCGGCCAATCTCGTGCTTGGTTGAGAGGCGATCTTGGGTGAGAAAGGCACCGCGTCGCAGCCCGACATCGATGCTGGCTGTTTGGCGGAGTCGAGGAAGTTGGCGCTTTCTTCTGAGAAGACGCCCGGTTCTTGCACCGAGTCGACCTTGACCGTGATCTCGGGCGGTGAGTCACAGGAGGCCGGCATCGTCAGGTAGGCGAGTTTGGGAGCGTCGGAGTGGATCGTGACGACGCCCCCTTCGAATGCCCCGGGGCCGCGTTCTGTGTCGTGGCTTTCATCGGCGGGCACGCCCCAGATCGTCTCGGTGACCGATGTGACCTCCAGCGGGATGTTGGGCGCGCCGATTCGCAGCCCGTAGCCTTCCTCGCTGCGCACCGAGGCCAGC
Organism: Solirubrobacterales bacterium; assembly: GCA_030152805.1. Taxonomy (GTDB): domain Bacteria; phylum Actinomycetota; class Thermoleophilia; order Solirubrobacterales; family 70-9; genus VRUE01. Next base: position 1,847 of record JASLIG010000134.1, read on the forward strand.
TGCAGGGAGGTGAATTCGCTGGAGCTGAAGCCGAACTCGTTGGCGACCCCCGGCGGTGGGGTGAGGTTGTAGATCGGACCGACGACCTGGCCGAGGCCGCGGACGAGGGCGCGCAGCACACCGACCTGGGTCGAGATCGGGCAATCGGGGGAGAAGCCCTCGAATTTCTGGGTCGGGCATTTGGGCACCGCGGCCGGATTGCCGACGAAGCCGGGCGGCAAGTCGACGATGACGTTGCGCATTTCCCCACCTTCGGTCTTCCCCCCAGCATCGGTCTTCAGGTCGAAGTGAACGGTGAAGGTGTCAGGGTGCGCGGAGGCCTGGGTCTCGATCGTGCCGTTTCGCTTCAGCGCCGTCATCGAGGTCGAGCCGGGCAGGATGCCGAAGTCGGCCTGTGCGGCACTCGGTGCAACCAAAGCGGCAACTGCGAGAGCAGAGGCGAGGAGTGAGTTGCGGCGGATCACTTCGCACCTCCGCGGTCGTGGTTGGCGGCTCGCTTGTGGGCGTGCTTCTTCTTGGCGTGCTTTTTCTTCTTCTTGTGCTTCTTGGTGCTCTTCTTTTCATCGACGTTGCCCGCCCCTTCGAAGCTCGAGGAGCCAGGGGTGGGGTCGTTGGGGGGCGAGTAGGCCGCTACGCAGGCTTCGCCCTGGCATTCGCTTCTCGCCACTTCGGTTTCGGCCGGGATGCCGCCGCCTTCCCTTGCGACGTAGAGGTCATAGAGGTCGTCGTGGTCTTTGAGGACCAACTGATCTCTGGTGGTGAAGAAGACGCTCTTAGCGCTTTCGTCGATCGCCAAGAAGTTGGAGTCGGTCGCTTCGCGACCGGCCGAGATCAACCTGAGGCAACCCGCCGCTCGTTTGCAGTCGCCGACTTCGTTTGGCTCGTACTCATAGACGTCCTCGACCCCGTCGTTGGTGTCGTTGACGCTGAGCGAGTCGCGGCTGTCGAAGTAGAGGCGGCCCTCGTCGGTCAGGTAGCGCGGCTGGGGGAAGGGGGTGCTGCCGGCCTGCATCAGTCGCAGCGTCGAGTTGCCCAGGGGGGGCACGCCGCTCGGGTTGCAGGAGGGGCAAGTGAGCTCCCCTGTGGCGGCGTCATAGAGGAAGGCCTCTGAGCAGGGAACTTTGACATTGCCGCCACCGAAGCAGAGCCCGGCGTTGTCATAGCCGGTCAGCTGCGCCCGGGAGGAGAAGGCGAGGTAGCGGCCATGCGGGCTCGCCTCGGCGGTGCGTTTGGAGGGCGAGGGGGCCCAGGCGTTGCCAAAGCCCCCATCGCCGTCCAGGGACACCAAGGTCGCCACGTAGCGGCTCGTGCCTTCTTCCCAGGCGTAGAGGTTGAATTTGCCCGATTCGGCTTTGTCTCCCTCGCTGTTTTCTTCTTCGCCGCTCAGCACTTCTGTGTCGACGAAGTAGACGTGGGAGAGGTCGTCGCTTTGACCGGCAATCCCCTGGAAGCCGCCTTTGCCTTCGGTCAGGTCCGTGATGGCTTCTTCTTCGAGGTCATAGAGATGGCCGTTGGTCAGCAGCACCTTGGAGCCATCTGTCGCGGCGGCGAGGAATTTGCCCGCATCGGGGATCGCTTTGGTCGATTCCGCTCCTTCGCGCACGTAGACCTGGCCAGCGCTGTCGCTCCAGAAGGCCCGCGATCCGTCGTCGGAGATCGTGTTGGCGCTGTCGGGACCGAAGGAGGCGCCGGCTTGCGTGGTCGTGTCGGGCATCACGTTGACCAGGCGCACCTCACCCGTCGAGCGGTCCCATTCGTAGAGGTTGGATTTCGTCGCGCCGCCGTCCACCGCTTCCGGGGCGAAGGGCGTTTCGAAGGTGAACGCGTCGTTTGCCGCGAAGAAGACGCGAGAGAGGTCGGCCGAGGCGCCAGCGTAGGTGAGTTTGAATTCGTTGTTGCCTCCGGTTGACCGGTGGGGCGGTTCTGCCTTAAACAGCGGCGAGAGCGCCAGCGGGTTGGCGGTCGGCTGGGTGTAGAGGTCTTCGAAGCCTTCGGGGGCTTCGGGGCTGAGCGCCGGGCTCTTTTGGCGGATCACGCCGGTGGTGAGCTCGGTGTCGAAGGCCTGGTAGGCAACCCCGCGTTGCTGCAACGCCGGCGAGAGGGTGGTGGTCTGCCAGCCCGCGTTGGCGTCGCGATGGGCGAGGTACTCGTTTTCGCGCAGCGCGCCGCCTTCGGAGAAGGGTGTGCCCTCATAGACGATCGCCTCCCCGTCGGGTCTGCTCTGCATCGGGAAGCGGTTGAGGAGGTCACCGGGCTTGCAGGCGCCGCAGCTGGAGACCCGCGAGTCAGCTGGCAGAACCTGGCCGCCTCCCTTCAACGCCGGGGAGACCAGCTCATAGACCCGGCCGTCCGGTAGGCCCGGGGATTCGGCGGGGAAGGTGCGAAAGCTCTGCTCGGCGCCTTTT
>JASLIG010000135.1 GCA_030152805.1 Solirubrobacterales bacterium
CGGGACAAGGAGAGAGATCTAGATGTTCTCGACGCTACGCACGCGTTTCGGCATCCCCGGAGTCATCTCGGTGATTGCCCTCGTCTTCGCAATGCTCGGCGGCGCCTACGCCGCCTCCAACTCTTCAAACGCCGGCAAGGCGACGGCTTCCGCCAAGGCCAAGAAGGGACCGAGGGGCCCCAAGGGTCCGAAGGGCGATACCGGCCCGGCGGGACCGCAGGGGCCGGCGGGACCGGCGGGACCGGCTGGCGCCAAGGGCGATGCTGGGGCCAATGGGTCGAACGGCGCAGCGGGTGCCGCCGGGCCGACGGGGCCGACCGGCAAAACCGGGGCCACCGGAGCGAGCGGGCAAACCGGCTTCACCGAAACGCTGCCGAAAGAAAAGACCGAGACCGGTACTTGGGCCAGCGGCGGCTTTATCGCGCCTGAAGGCATATCTCATGTAGTGGACTCGATCTCGTTCACGATTCCGCTCGCAGCTCCCTCCGAACACGTCGTTCTGCTCAAAAAAGCGGAAACCGAAGAATCGACAACCACACCCGTCGAAGGCTGCGAATACGACCCGACCGACCCCACCGCCGTGCCCGTCGCACCGGCCGGCACCCTCTGCGTCTTCACGACGAGGGAAGGCGAAGAAGAAGGCACGGTCGTGAGCGTGACCAAAGCCCCGAGCGGCGTAGGTATCAAGAGCGACTCCCGCCTCGGCGCCTACATCTGGGGCATACCTGCTGAATTCGGCAAGTTCGAACTTGGCGGCACCTGGGCGGTGACCGCCGCGGAATAGCGGACCTTCCCACCGCCGGCCTTCGGTTGGGCCGGCGGTGGCCCGCGCCCAAGCCCCATCGGATCGCAAGGAGCCCAGATGACACCGTCACAGCGCAAGCCACAAAAGCCCCGCGGCCGTCGAGCCTGCCTCGGCATCGCCGCCGCGGCGCTGCTCGTCCTCGGGCTCCTCACCGCATCACCCGCTTCTGCCGCCTACGAACAGGTCAGCACCTTCGCCGGCAACCCTGGGGAACTGCATCCCGGCACCAGCCCCACGGAATGGCCCGAAGAGGTGCAGCTCTCCGGCGTCGGCGGCATGGCGGTCAACTACACCGGCGCGGGTGGGGTGCCGGCGGGAACTCTCTATGCGGCAACTTTCTTCGGCGACGACCACAACGGCGGCGCCATACGCGTGGCCCGCTTCAACCCCGACGGCAGCTTCAGCGAGAACTGGACCTTCAACGAGGACCCGAAATACAAAGAACGCTGCGGCCCCGACGGCGAACCCGCCCACCCGATGTGCAAAAGCCGAGTGCAGGGGAATTCGTACACGATCGATGTCGAGGTCGACCAGAGCACCGGCTACGTCTACGCACTCGACGCGGCGGGTCTCACCGACGATCTCGTAGCCGGAATGAACACGATCCACGTCTACAGCGCCGACGGCTCGGAATTGATCGGCGAATTCGGCGTGTTCGCAAAAGTAGGCGAAACGCTTGAATCGAGCCCGGAGAAGGTTCACAGCGCCGGAAGAGGAGGCCTCGCCTTGGGTCTCGGCGGCAAGGTCTACGTCTTCGACGTCGTCAGCCTCGAAGGGGGGGGTGAATCCATCCGGCTGATGACCTTCGAACCGCAGTCCCCCGGCGACTACGAACACTACGTCTACGCCGGGCAGGCTCACGACGTTCCGATGATCGGAACATCCCCCGTCGCAGATGCCGCCGGCGACATCTATGCGAGAAAGCTAGACGGGATCGTCAAGATCGATCCCGACCAGCCAGCGGATCCGCCGCTCTGCGAATTCAAATTCCCCAAAGGCCACATTTACGGGATCACGGTCAACCAGCTGAACGGCGAAGTCTTCTTCTACACCGACACCGACAAGAAGATCCACCAGCTCTCCTCCTGTAACGGCACGGGCAAATTCAAAGAAGTCGGCACGTCGGCCTTCTCGCCGCCGCGCTTCGCGCTTTACGCGCTGGCGTTCGACCCGATCTCCCAGTTCGAACCGAGCCGCCCGGCCGGGGTGCTCTACGGCGCCGCCGCGGACAGCGAAGGCGGGAAAACCGAAGAAGGGCCCCCTCTAAAAATCGAATCCTCCCTCGGCTACACCTTCGCCCCGCCGGCGGAATTCCCACCCGAAGTCCTCTCCGAGTCGGTCTCCCACGTGACCGCGACGACGGCGGAACTGGGCGCCCAGATCAATCCCAAGGGACCACCGACCGACTACGTCTTCCAGTACCTGACCCAGGCCGAATACGAAGCAAACGAACCCGCTGATCGCTTCGCCGGGGCAAAAGAAGCGCCGCCCGGCGGCGGCCTGGTGGGCGAAGGGCCGAAAGCGCTCAGCGTCGTCGCCCCGGTCCTCGGCCTCGAACCAGATACCGCCTATCGCTACCGCGTCGTCGCGACCAGCCACTGCTCTGCAGCGCTGCCGGAAAAAGTCTGCGAAACAAAAGGCGCCGAGCAGAGCTTCCGCACCTTCCCCGCCGAATCCCCGGGCCTGCCCGACGGCCGGGTCTATGAGCTGGTCTCGCCGGCGGTCAAGGGAGGCGGCCAGGTCTTGCCAGCTGACTCACGGGTCTTCAGTTGCGCAGCCACCTGCAAGCCAGGCGAACTCCTTGACCGCTTCCCGATGCAGAGCAGTCCCGACGGCGAGACGATCGTCTACGAGGGCCTGCCCTTCTCCGAAGGCGGCGCGCTGCGCGAAAACGAGTACATCGCCCATCGCGATCCCAGCGTGGGCTGGCAGACCACCACTCTCGCGCCGGCGCTGCTGGAACACGGAGTGACCTACAAGGCTTTCGACACCGAGCTGACGAGGGGGGTGATCAGACAGCAGAGCCCGGCGCTCAGCCCCGAAGCCCCCGCTGGCTTCCAAAACCTCTACACCCAGCCGACCGTGGACCCGCTGGCGCTCTCGCCGCTGATGAGGGCAGAACCGCCCCACCGGCTGATCAGCGGCAACAACGAATTCAAACTCACCTACGCTGGCGCCTCGGCCGACCTCTCGCGCGTCTTCTTCACGGCAAACGACGCGCTCACCTTCGAAACGCCCTTCGCCCCCGAAGCGGTGGACGGCGGCGCGACGAAATCCAACCTCTACGAATGGGAACCGGCCACCGAGCAGCTGCGCCTGGTCAACGTGCTGCCGGAAAACGCCACGACGCAAGCCGGCGCCTCCTTCGGCCTCGACAGCGCCAACACGATCTCAGACGACGGCTCAAGGGCCTTCTGGTCTTCCGAAGCGGGTCAGCTCTACGTGCGCGAAGGCGCGGAAGCGACCAAAGCGATCCCCGATGCAGGCAAATTCCTCGCTGCCGCCACCGACGGCTCCAAGGTCCTGCTCACCAACGGCCACCTCTATGACCTCGAAGAAGAAGCCATCACCGACCTGACCGAAGGAAAAGGCGGCTTCCAGGGCATCGCCGGCCAAAGCGACGACCTCTCCCACGTCTACTTCGTCGACACCGAAGTGCTGAACGGCGAAGAAGAAAACAGCGAGGGAGACAAAGCCGAAGCGGGCAAATTCAACCTCTACGCCTGGGAAGAAGGCTCGAGCCGCTACGTGGCGACTTTGGTGTCCCTGGACAGCGGCTCGGGGTTCGGCAACGCCTGGGCCCCCTCGCCCTCCCAACGCACCGCCGAGGCAAGCCCTCATGGCCGCTATCTCGCCTTCTCCTCCCGGGCGCAGCTGACCGGCTATGAGAACACCGGTCCCTGTGGGCAAGACGAAAAAACCTTCCCCTGTTCAGAGGCCTTCCTCTATGACTCCGCAACGGGCGAGCTCACTTGCCCCTCCTGCAACCCAACCGGCGTGCCCCCATTGGGCAACTCGACTCTGCGGCTGATGCAGGCCGGTGTCACCCTCTTCTCCCAGCCGCGCTACCTCACCGACGAGGGCCGCCTCTACTTCGACAGCCGCGACTCGCTCAGCGTCAACGACACCAACGACGGGGTCGAAGACGTCTATGAGTACGAGCCAAACGAAGTCGGCGACTGCAAACGAGCGGCGGGTTGCCTCAGGTTGGTCTCGGCAGGCAGGGAACCGGTCGACTCCAACTTCCTGGCGATGGACGAAGACGGCTCCAACGTCTTCTTCACCACCCGCGACCAGTTGGTCCTCAAAGACCACGACGACCTCATCGACCTCTACGTCGCAAGGGAAGGGGGCGGCATCCCGGCCGAAACCGAAGTGGCGAGGAGCGAATGCCAGGGCGAAGCCTGCGTCGCCGCCTACTCGCCTCCAAACGACCCGACCCCGGGCTCCTCGAGCTTCGAAGGTGCTGGCAACGTCGATGAAAAGAAGACGAACAAGAAACACAAGAAGAAGAAGCACGCCAAGAAGAAGCACGCCCACAAGCGAGCCGCCAAGCACAACCGCGGAGGTGCAAAGTGATCCGCCCAAAGACACTTCTCGCCTCCGTCCTTGCGACCGCGTTGCTTGCACTGCCGAGTGCAGCCCAAGCCGACTTCGGCATCCTGCCCGGCTCGACCTCGATGACGGCCCTGAAGAAAAACGGCACGATCGAGACCCAGGCTTCCGCCCATCCCGACACCTTCACCGTGCACTTCGACCTGAAGACCGATGCGGGAGGAAAAACCGAAGGCGGGGAAATGCGCAACGTCATCGTCGACCTGCCACCCGGCTTCGTCGGCAACCCGGCCGCGGTGCCCAAATGCCCGACCAAGGACTTCGAAGGATACAATCCCCAATGCCCGATCTCCACCCAGGTCGGCGTCCTGCGCGCCCTCGTGCGCGGCCTCGGCCAGGTCGTCGGACCGATCTACAACCTCACTCCCCCGCCGGGGGTTGCCAACGAGTTCGGCTTCAGCGTCGCCGAACTCACCTCCCTGCAGTTCGCCTCGGTGCGCAGCGAGGAAGGCTACGGGCTGCGGATCGGTGCCCCCAACATCCCACTGGAGACCACATCGGTCACCGAGACGATCTGGGGCGTCCCCGCCGACGAAAGCCACGACACAGAACGCGGTCCCGAAGCGTTTGAAGGGGGCGAAATCACGGTCCATTCCGACGCCCCCAAACTCGCCTACCTGACGATGCCCGCCTCCTGCGATGCACCGCCCGAGATCACGGTCAAGGTCGACTCCAAGCAGGAACCGGGCGTCTTCTCCGAAGAAAGCGCCACTTTCCTCGATGCGGCCAAAGCGCCCGCCTCGATGTCTGGCTGCGACGCGGTCCCCTTCTCGCCCAAGATCGCCTCCCAGCCCTCCACGAGATTGGCCGAGAGCCCCTCGGGCCTCGATTTCGAGCTGAAGCTGCCCAACCAGGGACTGACCAGCCAGGGCAACCTCTCCGAAACAGAGCCAAGGAAGACCGTCGTCACCCTGCCCCGAGGGATGAGCGTCAACCCCTCCTTCGCCGAAGGGACCGGTGTTTGTTCAGAGGAACAGTTCAAAGCCGAGAAGATCGACTCGAAAGCGGGAGCAGGCTGCCCGGAAGCATCGAAGCTGGGAAGCGTGATCGCCAAGAGTCCGCTGCTCGAGGAACCGATCGAAGGAGCGGTCTACCTCGCTACCCCGTATGAGAATCGCTTCGGCACCCTGGCGGCGATGTATCTGGTTGCCAGGGCTCCCGAAAGAGGAATCCTCGTCAAGCAGGCCGGCAAGATCGAGTTCGATCCGAATACGGGCCAGATCACCACCACCTTCGACGACCTGCCACCCGTTCCGTATTCCTCCTTCAAGCTCCACTTCAGGGAAGGAGCGAGAGCGCCGCTTGCAACCCCTTCTGCCTGCGGCACCTATGAGACCGTCGCCAAGTTCACCCCCTTCTCGGCCAAAGACGACACCGAAGCGATCCAAACAATCGGCAACTTCCAGATCGAAAAGGGTCCTGACGGAGGTCCCTGTCCAACGGGCGGCCTTCCCCCCTTCAAACCGGGCCTGATCGCAGGAAGCATCAACAACGCTGCGGGACGCTTCTCTCCCTTCAACGTGCGCCTGTTCAGAACCGACTCAGAACAGGAGATCACCCGCTTCTCGATCAAGCTGCCGCCGGGGATCGTCGGCAAGCTGGCGGGTATTCCCTTCTGCTCGGACGCTGCGATCGAAGCGGCGAAGGCAAGAACCGGGATCCACGGCGGCCAGGAAGAGATCGACAGTCCCTCTTGCCCCGCAGCGAGTGAAATAGGCCACTCCCTGGCGGGATCGGGAGTCGGCTCTGCCTTGGCCTACGTCCCAGGCAAGCTCTACCTCGCAGGCCCCTACCACGGAAGCGCGATAAGCCTCGTAGCGATCACAGCCGCCAAGGCAGGTCCCTTCGACCTGGGAACAGTCGTGATCCGCCGGGCCTTCAAGGTAGACCCCGAAACAGGCGAAGTCTTCATCGACGCGACCGGATCGGATCCGATCCCCCACATCCTCAAGGGCGTGCCGGTCCACCTCAGAGACATCAGGGCCTATACCGATAGGCCCAACTTCGTCTTGAACCCAAGCAGCTGCAAGAGAACCTCAACCGCAAGCACGCTCTTGGGAAGCGGCCTCGATTTCTCCTCCGAAGCAGACGATCGCCCGGTAACGGTCTCAACCCCCTTCCAGGCAGCAGATTGCGCCGCCCTTCCCTTCAAGCCGAGGCTGACCTTCAAGCTGAAGGGGGGAACGAGACGAGGAGCCCATCCAGCCCTCAAGGCAACCCTTCGGATGAACGGGATCGGCGAAGCAGGCGTGAAAAGAACAGAAGTGATCCTGCCTTCCTCGGAGTTCATCGAGAACGCCCACTTCAACACGATCTGCACCAGGGTCCAGTTCAAAGCGGGATCGGTTCCCGGAGAAAAGTGCCCAGCTGGATCGATCTACGGCAAAGCGGTGGCGAAGACCCCGATCCTCTCCGAGCCACTGGCGGGACCGGTCTTCCTGCGCTCCTCCGAACACCAGCTCCCAGACGTGGTCGCATCGCTTCACAACGGCGAGATCGACGTCGTCTTGGTCGGCCACGTCGATTCGGTCAAAGGAAGGCTCAGAAACACCTTCGAAGCCACCCCTGACGCTCCGGTCTCCTCAGTGATC
>JASLIG010000078.1 GCA_030152805.1 Solirubrobacterales bacterium
GAAGAAGGCGACGAGGTGGAGGAACGGGGTCAGGTAGCGCAGCAGGCGGTGCGAGAAAAGCTCGAAGGCGTAGAGGGCCGAGTAGCCGCGCGGCGAGATCATCCGCTCGCCGACGACGATGTCCCAGAGCCCGATCATCATCCGCCGTTTGCGGGCGAACTCGCCCTCCATCGTCGGCACCATCTTCTCCTCGGCCTGGGCATCCGGCACGTAGAGGGAGCGGCGGCCACGCTTGGCGAGCGCGAAGGGAAAGGAGAGGTCGTGGCTGCCCGAGGGGTCGAGGGGGATGTAGTCGGCCGCCCGCACGGCGTAGATCGCCCCGTTGCCGGCGGTGATCCCCGCCAGCGAGGACTCCATCTCCCGCACGGCCATCTCGTAGCGCCAGTAGGCGCCCTCGAGGTTGTCGCCGGCCGCGTCGACGAAACGGACCTGGCCGCAGGCGTAGGCGACCGACGCGTCGTCAAGCGCGCGCACGAGGCGGCGCAGCGCGTCGGGGCGCCAGGCGCTGTTGGCGTCGGAGAAGGCGAGGATCTCGCCCGTGGCGCGCTCGGCGGCGGCGTTCTGGGTGGCGAGCTTGCCGCCGCGGGGCAACTCGAGGACGAGATCGGCACCGGCCGCGCGGGCGCGCTCGACGGTGGCATCGTCGGAGCCATCGGAGGCGACGATGAGCTCGAGGCGATCGCGCGGGTACTCGAGCGCGAGCGCGTTGGCGACCTTGGCCTCGATCACCTCCTCCTCGTCGTAGGCGGCGACGATCAGCGAGACGCGCGGAAGCTCGGCGCTCGGCTCCGGAGGCGACTCGGGGCGCCGGCGCAGATCGGTCAGCAAGCGCAGCAGCAGCGGGTAGCCAAGGTGCGTGTAGACGATCGACGCGGCGCTGATCCAGAAGACGATCGCGAGCAGCGTCATCGCTTGGCCTCCAGCAGCTCCTCGTAGAGGGCGAGGGTTTGGGCGGCCACCGCGTCCCAGGAGTAGGGACCTGCGGCGGCCTCGGCGGCGGCGCCGGCGAGCTCGGCGCGGGCACTCTCACTGCCGACCAGCTCGCGCAGAACCGCCGCCAGGGCAACTGGGTCGGCCGGGGGCACCAGCGTCGCGGCACCCTCGGCCGCCACCTCCGGAAAGCCGCCCACGGAGCTCAGCACGAGCGGCTTGGCAAAGGCGAGGCCCGTGTAGAGGACGCCGGAGTGCTCGGCGTCGCGGTAGGGCAGGACGACGAGATCGGCGCGGCGGAAGATCGCCGGGATCTCGGCGTCCTCGACGAAGCGGGTGACGAAGCGGACGCGGCCGGGCGCCTGAGCGGCGAGGGGCTGCAGGGTCGCCAGGTCCATGCGCGGATTGCCGACGATCCAGAGCTCGGCGCCGTCGATCTGGCCAAAGGCCTCGAGCAAGGTGTCGATGCCCTTGTACCGGCGGAGCAGGCCGAAGAAGAGGATCACTGGCCCCTCCGCGCCCTCCAGCTCGCTGGGCAGCGGCTTCTCATCCGCCTGCCGGGTGAGGTAGTCGAAGGCGCCGTGGGGGATGACACGCACGCGCCGGGGCTCGAGGCCGACCTCGTCGCGCAGGCGCGCGGCGCCGTGCTCGGAGTGGGCGATCACGGCATCCATGCGACCGAACATCCTGCCGGCAACGGCGATCTGGGTGCGGCTGGGGTGCGGCGGCAGGATGTAGTGCGCCGTGATCAGCCGCGGGCGGTGCGGTGGCAGCAAGTGGGCGTCGAGCGCCGGCATCGTCAGCCACTGGTAGTGGACGACGTCCGCGTCCAGCTCCCTGCGCAAACGCCGCATGTCGCCGAGGTGCTCGACCGCCTTGAAGCCGCGCCGGGCCGGAGCGGCCAGGCCGCGGGCCGCGCTGCGCCGGTAAAAGCACTCGCGCACGCGGTAGCCAGCCGGCTCGGGGACCGGCCCGTAGAGGAAACGGCTGGTCAGCAGCTCGATGTCGGCGCCGCGGCGAGCGAGCGCCGCGGCGAGGGCGCGATCGTAGGGCGGCGTGAAGGCCGGGGGGTCGACGAGCTGTGCTCGCATCAGGCCGAGGATTATCGTGGGCGGCGGTGGCGCCCACGCTCTCCTACTGCGTCGTGAACACGAACGGCCGCGAGTACCTGCTCGCCTGCCTCGACGCGATCGAGCGTACGCACCCGGAGGGAGTGGAGGCCGAGATTCTCGTCCTCGACAACGCCTCAGACGACGGATCGGCGGAGGCGGTGAGGGCACGGGGTGGTGACGTGCGGCTGATCGCGCTGGAGCGGCGAACCGGCAAGGCCGAGAACGACTCCACCCTGATGCGCGAGGCGAGCGGGCGCTACTGCCTGCTGCTCAACGAGGACTCCGAGCTGCAGCCGGGCGCTGCCGCGGTCCTGCTCGCTGCCCTCGACGCCGACCCGGAGGCGGCGGCCGCGACCCCGCGGCTGCTCGATTCCAGCGGCGCGCCGGTGCCCTGCGCCTGGCGCTTTCCCGGCGTCGGAACGGCGCTCGCCGGCGCGCTCTTCCTCCACCGCTGGCTGACCGTGCAGAGCGAGGGTGGCGAGACGCGCCGGGTCGACTGGGCTCAATCGAGCGCCCTGCTCGTATGCCGCGAGGCGGCGACGGAGGTCGGCTACATGGACCCCGACTTCTTCGTCTACTACGACGAGTGCGACTTCGCCAAGCGCCTCGCCGAAGCCGGTTGGCACAGCCTCTTCGTCCCCGCCGCTGCTGCCGTCCACCACGATCAGCTCTCGACCGACCTCGCCGCCGGCCTCCCCCGCATCGTCGAATTCCACCGCAACCGCGACCTCTACATGCGAAAGCACCACGGGCGCGCAGCAGCCCTCGCTGTCCGCATCCTTACAAGCTGGTCCTACGCACTTCGCACGCTCGCTGCGACGTTCCTACCCGGCCAACCAGCCCGCGTCTACTGGGCCCACGCTCGACAAGCGTTGCTCCCCGATCGCGGAGAAAGCCTCCGGGACCGCTCACAGGCGTGAGTCCTCGTCCATTTGCTCGGCCTCGTAGGTCTCGGGGACCGATCCATCGACGACGGCCGGGGCGGGACGCAGGGCGCGAAGGCGGACGGCGAGCTCGGTGGGATGGCGGAGGCGGGCGAGCCAGGTGCGCTCGCTTGGAGTGAAGAAGCCGGTGACGAGGAGCGCGAGGGGGTAGAGCAGCCAAAGCGCGACGCGTAGGAGCAGACCTGCGAAGCCGTCGGTGGGCAGGAGAAGCTCACCAAAGAGCACCAGGCCACTGGAGACAGCAACCACACGGATCAGGCGGCCCCATTCGTAGGGGACCGGGAAGAGGCGCTGGGTGAAGCCGTACATCAGCGCCAGCACGACCAGGTAGGAGGCGACCAGGGCGAGGCCGGCGCCGACGATCCCCAGCGGGGGCACGAGGATCAGGTTGAGGGCGACGTTCGCGGCCAGGGCGGCGGCGGTCGCGGGAAAGTTGAACTCGGTGCGGCCGGTCCTGCCGAGGATGACGACGAGGACCATGTAGAGGGCGTAGAGAGTGACGCCGGTGGCGATCAAGCCGATCGCTTCGAAGGAGTCGAAGAACTTGGGGTCGGCGAGGGCGCGGACGATCCAGCGCGAGAGCAGCCACATGCCGGTGACGACGAAAGCGCAGCCGGCGGTGAACCAGGTGACCACCGCGGCGTAGGTGCGGCGGGCCTCGCCGTCGTCGCGGATCGAGTAGGCGAGCGGCGGCCAGGCGAGCTGGAAGCCGCGCACGAGCACGTTGACGCCCTGGGCAAACTTGACGGCGAGCGAGTAAAGACCGGCCTCGGCGAGGCCGACGGAACGGACGATGATGATCCGGTCGACGAAGTTGAGCGCGTAGAGCGAAAGCTCGGCCGGCATCGTCGGCAGACCAAAGCGCATCAGCCTGCGCAGCAGTGGCAGTTCGAAGCGCAGCGAGAGGCGCTTACGGTGGACCCAGATCAGGCCGAGGACGAAGGCGGCGCCGCTGAGGTAGCTGCCGAGCAGCAGGCCGCGCGCGCCCTCATCGGCACCGACGACGAGGACCACCGTCAAGCCGACCGCTGAGAGCACGCTGAGCATCGTGGTGACGAAAAAGGCACGGGCCCGCTCTTCGAGGCGGAAGAGAGTGAGCAGGTACTCGAACATCGTCGAGACCCAGAGGCCGCCGATCGCGATCCGGCCCAAATCCTCCGCAGACTGGTTCGCGATGCGCCTCAGCTCCTCCGCAGACTGGTCGAGCAGCAGTTCGGAGATCGGCTTGGCGAAGGGCAGGGCGATCAGGGCTGCGGTGGTGGTGAGCCAGAACAGCGCCGCGAAGGAGGTGGCGACGACTCGGGCCGGATCCTCGCCATCCTGGTAGTAGAAGCGCAGCAGCGCCTCGATCAAGCCGAGGCGGACGACGATGCTGACCGAGACGATCGCGGCGAACAACACCTCGGCCGCGCCGTAGTCGGTGGTGGTGAGGTAGCGCGTGTAGAGCGGCAGCAGCGCGACCGCGATCAGCTTCGAGACGATGCTGGCCGCTGTGTAGGCGGCGCCGGTGGTCGCTAGGCGGCGGAGGTATCCCGACACGCGGCGAGACTACGTTGGTTGGCGGCAGCAAGCGAAACGGCCGCTGCAAGCAGGACCCAGGTGATCGGGTCCTCGAAGAACCCTGCGTAGGCCATCGTGTGGACGATCAGGGCGACGAAGGTTGCGAGGATCGCCGCTCGGGCTATGGGTATGTGGCGCGCGGGTAGGCCGAGCGAGGGACGCAAGCTGGAAGCCATCGTCCACAGGGCTGTTACGACGAGAGCTAGGTAGACGGCTACGCCGATAAATCCCTGCTCGGCGGCGATCGTTATTGGCTCCGTGTGGGAGATGGAGACGGGGGCTTTGCGGATCTCCACGTGCTGGCGGTAGGCCTTGGGGAAGCTGCCGGAGCCGTAGCCGTAGAGGGGGCGTTGGGCGAAGAGGTGGATGCCGCCGGAGACGAGGTTGGCGCGGCCCGAGGTGTCGATGTTGATGCGGTCGAAGCTGAAGCTGCCAGCGAGGGTAACTATGAGCATCGTCGCCACCACGCCGGCAACCGCGGCGATCGCAGTCCACTTCAAGCTCCAGCGCAGAGCGGCGAGGACCACGAGGCCGGCGAGCAACGCAGCGTAGCTCGACTGGGAGAAGGTTGGGACGAGGCCAAACCACACGATGGCTACGAGTGCGGTGAGCAACGCAAACGTCCGCCGCTCCCGTGTCCAGAGCAGTGCCGACATGGTAATCACGGCAACCAGCGCCAGGTACCTGCCGTAGACGTTGGGGTCCCAGAAGACTGAATTGACACGGAAGTAGGTGTGGAATTCATTCGACCTGATCACCTGGTCGTTCCAGAACAAGCTTCTGGTTGTCCACTCGATCGTTCCGACCAGCACGAAGCACACCGCCTCGATCCCGACAACCCACAGCGCGGACACCAGAAGCTTCTTGTCCCAGCGAACATCCCGCAGCAGCCCATACACCAGCGAGAACGGCACGAGAAAGAAGCACACGTTCTGGAGGCCCTTTGAGAAGTCCTCGGAGTAGAGGGCCTGCACCGCGTAGAGGATGACCATTGCAGCCAAAAGCCGTGGGACCCAGATGGCTGGGCCGGCGGGTCCCGTCGCCGCAGTGGACCTCCCCGGCAGAGGCACATTGGCTGCACGCCATTGATTCAAGGCGCCGGCGAGAACCCCGCCGGCGATGACTAGGTACAGCGGGACGAGGAGGTTCGCGGTGTCCCCGCCGGCGTGGAGTGGAATACGGAATGGGAGAGCGGCGACAATCGCAAGCGGCAGCAGGATTGGCCAGCGCCGGAAAAGCGCGGCCAGGGCGACCGATGCCGCGAGAGCCATGACACCAAGTGCGACTAGGCGCCCGGTGCTGTGGCGTAGGTCGACTATCTGGTGGGAGTGCCACTGGTCGCCGAGGACCAGGACCGGAAAGAGAACGAGAGCGGTGAGCATCGCCGCCGAGCGCAATCGGCCAACAGGAAGCAGAATCGCACCCACCGCTCCGGCGGCGGCGAGGAGAATGCCGAGACCGGCGAGGAAATCGCTCAACCGCCAGCCCTTGCTTCGGCGTGCTTACAGCTCGCCCTTGGGTTCCGCTTCGCTCGGTGCAGCTTCATCGACCCTGGTGGCACCAGCACGCGTTCCTGCCCGAGCAGCTTGACCCGCAGCTTGTAGCGGCCCGGCAGGGTTATGCCGTCGTTGCGGGTGCGGCCATCCCAGTAGTAAGTGTGGAAGTGGTATCGCTTGAGGTAGGTATCGCGGGCGAGGGTGAGGACGAGCTTGCCACCGGGCTCGACCACCTGAACGGTCCCTCTATCGGACTGCGTGGTGCGGAAGCGGATGCGGATGCGGTCGTAGCGACAATCGCCGTTGGGGGTGAAGCCGCGAACCGGCGGGGCGTGTGGGTGGAGGCGTGGCACGGCGACGAAGGTGACGCGGTCGAGCACCAGTGGGTCGCGCTTCAGCCGCTGTGACCAGGCGAAGGCGGCGAGTGTGGCGAGGGCGAGGAGGGCGAAGACCAGGCCGGCCCAGGCCTCAGCCTTCGGCCGCGGCATTGTCCTCGCCGACGATCACCGAGACCGGCGCGCTGCCGGAAACCGAGGCGATGTCGGGCGTCATCAGCCGCACCTGCGAGACCCCCAGCGCCGCAGCCACCTTGCGCGCCTCCGGCGCGTGGCCGCGTTCGAACATGACGACGCTGTCCATGAAGCTGGTGCTGCTGTTGGTGACGGCGCCGAGCTGGAAGCCCTTGCGCTCGACTTTGTCACCGAATTCGGCGGCGAGGCCGGGCACGGCGGTCCCGTTCAGCACGGTCACTTCGATTTCGCCCGGCACGGTCGCCTTCGCCGACTTGCCCTGCCCACCCTTGCCGTCGGCGTTGTCGGAGCCCTGGGTGACCAGATACGCGGCGGCACCCGCGACCACCACAACGACGACGAAGGCTATGACCAGGTAGCGCGGTTCGGCCAGGCGCGCACCAAAGCTGGAGAGGCCCTCGCGCAGGCGTTCGCCCCGGGTCAGTTCCGGCAGGCCGGCCTCGCGGCGGCGGCGGCGCTCCTCGCGCTGGTCGACCGCCTCGCGCTCGGCGGTGCGCGCCTCCTCCAGCGCCCGCAGCTCCTCGGCGCGCTTGGCGGCGGCGGTCGAGGTCGAGTCCTTGCGCTCGGAATCCCGCTCCGGCGCGGAGCCCGCCCACTCGCGCAGTCGGCGGATGTCCCGCCCTTGGGAGAAGGAGAGCATGGCGAGGACGGCGAGGCCCAGGAACGCAGCCAGGCCTGCGAAGGCACCGATTTCCTTGATCAACTCCACGGAGTGGCTGCGAGAGGCTACTCGTCGTAGACGACTGCCGCCGCGTCACCGCCGGGAGCGGTGATCATCTCGACGACTCGCTGCGCCAGATTGGCCTCGTCGCCGGCCAGCACCAGATGCTCGAGCGAGTTCAGGGTCGAGTCGATCCAGTCGGGATCGAGCGGCGTCTCGCGGACGGCGCGCTGGATCCGCCGCGCCGCCGTCGGCTGCCCGCTCTCGGCAAAGCCGAGGAGCTCCTCGTGCAGCTTCTCCCCCGGCCGCGGTTTGGTGAACTCGATCGCGATGTCGGTTTCCGGCTCGTAGCCGGCGAGGCGGATCATGTTGCGGGCAAGATCGACGATTCGCACCGGCTCGCCCATGTCGAGGACGAAGACCTCGACATGGGCGAGCCGGTGAAGATCGTCGACCTCGCCCACAACATGATCCGCCTCGCCGGCTCCGAGCCGGAAACCGACATCGCGATCGAGTTCACCAAACCGCGGGCGGGGGAGAAGCTCCACGAGGAGCTCTTCGGCCTCGCCGAGAGCGCCCAGCCGACCGCGGCAAAGCGGATCCAGCGCGCCGTGCGCGAGACGCCGCTCGATCCCGATTGGATCGAGGCGACGCTGAACTCGCTCGAGCACCTGGTGCTGGCCGGCGACGAGGCAAACCTGGCCCAGCGGGTGGTCGAGATGATCACCGCCCCGGGTGGGGACGCGGCGGCGGTCGTCTACGACGAGTAGC
>JASLIG010000027.1 GCA_030152805.1 Solirubrobacterales bacterium
CACGCCGGGAACCGGGCGTGCGAAAGTCGGGGATCCCCGACGGGACCGAAACCCCGGCGCCGGTCAGCGCCACCGCCGACCGAGCCCCGCGCAGGAGCTCGGCCAGCGTCTCGACCTCAGCGCTCGCTACTTGCCGCTCCATCTCGGCGTCCGCTTGCCGAGGAAGGCGGAGATGCCCTCCTTCGCGTCGGCGGAGGTTCGTTACTTGCCGCTCCATTTGGGGGTGCGCTTGCCCAGGAAGGAGGAGATGCCCTCCTTGGCGTCATCGCTGCGAAAGGCGGTGGCGAAGCCCCGCTTCTCGGCCTCGATGCCCTCGTCCAGATCTCCGGCGTGGGAGACGCGCTTGATCTGCTCGAGCGCTAGCGGGGCCTGTCCGGCAAGCTTGCGTCCCCACATCAGGGCGGTCTCGAAGAGCTCGTGGTCGGGGACGACGCGGTTGGCGAGGCCGGCTTCGAGCGCCTCGCCGGCGAGGATCGCGTCGCCGACCAGGTTCATCTCCAGGGCCTTGTTGGGACCGACCAGGCGAGGCAGGCGCTGAGTGCCCCCGAAGCCGGGAATGATGCCCAGCTTGACCTCGGGCTGGCCGAAGACGGCCGCCTCGGCGGCGATCCGCACGTCGCAGGCCATCGCCAGCTCGCAGCCACCGCCGAAGGCGATCGCGTTGACGGCGGCGATCGTCGCCACGCGCGCCTGGCCGAAATCGCGCAGCAGCGCATGGGCGGTGTCGATCAACTCCTCGCCACCGCTCTCGTCCATCTGCGTGAAGGCCTTGATGTCGGCGCCGGCCGAGAAGACGATCGGAACCGAGGAGGCGATCACCATCGCGCCAACGCCCTCGGCCGCCTTGACCCGCCCCCAGACCGTCTTCAGGTCGCGGATCACGTCGGGTGAGACGGCGTTCATCGGCGCGTTGGCAAGCCAGGCGATCGCGACGTCGCCGCGGGTCTCCAGCTTGACCGTCTCGGCCTGCTCGCCCTCGTCGGGCCGCGGGTAGGGATAGAAGCCCTGACCCGACTCGAGGCCGTAACGGCCCTGGGCGACCAGTCGCCGCAGCAGGGCCGGCGGCGCGAAGCGGTCGCCGTGGCGCTCCCGCAGGCCCTCCATCCGCTCCAGCACCGTATCGAGCCCCTCGACGTCGGCTTTCCAGAACGGCGGCAGCAGGCCCCGGCGCGGATCGAGCCCGGCTCCGGCCATCATCCCGAGATCGATGTCGCGCACCGAGCAGACGCCCTCCTCAACCAGCAGGCAGGCCTCGATCAGGGCGCGGCAGGTGAAGAGCGCGATCAGCTCCTCGGCGTCGGGATCCGCATCGCCCGGAATGTTCTGCTCGCCCTCCTTGAAGAAACCCTCGCCACCCGACTTGGCACCGAGCTTGCCGTCGGCGACGAGCTGCTGCAGTCCCCCATGCACGTAGAAGGTCTCGCCGTAGGACTCCCTGAGGTGCTCGGCGACGTGCAGGATGGTGTCGAGGCCGAGCAGGTCAGAGAGGAAGAAGGGTCCCATCGGGGCGAGCTGGGCGCCGGCGATCGCCTCGTCGATCGCCTTCAGGGAGATGCCCTGCTCCTCCTGGACCCGCCAGATCTCGCCGATCGTCGCCATCAGGATTCGGTTGACTACGAAGCCCGGCACCTCGCCGCAGACGATCGGCTGCTTCTTGATCGCCTGGGCGAAGTTGTAGGCGACGGTGGCGGTCTCCTCGGAGGTGTCCTCGCCGGCGACGACCTCGACCAGCGGCATCACCGAAGCGGGGTAGAAGAAGTGGAAGCCGACCACCTTGTCGGGGCGCAGCGTCGCTTCGCCGATCTCGGTGATCGAGAGCGAGGAGGTGTTGGAGGAGAGGATCGCGTGGCCGGGCGTAGCAGCGTCGAGCTCGCGGAACACGGCCTGCTTGATCTCCATCCGCTCTGGCACCGCCTCGATGACGAAGTCGACGTCGCCGAACTCCTTGTAGGTGGTCGCGCCGGTGATCAATCCCATCACCTCGGCGAGGCGGGCGTCGGCCTGCTCCTGGGTCAGCTTCTCCTTCTTGACGAGGCGAGAGAGCTGGCCCTCGGTGACTGCGCGGGCCTTCTCGATCGCGGCGTCGACGAACTTCTGATCGATGTCCTTGACCACGACTGGGATGTCGGCTGCGGCGACCGCCTGCGCGATCTCACCGCCCATCGTGCCGCCGCCGACGACGGCGGCCTTGGAAACAAACATTGGCTGGCTTTCCTCCGAGGGTTTGGGGGCGGCGGAAGGCTACCGCCCCACCATTTTCCGGGGCACGGACAGCGCGTTGCACCCTTGGGAGATGCGACCGCAGCGACAGGCGGTACAAGTGGCTTTGACGATCCTTGTACCCGAGTACAAAGGCATCCTCGAGTCATCAGTACTAGGCTCCTTTGGCTCTTTAAAGGGAGTGGACCGGTAACCGACCGCGCCCGCCGACCGGGCGCGACGCCAAGCGAGGGACGACCAGAGCGATGACCCGTATCCGCCAGCAGAACGTAACCGCAGCGCAGTGGAGCTCCAACGGCGGAGCCCTCGGCGCGATCGACTTGACCCTGCCCGAGAACGAAGCGTTCGGCGAAAACGTCTTCTCCGTTGCCGTGCAGCGCGAACGCCTGCCCGGCGACGTCTTCGAGAAGCTGCTGGGCGGCCTCGAAGCCGGCGAAGGCATCGACCCCGAGGTCGCCGACGCCGTCGCCTCGGCGATGAAGGATTGGGCACTGGAGAAGGGCGCGACCCACTTCACCCACGTCTTCCAGCCACTCACCGGCTCGACCGCCGAGAAGCACGACTCCTTCTTCGAGCCCAAGGGCAACGAAGGCAAGGCCCTCGCCGGCTTCTCCGGCAAAGAGCTGATCCAGGGCGAGCCGGACGCCTCCTCCTTCCCCACCGGCGGCGTCCGCGCCACCTTCGAGGCGCGCGGCTACACCGCCTGGGACCCGACCAGCCCCGCCTTCATCCTCGAGAACCCGAACGGCTCGCTGCTCTGCATCCCGACCGCCTTCGCCTCCTGGACTGGCGAGGCGCTCGACGCGAAGATCCCGCTGCTGCGCTCGATGGACGCGCTCTCGCGCTCGGCGATCAAGGCGCTGAAGCTGCTCGGCGACCAGGAGAGCAAACGGGTCTTCACCACCGTTGGCCCCGAGCAGGAGTACTTCCTGATCGACGAGCAGTACTTCTTCGAGCGCCCCGACCTGATTTCCACCGGGCGCACGCTCTTCGGCGCCAAGCCGCCCAAGGGCCAGGAACTGGACGACCACTACTTCGGCACGATCCCCGAGCGGGTGCTCGCCTTCATGATGGAGTCGGAGCTGGAGATGCGCAAGCTCGGCATCCCGGTCAAGACCCGCCACAACGAGGTGGCGCCCGCCCAGTACGAGATCGCGCCGGTCTTCGAGAACTCCAACGTCGGCTCCGACCACCAGCAGCTGGCGATGCGGGTGCTCGAAAACGTCGCCCGCCGCTACGGCCTCGTCTGTCTGCTGCACGAGAAGCCCTTCGCCGGCATCAACGGCTCGGGCAAGCACAACAACTGGTCGATGGGGACGGACACGGGCAGCAACCTGCTCGAGCCCGGCGACACGCCTGCCGACAACGTCCACTTCCTCTTCTTCTGCGCGGCGGTGATCCAGGCCGTCAACAAGCA
>JASLIG010000044.1 GCA_030152805.1 Solirubrobacterales bacterium
AGGCTTTGGAGCTTCCTTCAAGGCCAAGGGATTGCAGTTGACCCAAAAGGTCGCAACGAGGCTGAACAAGAAGCTAAGGACGAAAGAGCTGTTCGCAGAAGGCACGACGATCGGGCAGATCAAAAGCCAAACCCAGCCCCAGCGGGTGACGATCCTCGAACAGGGTCAAGCCACCTTGGTCCCCGATCCTCAGATCCTCGCCAAGTTCAAATCCCTTTTCGTCTCCTTGAACCCGATCTCACCGGCTGAACTCTCCCCAGGTCCTCTGCTTCGCTTCCCGATCGCCTTGGGAGGGCAGATCGCTCCAGATGCAACAGAAGGAACGCTTCGACTAGCTGGCGCGATCGAACTTCTGCAACTCGGAGCGGGGCAGGTCTTCCAAAAGGAATACTGGCTTGACCTCGCAGCTAAGGACACAAGCGCTGAAGTAGACATCGAGCCAACTCCCGCCTTCCCCGGCAAGCTGGGGCGGATCGGGGTCTTGGCGATCGATATGGCTCGTGCTTCTGTTTCTTCTGATCCGAAGGCGAGGACGATCTCGGTATCCAACGCACCGCTCTCCCTCGATGCCCAGACCGCGCAGAGCTTCAACCAGGCCTTCGCTGAAGGGAAGCCCACCTTCAGCGCCGGGGAGGCCTTTGGGGTGGTGAGCTTCGGGGCGGTGGGGCAGTAGGGGAGGAATCTAGAAATTGGCCTTGAATCCGTCGAGGAGATATACGAACATACGTTCGTATGGAGGTCGCTTGTGTCCTGATCCCTGAGGCTGGCTTGGCCGATCCGGTCGAGGCCGGCGAGCTGACCGAGCGGTTGCTGCGCCGACTGGAGAGGATCGGCGCCGCGGTCGAGTCGGAAAGGCCCGGGGAGGCGTTCTTTGCCCTCGATGGGTTGCGAGGGCTCCACGGTGGAAAGAGCGCCGGGGTGCTGGCGGCGGCCCGGCGCGCGGCGGGGACGGAGGTGCGGATCGGGGTTGCACCCACCCGCTTCGCTGCCTACGCCGCCGCGTTGAGGGGGGCGATCCTGCCGCCATCGGAGGCAGGCGACTTCCTGGCAGGGCTCCCCGTCTCGGCGCTGGCCGGCAGGCTCGAGCTGCTGCCGCGCGAGGCGGGGAGCCTGGTCGAGACGATGCGGCGGTTGGGGTTGACGACGCTGGGAGCGCTGGCGGCTCTTCCCGTGGCCCGGGTCGCCGATCGCTTCGGCGCGGCGGGTCTGCAGGCCCTGCGCTTGGCTCGCGGCGAAGATGGGCCGCTGCGACCGCGCCGCCCCCACGAGGAGCTCGTGGAGGAGGTCGAGCTGCCGGAGGGGGCCGCCGGCGGTGCGCTCGAGCATGCCCTAAAACTGCTGGTCGACCGGCTCCTCGCCGCGCCGCGGCGCAGGGGGAGGACAGTGCTGCGCCTGCGCCTCGGCGCCCTGCTCAGCGGCGGCGGCAGCTGGAGCGTCGACCAGGGACTTGGGCGGCCGACCGCCTCGGCGCGGACCCTGTGCGCGGTGCTGACGACGCGCCTGGAGACGCTGCCGGGGCCGGTCGCCGCCCTCCGTCTGCGCGCGCTCGCGCTCGGACCGCCCGTCGGCGATCAGCTCGAGCTTTCGCTGCGCGGCGAGGAGCACCACCGCCGGCGCCTCAGCGAGGCGATCCGCGCGGTCCGCGCGGCCCAGGGCGCCGACTCGCTGCTTACGGTCGTGCCGCTCGATTCCGCCTCGCGCTTCCCCGAGCGTCGCACGATGCTCGCTCCCGCCGGCCGATGACTCCCGGCTTGCGGCGGCTCTACGTGCCGCGGCCGGTGAAGGTCGAGGCCGATCGGGCGGGTAAGCCGACCTCGGTCGACGGGGTCGCGGTCGAGGCGGTGCGCGAGGAGTGGATGGTCGAGGACCGCTGGTGGACGCCGCACCCACTGGGCCGCCGCTACTTCGAGCTGGTGCTGGCCGACGGCCGCAACCTCGTCGTCTTCCGCAGCATCGTCAGCAGGCGCTGGTACCGGCAGCGTGGCTGATGGCCGGCGGCGCCCCGTACGCAGAGCTGCACGCTCACTCGGCCTTCTCCTTCCTCGACGGGGCCTCGACGCCGATGGAGCTGGCCGGCGCCGCGGCCGACCTGAACTATGAGTCGTTCGCGCTGACCGATCATGACGGGGTCTGGGGGTCGATGGAGTGGGTTCAGGCTTGCAAGGGACTCGGGGTCAGGGCGATAACCGGGGCGGAGCTGACGGTGCGTCTGAGCAGAGACGCTCACCTGACGCTCCTGGTCCAGGATCCGACCGGCTACCGCAACCTCTGCCGACTGCTCACGGCGGCTCACTCGCGGACGCGCGACAACCCAGGGCGGACAGCTGATCCGCCCTGGGTGAGCTTGGAGGCTCTCGAAGAGCACGCGGAGGGGTTGGTCTGCTTGTCGGGCTGCGCGGGGGAGGGGGCCGTAGCCGGGGCGTGGGAGCGGGGAGAGGCCGCCGCGGGGGTGGAGATGGCGCGCCGTCTGCACGGCGCCTTCGGGCGCGACCGCTTCCGGATCGAGTTGCAGCGGCCCTACTGGCGGCGCGATCGCGCCCGTAACCGCTGGCTCGCCGGACTCGCCGAACGGCTCGGCGTCCCCGCCGTAGCCACCGGCAACGTGCACTCGCACGCCACCCGGCGCACGCACCTGCAGGACGCCTTCGTCGCGGTCCGCCTGGGGATGACACTGGAGGAGTCCGAGCCGCTGCGGCGGGGGAACAAGAGCTCGGCGCTGGCCTCACCGCGGGCGATGGCTGAGCGCTTCGGCGAGCACCCGGAGGCGGTCGCCGAGACCCTGCGCCTCGCCGAGCGGCTCGAGTTCGACCTGGGCGAGGAGCTCGCCTATCGCTACCCGCGCGAAGGAGAGGCCGGGGTCGACCGCGAGCTGGCCGAGCTCTGCCGGACGTTGCTGGTCGAGCGCTACGCCGGCTCGCCGCACCGGAGCGAGGCTGAAACGGGCCTGGAGAGGGAGCTGGAGACGATCCGCGCCCTCGGCCTCTCCGGTTTCTTCCTCCTCCACCGCGATCTGCTCGAGCTGGCCCGCGAGGTGGCGGTCGAGGTTCGGGGGCGGGACTCGGCGCGCTCGATCCTCCCACCCGGCCGCGGCCGCGGCTCGAGCGTCAGCTCGATCGTGTGCTACCTCACCGGGCTCTCCCACATCGACCCGGTCAAGAACGGGCTCAACTCCAGCCGCTTCCTCAACGAGGAGGTGGGCAGGCAGGTGGGGGCGACGATGCCCGACATCGACCTCGACTTCCCCCGCGACATCCGCGAGGTGCTGATCCCGCGCGTGCATCAGCGCTACGGGGCCGATCGCTCGGCGCTGGTCGCCGCCTTCCCCACCTACCGTCCGCGCGGGGTCGTGCGCGACCTCGGCAAGGTCCTGGGACTGCCGCCGGGGGAGATCGAGCGGGTGGCGGGGATGGTCGGCTTCCACGAGCGCAGCGGGGAGATCGAGAAGGATGTCGTCGCCGCGATTGGGAGGGAGCGGGCAGCCTCGCCGCGCTGGCGGGCGTTGCTGCGGCTCTGCCCGGAGGCGATGGGCCTGCCCCGCCACGCCTCCCAGCACCCCGGCGGCATGGTGATCTCGACCCGGCCCCTGACCGACGTCTGCCCGGTGGTGCCGGCGGCGATGGAGGGCAGGCAGATCGTCCAGTGGGACAAGGACTCCTGCAACGACGCGGGCTTCCTCAAGATCGACCTGCTCGGGCTGGGGATGCTCTCCACGGTCGAGCGCTGCGTCGGCGAAGTGAAGCGGACGCGCGGCGAGTCGCTCGACCTCTCGCGCATCCCCTTCGACGATCCGGAGACCTTCAGGTCGATCCGCGCCGCCGAGACCACCGGCGTCTTCCAGATCGAGAGCCGCGCCCAGATGTCGATGCTACCCCGCACCCGGCCGGAAAGCCTCGACGATCTGACGGTGCAGGTGGCGCTGGTCCGGCCGGGGCCGATCCAGGGCGGCGCGGTGCACCCATATATAGAGCGGCTGAAGCGACGGCGCGAGGACCCTGAGGGCTTCGAGGTCCCCTACGAGCACCCGCTGCTCGAAGACGTGCTGCGCGACACCCTCGGTACGATCGTCTTCCAGGAGCAGGTGATCGAAGTGGCGATCGCGCTGGCCGGCTTCAGCGCCGCCGGGGCCGATTCCCTGCGGCGGGCGATGAGCCGCAAGCGCTCGGCGGAGGAGATGAACAGGCACCGCCGGCGCTTCGTCGCGGGCGCCATGGAGAGGAAAGTCAGCGAGGCCGTGGCGGAGAAGGTCTGGGGCCAGATCCAGGGCTTCTCGGGCTTCGGTTTCCCCAAGGCTCACTCGGCGGCCTTCGGCCTGCTCGCCTACCAGTCGGCCTGGCTGCGCGTTCATCGCGCCCCCGAGTTCCTCTGCGCGCTGCTCAACGAGCAGCCGATGGGCTTCTACCCGCCCGATGCGCTGGTCCACGAGGCGCAGCGGCGCGGCGTCCGCCTGGCCGGTCCGGACGCCAACCGCAGCCGCGTCCTCTGCCACGTCGAGCGCGAGCGCGGCGGTCTCATCGTGCGGATCGGCCTCGGCTACGTCAAGGGCGTGCGCGAGGACGAGATGGAGGGCCTGGTGAGCGAGCGCGAGCGCAGCGGCGACTATTCCGGGATCGCCGACCTCGCCTCCCGCTCCGGCGCCGGCCGCGACGGCCTCGAGCGCCTGGCCTGGGCCGGCGCCCTCGACCCCCTCGTCGCAATACCCGGCCCATTGGCGTCTGGGAGGCGGGAGGCGCTCTGGGAGGCGGGAGGCGCGGGGACGGGCAGGCGGCATGGGGAGGACGTGCAGATGGCGCTGCCGCTGGAGCCGCCGCGGGCGCCCGCGCTGGAGCCGCTCGGCGAGTGGGAGCGGGCGATCGCCGACTACCGCTCGATCGGGATGACACTCGGTGAGCACCCGATGGGCCTGATGCGCGAGGATCTCGACGCCGGGATCCTGCGCAGCTCCGAACTCGAGAAGGTCGAGAGCGGCGGGATCGTCGAGGTCGCCGGCCTGGTCGTCGCCCGCCAGCGCCCCGAGACCGCCAACGGCATCGTCTTCATGCTGCTCGAGGACGAGCGCGGCACCGTCAACTTGATCGTCCCCCCGCCCGTCTACGAGCGCTGCCGCGCCGCCGTCCGCGCCGCTCCTCTGGTCCGCGCCGTGGGCAGGCTGGAGCGCCACGAAGGCACAACCAACGTCGTCGTCTCCGCGGTCGGCGAGAGTGCCGTGGCGGAGCTACGAGCCGTGGCTCCCCGCGGCCACAGCTTCGGGCGCCGAAGGTGACGCATTCGCGTGACCTCGCGCACCACGTGTGCGGAACGCCCTGCGACAATACGTTCCATGTTCGGCCGCGGCTTCAAGCGCTATCTCGCGAAACGGGACAGGGAATCCAGGGAACGGGACAAAGAATTCAGGGAACGGGACAGGGAATTCAAGGAGTGGGGCGAGGAATCCAGGGAATTCCACCGCGAGATCTTGCTTCGCAACGAGAAGGTTTACACGAGCGCTATCGCCGAGATGGAAAGGAACAGTCGGCGGATCGACGAAGGCACGAAGCAGCTTCGGGCGAACACGCAGGCGGTGCTCAGCGTGCTCGACCGGCTCAACGGCTCGTCGTCTTAGGCGACCCGCTCGAGCGCCGGCTCGACGCTCGCGCAGGCGCACGGCTCGGGCATCGGGAAGAAGCGGAGGAAGCGCTTGGCGGCTTGCTTGGAGCCCTCGATTTCCAGAGCACCCGAGGCGAGGGCGTCCTCGAGTGGGAGCTGGGCGGTAAGGACGGCGGCCATGGTGGGGGCGTCGGGGACGGTGAGGGTGACCGCCGGGTGCTCGGCGGCACCGCGCTCGAGCTCGACTTCGCCGGCGGCGACGTCGACGCAGAAGCGGTCCTCGCCGATCCGCAGGCCATAGGAGGCGGACAGATCGCCGGCGACCGCGGGGTCGAACAGGGAGGCGAGGGCGAGGACGATCGAGTCGGGGCCGATCTGCTCCGAGTCGGGGGGGATCGGGGAGCGGGCGCCCCAGGCGCCGAGCTTGGTCACGACCGGCTCCAGCTCGCGGCCCCACTCGGTCAGCTCGTAGACCGTGGAGGCTGCCGGCGGCGGCAATTTGCGACGCTGTATGACGCCGCCCTGCTCGAGGTCGCGCAAGCGCTCGGAAAGGATGTTCGAGCTGGCGTGGGGGAGGCCGGCGCGGAGGTCCGTGAAGCGCTTCGGGCCGAGCAGCAGCTCACGTACGACCAGTAGGGCCCAGCGCTCGCCAACCAGGTCCAGAGCGTGGGCGAATCGGCACGCCTCTCCGTATGAGCGCTTTGTCGCCACAGGGGAAGTCTACGTCGATTGATGCAATTTTGCAACTAAGTAGTTGCGTTTATGAACTATTTGCTAGGGTAGCCGACAAGCACGGGCAAGCAACGAGAAGGAGGTCCCGGTGACCACCGAATCAGCAACCACAACCGCACAGACCGACACCGACCGCACCCGCTGGCTGGCGCTCTACGTGCTCTGCGCGGGGATGCTGATGATCGTCCTCGACGTGACCATCGTCAACGTCGCCCTGCCGACGATCCAAGACAGCCTCGGCTTCTCCCAGAGTGGCCTCGCCTGGGTCGTCAACGCCTACCTGATCCCCTTCGGCGGACTGCTGCTGCTGGCGGGCAGGCTCGGCGACCTGCTCGGGCAGCGGCGCATGTTCCTGATCGGCCTCGGCGTCTTCACTGCCGCCTCGCTGCTCTGCGCCGCCGCCGAGAACCAGGCGATGCTGATCGGCGGGCGCTTCTTCGCCGGGGTCGGCGGGGCGATG
>JASLIG010000045.1 GCA_030152805.1 Solirubrobacterales bacterium
AGGCTTTGGAGCTTCCTTCAAGGCCAAGGGATTGCAGTTGACCCAAAAGGTCGCAACGAGGCTGAACAAGAAGCTAAGGACGAAAGAGCTGTTCGCAGAAGGCACGACGATCGGGCAGATCAAAAGCCAAACCCAGCCCCAACGGGTGACGATCCTCGAACAGGGTCAAGGCACCTTGGTCCCAGATCCTCAGATCCTCGCCAAGTTCAAATCCCTTTTCGTCTCCTTGAACCCGATCTCACCGGCTGAACTCTCCCCAGGGCCAGTTCTTCGCTTCCCGATCGCCTTGGGAGGTCAGATCGCTCCCGATGCCTCTGAAGGGACACTTCGACTAGCTGGCGCGATCGAACTTCTGCAACTTGGAGCGGGACAGGTCTTCCAAAAGGAATACTGGCTTGACCTCGGAGCTAAGGACACCTCCGCCGAAGTAGATATCGAGCCCACCCCTGCCTTCCCCGGCAAGCTGGGGCGGATCGGGGTCTTGGCGATCGATATGGCTCGTGCTTCCGTTTCCTCCGATCCGAAGCAGAGGACGATCTCCGTGTCCAATGCTCCGCTCTCCCTCGATGCCCAGACCGCGCAGAGCTTCAACCAGGCCTTCGCTGAAGGGAAGCCCACCTTCAGCGCCGGGGAGGCTTTTGGGGTGGTGAGCTTCGGGGCGGTGGGGCAGTAGGGGCGGTGCCTCCGGCCGGTGGATCGGCGACCATGTGCGGATGACTGTTATCGACGAGAGGGTCCGGGTTGCGACGCCCGACCAAACCGTGCTGAATAAGCTGGGCGAGACACTCGATCGTGACGGCGTGGTGGCGGCGATGTTGATCGGGTCACACGCTCGGGGCACAGCGGGGCCGCTGTCCGATATCGATATCGGGGTTTGGCACGAGCCCGGCATCGACCCATCGGAGCGCGCCGCGCTGTGCCTTTCCCTGGCATCGGCCGCCGCCGCCGCTCTCGGTACCGACGAGGTCGACGTCGTCATGCTCAACGGTGCGTCGCCGCTTCTGCGCCACCGCGCCGTCGGAGACGCCCGGCTGCTCGTCGACCGGCATCCAAAGACGCGCGTCAGGCTCGAGGCGGCAGCGCTGCTGGACTATCTGGATACGAAGCCCCTGCGGGCGGAGCTGTCTCGCGGTCTCCGCCACCGTATCGAGGAGGGCCGCTTTGGTCGACCCTGAGAGCATCGACGATCGTCTCGATCGTCTCGACGAGCTGCTCGGACAGCTCGAGCAGATTCGCGCCGCGGGTTACGACGCCTACGCCGGGGACTTCCGCACCCGCCTGGCCACGCAGCATGCGATTCAGCTGGCAATCCAGACCTGCATCGACCTCGGCGCCCACCTGATCGCCGAGCTGGGGCCGAAGATGCCTTCCGACTACCGGGGAGTCTTCGCGGCGTTGCAGCCAAGAGGATTGGATGCGGAGCTGGCTTCGCGCCTGGCCGACGCGGCGGGCATGCGCAACGTGCTCGTCCACGGTTACCTAGACGTTGACGACGAGGCCGTCTGGAGCGCGCTGGCCCACCTCGACGACCTGCGCGAGTTCGCCGCCTTTGCGCAGGCCTTGAAGGACTAGGGTCGCGGGGACGAGCCCCGTTCAGCGCACCGTCAGCCCCAGCTCCTCGCTTGCCGCCTCCTGCCCCTCGTAAGGCAGCACCGCAAAGTACATCAGCGCGGGGAGAAGGGAGGGGAGGTCGTCGGTGTCGCCGCGATTGAGGCGGGTGTAGAGGAGGGCCTCGATACCGCCGACGATGCCGGCGGCGGCGATCGCCGAGGGGGTGGGCTCGTCGGCCGGAGTTTCGGCGCGGACCTGAGTGTCGAGGCAGGAGGAGAAATGGTCGAGCAGCTCGTCGCGGCGGGCGAGGGCGGGGGGGCAGGCGGCGCGGGCGTCGACGATCAGCGACATCGCCGCGTCGGGATCCTCGTCGACGAAGCGGAGCAGCTCCTCGAGGCTGAGGCGGAGGCGCGCGCGCCAGCCCTCGCCGGGCGCGCCAGCCGTCTCGATGCGCTCGCGCAGGCGGGTCGCGGCGCTGTTGAAGGCGGCGAGGAAGCAGTCATCCTTGTTCTCGAAGTGTTCGTAGAAGGTGGGGCGGGAGACGCCGGCCCGGTCGAGCACGTCCTGCACGCTGACCTCGCGGTAGCCGAGCTGGGCCGTGGCGCGCAGCATGCCGGCCAGCAGGCGCTCGCGCTGGACGGCGCTGACGAGGTCCGGTGGCAGGGAGCGGATGCCCGACGGGAACTGCCCTTCGCCGCCGGAGAGGAGCTCGGCCGCGGCGGTGACGTCCGCCTGTGACCAGCTTCCGCCGAGCGCCGCGACTAGCATCTCGCGGCTGAGTTCCACCCTGTCCCTTGCCATAGAGAAACCTGACCGTTTCTGTTATAAACTTACAAGTTCTCGCACGGTACCATCTGAGTTGCCAACGTGCAAGGCTTTTGGGCGAAGCGGAGGTATCCTTGACCGATGCCGCCGCGCGCACAGGCGAGGACCGGGATAAGCACTGACGGTCCTCCAGTCCGTCCCGCCCTGCCGCGCGAGTTCATCGCGATCCACAAGCGGCGCCGGATCATGGACGCGATCGCCGAGCTGACCGCGGAGAACGGCTACGACGCGACCAAAATCGGGGACATCGTGCGCCGCGCCGGCGTCGCCCGCAAGACCCTCTACGACAACTTCGAGGGTAAGGAGCAAGTCTTCCTTGCCGCCTTCGACGCCGCCGTCGAGGAGGCGATGGAGAGGATCGAAACCGACTGCGTGGGGGTCGAGGGGGACTGGGAGGATCGGATCCAGGCGGGACTCGCCGCCTTCCTCCGCTACATAGCCGAGAATCCCTCGCTCGCCCGCATGTGCATGATCGAGGCGCTCTCGGCCACGCCGGCGGCGACCGAGCGTTACGAGGAGGCGATGCAGCGCTTCGTCGACCTGATCAGGAGCACGGTCCCCAAGGACGAGCGGCTCCCCGAGACGATCGAAGAAACGATGATCGGCGGCGTGGCCTGGATCGTCTATCAGCAGATCCGCCGCCAGGAAGCCGAGAAGGCCGAGGATCTGCTGCCCGAGCTCTCCGAGTTCATGCTGGCGCCCTTCAAGGACGCCGCCCGCAAGACCGCCTGACTGGCGCGCACCGCCGCGGCCGCAGTCATTTGACGAAGACGTTTCATTTCGCGCACCACACGCGCGGCCGAAACCTTTACGGTGCACTCATAGAGTCGATGAGGCAGAGCTGGACCGACGCCAGGTTGAGCGATTTCGCGGCGCATACGGACCAGCGCTTCGAGGCGCTCGAGCGCCGCGTCGACGATGGATTCAACCGAGTCGATGGGGAGCTGCGGGCGCTCAACGGACGCTTCGACGCCCTGCAACGCACGATGATTCAGGTGGGCGGCGGCTTGATTGCCGCCGTGCTTGGCCTCGTGGCCGCGCTAATGGGCCTTATCGGCACCCAGCTGTAGTTCCTCCCCTCGGCCTCTTCTCGCTGTGCGGAAGATCCCCGCCGCCTAGGCGCCGAACCTGCCTGCCTGCCCGATGCGGTGCTCATACCACTCTCGTTCCTTGACAAAGCCGAACTCGTATGTTTACCTTGGCGCTGCCGGATTTAGGAACCCAAGTGTCAGTTAAGGGAACCAGCTCGTTTGAGCACCGGCGCCGCAGCACCACAGGGACATAACCGAGCCTCGCGGAAGCCGCAAAGGGAAGCGGCGGGCAGAGGGGCTCACGGGACAAGGAGAGAGATCTAGATGTTCTCGACGCTACGCACGCGTTTCGGCATCCCCGGAGTCATCTCGGTGATTGCC
>JASLIG010000052.1 GCA_030152805.1 Solirubrobacterales bacterium
CTATGCCAACTCTGCTGAGCGAACCGCGGCCCTTCCAGGCTGGCTAACCCACTACAACTTCACCCGACGACATGGCTCTCTCGGCCACAAGGCGCCCGCGGCTCGGCTCGCTGAGCTGGAACAACGTTCTGAGTAGCAACATCTAGCACAGCGTTGCGTCATATCGGTACGGCGGTATAACTTGCCCGCATGGGCAGGGGAAGGATCGTGCTGCTTGCGGTCGCCGTCATCGCGGCGTCGATCGCCGCCGGCTGCGGCGGCGACTCGGGCGATGATGCGAATTCGCCATCCAAAGCCGTATTCATCAAGAAGGCCGACGCGGTCTGCCAGAAGGGCACGGCACGGATGCAGCGCGCCTTCCTCTCCTTTCTCAACAAGCACAAAGACCTCAAACGCCCGAGCAAATCCGAATACGAAAAGCTGGTCGGTGCGCTGCTCGTGCCCAGCGTCGAAAAGGAAGTGAAGGAACTGCGCGCCCTGGCGGCGCCGAGCGGTGACGAGGACGCGGTCGACGCGATCATCGGGGCACTCGAAGAAGGCATCGAGACGGCGGAAGCGAATCCCGCGGCGGTCGCCAACAGCAGCGACGCCATCTTCGGGATCGCGAGCAGGCTGGCGGGCGAATACGGCCTCGAAACCTGCGGCAGCCGCTAAGCCTATCCCCGGCCGAGCACTGGCTGGGTGGCCAGGAGGCCGCTATGCTCCGCGACCGATGGACCTGACCCTCTCGCCGTCCGAGCAGCAGTTCCGCGACGAGGTCCGCACCTGGATCGAAGAGAACCATCCGGGGCCTGAGCCGGAAGCCGGGCTGGAGGAGGTGATGGCCTTTCGCCGCGAGTGGCAGCTGAAGATGCACGCCGCAGGCTGGGCCGGGATCTCCTGGCCCAAGGAGTACGGCGGCCGCGGCGCCACCCTGATCGAGCAGGCGATCTTCGTCGGCGAGGCGGCGCGCCTCGAGGCGCCGAGCCCGGCCAACGTGCTTGGCCTGGCGATGGGCGGCCCGGTGGTTATCGCCCACGGCACCGATGAGCAGAAGCAGCGCTATCTGGAGCCGATCCTTACCGGCGAGGAGATCTGGTGCCAGGGCTTCTCCGAGCCCGAGTCCGGCTCCGACCTCGCCTCGCTGAAGACCCGGGCGGTCAAGGATGGCGACGAATGGGTCGTCACCGGCCAGAAGGTTTGGACCACCTTCGCCCAGTACGCCAAGTGGTGCATGCTCGTTGCCCGCACCGATCCCGACGCGCCCAAGCACAAGGGCCTCACCTACTTCCTGATGGACATGGAGCAGCCCGGGGTGGAGGCCAAGCCGCTGGTGCAGATCACCGGCGAGGGCGAGTTCAACGAGGTCTTCATCGAGGAGGCGCGGATCCCCGACGCCAACGTCGTCGGCGGGGTCGGCAACGGCTGGTCGGTGGCGATCACGACGCTGATGAACGAGCGGGCCGGCCTCGCCTTCGGCGCGATCGCCCAGATCGCCAACAACCTCAAGCGCCTCGCCGCTCTGGCCAGCGAGACGCGCATCAATGGGGGCACCGCCGCCGAGGACCCGGTGATCCGCCAGCGCCTTGCCCAGCTCAACATCGAGGCCGAGACGATGCGGCTCAACGCCTATCGCGGCCTGACCAAGACGATGCAGTCGGGCATCCCCGGACCTGAGGGCTCACTCGGCAAGTGGCAGTGGGCCGACATCAACCAGCGCATCTCCGAGCTGGCGCTCGATATCGAGGGTGCCTACGCGCCGCTGGCACGCGGCGACGAGCACGCGGTGGCGGGCGGCGCCTGGCAGTACAGCTTCCTGCGCTCGCGGGCCAACTCGATCGAGGGCGGCACCACCGACATCCTCAAGAACATCATCGCCGAGCGGGTACTCGGCCTGCCGAAGATGCGCTAAACCGACCATGTACTTCGACCTCACCGACGAGCAGCAGGCGATCAAGGCGACCGCGCACGACTTCCTCGCCGCCCGCTACCGCTCCGAGCGCATCCGCGAGCTGGCCGATAGCGAGAACGGCTTCGAGCAGTCCGATTGGGATGAGATGGCGGAGCTGGGCTGGACCGGACTGGCGCTGCCCGAGGAGTGGGGCGGCCAGGGGCTCGGAATCGTCGAGCTGGCGGTGCTCTTCGAGGAGATGGGCTACGCGCTGGCTCCTTCGCCGCTCCTCTCCACCACGATTGTCGGTCTGGCCCTCAGCTTTTGCGGCTCCGACGATCAGCGTGAGCGTTTCCTGCGCCCGCTCGCCGAAGGCAAGCTGCGCGGCACACCGGCGCTGTGGGATGCCGGCACGCCGGCGACGATCGGCAGCTTCACGATGGAGGCCCGCCCCGACGGCGAGGGCATCGTCCTCGACGGAGAGAAGGTCCTGGTCATGGACGCCGCGGCCGCCGACTTCCTCCTTGTCGCCACCGCCGACGGCCGTCGCCACGTCGTCGAGCGCGGAGCCCCCGGGCTGACCGTTGCGCCGGCCACCTCGATCGATCCCACCCGACCCCTCTACTCCGTTCGATTCGACGGGGTCCGTGTCGCGCCTGAGGACTCGCTGCCCGCCGAGGAGGCCGAGTACTTCCCCGTCTTCTTCAGGCTCTGCGTCGCGCTCGCCGCCGAGTCGACCGGCATCGCACAGCGGACGATGGAGATGGCGGTGGAGTACGCCAAAGACCGCCAGCAGTTCGGCCGCCCGATCGGCTCCTATCAAGCGGTCTCGCACCGCTGCGCGCAGATGTTGCTCGAGACCGAGAACGCCCGCTCGGCCGTGTACGGCGCGGCGTGGGCGGCCGACGCCGAGCCGGAGTCGCTCCCCAAGGCCGCCTCGATGGCGAAGGCCTACGCCTCCGACGCCGGCTGGCGCGTTCCCGACGCCTCGATCCAGGTGCACGGCGGCATTGGCTTCACCTGGGAGCACGACCTCCACTTCTTCCTCAAGCGCGGCAAGGCGAACGCCTCGATGTTCGGCGATGCCAGGTGGCACCGCGAACGCGTCGCCGACGCGATCCTGGCCGGGGCGGCCGAGCCCGTCTCGGCCTGACGGACGGCTGGGGTTGAGCGCGCTCAAGCGGATCTCCGTCGCCGCGATCGGCACCTCGGTCGCCGATCTGGAGGCCGAGACCCAGCGCGCCGAGGCGGCGGGCGTGGAGTGCGTCTGGGCGCCCGAGCTGTTCCGCTCCTCGGTCACCCAGGCCGCCTACCTCGCTGGCAAGACCGAGCGCATCGACGTCGCCACCGGGATCGCCTGGGCATTCACCCGCAGCCCCTTCATCCTCGCCGTCAGCGCCCTAGACATCGACGAGATGTCGGGCGGGCGCTTCCGCCTCGGCCTCGGCTCCGGGGTCAAACGGCTCAACGAAACCTGGCACAACGCCGAGTACGGCAAGCCGGCGCCGCACCTGCGCGAGTCGATCGAGGCGACGCGCTTGATCATGCAACAGGCCGGCAAAGGTGAGCCGATCCGCTACGAGGGCTCCTACTACGACATCGACATCAAGGGGTGGATTCGGCCGCATCCCGCCCCGCGCGAGTCGGTGCCGATCTACACCGCCGGCGTGCAGGGCGGCATGTGCCGGATGGCGGGCGACGTTGCCGACGGCCTGATCGGCCATCCGATCCAGAGCCTGCGCTGGATCGACGAGGTCGTCATCAGCTCCTTCGAGGAGGGCCTGCGGCGCTCCGGGCGCGAGCGCGCGAGCTTCGATTACCTGCCGACCGTCTGCTGCGCGATCGACGACGACGAGGGCCGCGCCATCGACATGGCCCGTCGCACGATCTCCTTCTACGCAACGGTCAAGACCTACATGCCGCTCTGGGAGCTGCACGGCTTCGCCGACAACGCTGCCGCCGCCGGCGAGGCCTTCCGCCGCGGCGACCTCGCGGCCGTGCCCGCCGCGATCAGCGACGAGATGGTCGAGACATACTGCGCCGCCGGCCCGCTCGACAAGGTCCGCGCCCGGGTCGAGGCGACCGCCGAGCGCGCCGACGGCCTCTTCCTCACCCCGCCGACCTATTTCATCTCGCCGGAAGAGCTCTCCGAGTTCCAAAACCGCATCATCGAGGCCTTCGGCCCAACCCCGGCAGCCGCCGGCTGAGTTCGCCTTTATTCGCGCTATGCGCGAAGAACCGCAAAGTCACGCTCTGGAGGTCATGGAGCGGGTGCGCGAGATACCGCCGGGATTCGTGCGGACGTACGGGGATGTGTCGCCGGGGTCACCTCGCTTCGCCGGTGCGGTTCTCTTCGAGTGCGACGATCCGGACCTTCCCTGGTGGCGCGTCGTCCGCGCCGACGGCTCGCTGGCCAAGGGCGCCCGTCAGCGCCGCCACCTCGTCGCCGAGGGTGTCCCCTTCAAGGGCGAGCGGGTCGACATGGCCGCCGCGCGAGTGCCTGGCTGAGCCCGACTACTCGTCGCGTGGGGTGATGCGAAAGGTGGAGACCACCTCGGCCTGCTTGGCCTCGGGGTGAACCACGTAGGCGCTGGGGCCGCCGCCGAACCAGCCCGAGCTCTCGTTGTCGGCGACGAAGATGCCGGGGTGGTGGCGCCCTTCGCCGTCCTCGACCCAGACCTTGTCTCCCTCTTTGAAGCCGTGCTCCGCCTCACTCACGTCAGCCAGCCTATTCCGTTGTGCAACGCGTTGCCGACTCCATGACTCCATCGGGGGGCAACGCGTTGCACCTCGATCGGTTCGCTAAGGGCAGACGACGATTAGGTGGAAGTCGGCATCCGCGTCGGCGCCTTTTTCGTCGCGAGTGCGCACTTCGAGCGCGTTCGGGTTGGCCGGCGCGAGGTTCGTCTGCGCGTAGCCGGCCCCTGGCACCGTGGTGCTGGCGTTGTTGCGGCCGGCGACGTCCGCACAGCCGCTCACGTTGGCCGGGAACACGACGGCTACCGCGCCGCCGCCCTCCGCGGCGGTGATGCCGCTGTCGCTGGCGCGCGCCAGGGTGGCGTTGCCGGCGCCACCGGGGTTGTTGACGACCGCCCAGTAGGTGTGCGCGGACCGCTTGGCCGCGGGCACGACGCCGAGCTTGTTGGTGTTGATCTGGAAGCCGGTGAGCGTCTTGTGCTTGAGCTTGCCCCCGCCGATCGTCTGCTTCTTGATCGCGCCGCCGTTGATCGTCTGCGCCGCGTAGGCGGTTCCCGCCAGAGCGACGGCCAGGGCGATCAAGGCCACGACCATCGCCGGCGACGGCATGCGGTTCCTCAGCGTCCTCATCGAGACTCCCTTCTCGAGATTCGCTTCGCGCTGCGAAGCCCGCTTCGCCGCTACCCCTGCAGGGTCGTGACGAAACGCTCGAAGGCGGCGATGTCGGTCACGGCGGGGCCGTGGCCGGGGAGGATCAGGCTTGGATCGAGGTCGGCCAGCCTGCGAATCGAACGGCGGTTCTCGGCCGGGTCGTAGGTGAAGATGTCGGGCGGCTCCTTGATGCCCGGCAGGCCCGTCGCGTAGCTCATGTTGCGGATCACGTCGCCGCAGATCGCCACCCGGTCGGAGTCGCGGAAGTAGATGACCTCGCCGCGGGCGTGCCCGGGTGCGTGCACGACGCGGAAGCCGGCCACCACGTCCCCCTCCTGGAGCACCCGCTCGACCTCGTACGGCGGCCCCTGCCAGATGCGCTTGATGATCCGGTTGAAGGGATTAGTCGGCGCCGCCTCCTGGACGGGGCGTCGGCCCTCCATCGCGTCGACGTCGTCGGCGTGGCAGGCGAGCGGGATGCCCCGGGCTTCACAGACGTCCTTGGCGATGCCCTGGTGATCGGGATGGACGTGCGTCAGCGCCAGCATCGAGAGCTCCCGGCCCTCGATCTCGGCGAAGATCCGGCCGCGGTCCCAGCGGGTGCCGGCGTCGATCAGCACGTCCTCGGCGAGGTAGACGTTGACGCTTGGCGCGGGGAACTGCTTGAGCCGCCAGACGCCCGGCGCGAGCTGCTTCACCGGTGCCCGATGCCCATCGTGCCGCGCGGGTCGCCGCTGTGCTCGGCAAGATCTTCCAGCTCGGCGACCTTGCGTTCGCCTTCGCGCCGGGCAGGGTCGTCCTGGGGGAGCGGCTCGATCAGCCGCCGGATCCGGTTGCGCACCTGCAGGGCGAAGTGGGGGGTGGAGGCGCCGGCCAGGGCGCGGATGTCCTCCGCGGTAAGGCGTCGGCCCTCGCCGAGCAGCTCGGGACTCTCGGCTTCGCTCACGGCTTGCCTCCGATCTTGGCCAGTTCGGCCAGCTGGTCGATCTCCGCTTGCTGGTTCACGTCGATGGCCTCCTGGTCTCCGATCACCCACACGTGGTTGTAGAAAGCGCGGGTGGGATCGGTGGTGTAGCCCGGCTTGATGTCGAGGAAGTATTCGCGCAGCGGTCCGGGCAGCGTATCCGCGTCGTCGCTGAGCAGCAGCGGGCCCCAGGTGCCGGAGGCAGAGAGGGGAGCGGCGATCGCCGCGTAGATCGGGGAGTCGCTGCGGGTGACGACGAAGCCATGCCCGGGGTCGTTGACGTTCCAACCGAAATCGCCGCTTGCGTAGCGCGCCAGCGCGATCGCGTTTTCGACCGCGTTCTCGCCGGAGACGCGCCGCACCCGGTTGCCAATCTTGGCGACTTCGCGCACGACGCCGGAGGAGATCGCCGAGGAGGGCCCGAGTACGTACACGGGCGCTTTGCGGTTTTCCTTCAGCGCTTTCGCGGTCGCCGCGGGCAGTCTCTCGGCGGCGCTGAAGAGGACCGGATCTCCCGAACGCGCCGCCCAGGCGGCTGCCGGCATCGCGAATTCAGGGTCGGCTTCGGGGGCGAGCACGATGTGGCGCGGCGCCGTGCCGAACAGCTCGTCGCGCAGGTTGGCGATCGCGACGGCAAGCGCGGCCGGATTCGGCGCTCCGATCCTGGTGGCTTTCAGGTCATCGGGGGTCGCCGCGGAGCCGACGACGAAGACCTGGGCGTTCGCGCTGGCTTTGTTGCCCTGCGGTCCCAGCGCCTCCAAGGCCTGCGAGGTCGGATCGGGAAGATCGCCGCCGGCGGAGACCAGCAGCGGGGCGCGGATCGGGTCGGCCATCAGCACGGCGGCGGCGATCGCCCCCTGCCACTCGTCTTCGTCGACGAGCGTGACCGCCGCCGGCCGCTGCGCGGCTTTGGTGGACGGGAAGACGGCGAGCGCGACTCCGGCCGCCGTGGTCGCGGCGTCGGCGCCGCCGACGCGCGTCGTGTTGTTGGTCGCGAAGGAGGGATAGCCGAGTTCTTCGGCCGCCTCGGCGGCCGGCGTCTGCTCTTCCTCGGCAGCCGGCTGCGCTGGCGCTTCGGCGGGTGCCGGCTTTTCAGCTTCTTGTTCGTTCGAGCCACCGCCCCCGAGCACCGCCGCGACCAGGAAGACGATCGCGACCAGCACCAGCCCGCCGATCGCCTTCAATGCTACGGGCACAGGTTTGCGCCGGCGCTTTGTCTCCGGCGTTGCCGTCTGCTTCGCATCCGGCGTCCCTGCGGGCTCGGTTTTCTCCCGCCCGTCGGGTTTCTGCGGCGCCGGATCGGGCGCAGGCATATCGGCGTTGATGGGGCGCTTTCCAGCCACGGCGGGAAAGCTACAGGCGTGGCGATGGCTGGCTGGTTAGCTAATCTTTGGGGGACTGGTTGACTGACCAGTCAATCAGTCCCACCAGGAGAGGATCGAATGGACTTCGCACTTACCGACGAGCAGCAGGAGTACAAGGAGCGCTGCCGCACCTTCGCCCGCGAGGTGATCAGGCCGGCCGCCCGCAAGCACGACGAAGAGGAGAGCACTCCCTGGGAGGTGATCAAGGAGGCGCGCGCTCAGGGCTTCGGCGGCCTCGAGAGCATCCAGCGCTCGGCCGCCGACGAGCAGGGCCAGATGCAGGTGATCTCGGCCGAGGAGTTCCACTGGGGTTGCGCTGGCACCGCTCTGGCGATCTCGGGCTCCGGCCTCGCTGCGGCGGGCATCGCCTCCTCGGGCACGCCGGAGCAGATCGCCCAGTGGGTGCCCGAGTGCTTCGGCAGCGGCGAGGAGATCAAGCTCGGCGCCTATGCGGTCACCGAGCCGCAGGCCGGCTCTGACGTCAAGAGCCTGAAGACGACCGCCAAGCGCGACGGCGACGAGTGGGTCCTCAACGGCACCAAGGTCTTCATCACCAACGGCGGCATCGCCGACGTCCACGTCGTCGTCGCCACCGTCGACCCGGCCCTCGGCACCCGCGGCCAGGCCTCCTTCGTCGTCGGCAAGGGCACGCCAGGGCTGACCCAGGGCAAGAAGGAGTCCAAGCTCGGCATCCGCGCCTCGCACACCGCCGAGATCGTGCTCGAGGACTGCCGCATCCCGGTTGAGAACCTGCTCGGCGGCGAGGAGAAGCTCGAGCGCAAGCTGCAGCGCGGCCGCGAAGGCAAGAAGTCCCGCGGCGCCGACGCGTTGGCTACGTTCGAGATGACCCGGCCGCTGGTCGGTGCCTCGGCGCTCGGCATCGCCCAAGCGTCTTACGAGTGGACCCTCGAATATCTCGACGGTCAGACCGAGGACGGCAAACCGGTTCTGGGGGAGCAGCGGATCCAGCAGACGCTGGCCGACGTCGCCACCGAGATCGAGGCGGCGCGGCTGCTCGTGCAGCGCGCTGCCTGGATGGGCCGCAACGGCATCCCGATGCGCGGCGGCCAGGGCTCGATGTCGAAGCTCAAGGCCGGCGACGTGACGATGTGGGCGACGACGACGCTGATGGACCTGGTCGGTCCTTACGCGTGGAACAGGGAGTGCCCGCTCGAGAAGTGGTTCCGCGACGCCAAGATCTACCAGCTGTTCGAGGGCACGGCGGAGATCCAGCGCATGGTCATCTCGCGCATGCAGGCTCGCGAGTACGCCGAGCGGCTTGGCTACGCCGCCGAAGTGGCCGAGGCGGCGATGGCGGAGAAGCCGGCGGACAAGGAGCCCGTAGCGGCCTAGTAAGGACCTATCCCGGTAGGGGTTTCACTTAACTTTTTCGGTGGAGCGTGGTTGGGCTGTCGCCCCGAGGCGCCTGACGAAAAAGTACAAGACGTTCCACCCCTACCGGATAGGTCCTAAGCTCGGAGCGTGCACTCTCACTCGCACGCGCAAGAGCTGGATGCCCGGCGCGGCGACAGTCGGCGGCGGATGTGGATTGCTTTGGGGGTCAATGGTGGGATGTTCCTCGCCGAGGCAGTGGGTGGGGTTCTCACCGGCTCGCTCGCGGTGCTCGCCGACGCCGGGCATCTGCTCTCCGACGTCGGCTCGATCGGGTTGGCGCTGTTCGCTGCATCGCTCGCAGCTCGCCCGGCAGGGGGGCGGATGACCTTTGGCTATCAGCGCTCGGAGATCCTTGCGGCGCTGGTCAACGGACTGCTGCTCGTGGCCGTTGCGATTGCCATCGCCTACGCGGCGATCGGTCGCCTCGGCAACCCGCCGGCGATCGAGGCCGGTGGCGTGCTCGGTCTCGGCCTGCTCGGCCTCGCCGGCAATCTCGTCGCCACGCTCGTGCTGGCGCGCGGCGGGCGGGGGGACGTCAACCTCGAGGGCGTGCTGCGACATTCCGCCGCCGACGCCCTCGGCTCGATCGGCGTCGTCCTTGCCGGCGTCGTCGTCCTCGCCGGCGGCTCCTCGGTCGTCGACCCGATCGTCAGCCTGGCGATCTCGGCGCTGATCCTCGCCTCCTCCTGGCGCCTGATCAAGGAGCCGGTCGACGTGCTGATGGAGGCGGCGCCGGCTGGCGTCGACGTCGACGCCGCCGGCGCGGCGATCTGCGCCGAGCAGGGGGTCCGCTCGGTTCACGACCTCCACATCTGGACGGTCACCTCCGGTTTCGGCGCGCTGGCGGCTCACGTCGTCGTCGCATCGGACTGCGATCGCGATCTCGTCAGGGCCAGGATCGAGCGCCTCCTGCGCGATCACTTCGGCATCGATCACACCACCCTGCAGATGGAGGAGCAGGCGCCCGAGGGCCTGCTCCACGTCGAGAACGCTCCGCCGCAGCCCCGCTCGCAAGCCCACTTGCAGGACTAATTCCCTGCAAGTGGCGATATCTGGACTTGGCTAGCCTCGCCGGCGATGCTCAAGTCCCGCCTTGCCCTGGCGGCGCTCCTCGCCGCCGCGGCGGCGCTGGTCGTGCTGCTTGCAGCCACCGCCGCGCCCGCCGAAGACCTCGAATCGAAGCTCGACGCCAAGGAAGCCAAGCTTTCCAAGGCGCGCGAACGCAGCGGTGTGCTGACGACGACGATCTCCCACTACGGCGATCGCATCGGCAGGCTCACCGGCGAGGTGGCCGAGCTGCGCGGCCAGGAGGCGGCCGTGAAGGTGCGCCTCGACGCGAAGCAGGCGGAACTCGACCGCGCTGAAGCACAGCTGGACGTCGCCAAGCAGCGCCTGGCCAGGATGCGGGCGCACCTGAGGCGCGCGCTGGCCACCCTGCGCGACCGGCTGGTCGCGATCTACGAGACGGGCACGCCCGACGTGCTCAGCATGATCGTCGGCGCCAACGGATACGACGACCTGATCGATCGCACCGAATACCTCAACAGCATCCGCGGCAACGACGAAGCGATCGTCGGCCGAGTGCGGGAACTGCGCGATCGGATCCAGCGCACCGTGACCCGCCTGCGCACCGCCAAGAATCGCATCGAGGCGGCCCGCGATGCGATTGCCGCCGAAGAGCAGGCGCTGGCGAGCGCCCGCGCCGCCGTCGAGGCTCGTCAGGCCGACCTGGTTGCCGTCCGCGGCGAACGCGTCGCGGCCCTGAAGAAGATCGAGCAGACCGAAGAAGACCTCGACGGCGACGTCGCCGCGATCCAGGCGGAACTCGCCGCGCAGCTCGGCGAAACGGCATCCGCGCCGCTGCCGGCTGGGCCGATCCGTTACGGCTCGGGTCAGTTCATTTGGCCGGTGGATGGGCCGGTCGTGTCGGGATTCGGCATGCGCTGGGGGCGGATGCACGAGGGAATCGACATCGCCGTGCCGGCCGGGACCCCGATCCGCGCCGCCGCCGACGGGGCGGTGGTCCTGGTCCAGTCCGAAGCGGAAAGCGGTGGCTACGGGAACTTCACCTGCCTCGACCACGGCGGCGGCCTGCAGACCTGTTATGCCCACCAGTCCTCGATCGCGGTCGGCCCGGGGCAGAGCGTCTCCCAGGGCGACGTGATCGGCTACGTCGGCTGCACCGGTCATTGCTTCGGCGATCACCTCCACTTCGAGGTGCGCGTCGGCGGCGTGCCGACCGATCCGCTCGGCTACCTGTAGCGCCGGGCGGCTCAGCCATCTGCCTACCCAGAACTCTCTAGGTAATTCAACTATTGGGTATGCCGGTGGCGTTGCCGCCTGCGACCCTGGGTACGTAGCACGAGAGGCGCCGATGATTCGCCAAGCGCACACCTACCTCGCGGGAGCGGTGTCCGGCACCGCCTTGGTCGCTGCCGCCATCGTCGCGTTCGTGCTGCTCGTCTCGCTGCAGGCGGTCAGGGACTGGCCGCTCGCCGGGATCAACTTCGGCGGCGACAGCTCCGTCAGCCCGGCCGAGCCAGCCGGTTCGCAGAGCGGCGCGGCAGCGCCGGGAACGGCTGGCGCCGCCGCCGGTGGAGCCGGAAGAACGGCGGGCGGACGCAACGCCGGTGCGGCCGGCAACGGAACCGCGGCGGGCCGGAACGGCGCCGTCGGCACCGCGCCCGGGCCCTCCTCGGGCACCCCGGCCGCTGAATCTCCTGGGTCCGCGCCCACGGGCGGCGGCCCGGGGAGCGCTGGCTCTGGATCCACGGGCTCCTCCAGCGCGAGCTCCGGCGGCGGCTCCGGCAGCGGGTCGGCCCCAATCCCTGGCACCGGCGGCGGTTCTGGCAGCGCCGGCGGCCAGTCGACCTCGGGCGCGGTCAGCGGCGCGGTCAACAACACGGTCAAAGGGGTGGATGAAGCCACCGGCGGCGCTCTCGGCGAAACGGGGGCAACGAAAGTCACCGAAGAAGTAGTCAACGGCGTTGCCGGCCCGGAATCGGTGGTCGGCAAAACGGTCGACGAAACCGTGAAAACGGTTGGCGGCCTGCTCGGCGGCGGCCACTAACCGCCGCTCCCTCCCCAACCGTCACAATGCCCGCCTATGGCGGAGCTGGAACAAAGCGGTGCCCTCGCCGACCCGATCGCGGGATCGCCTGTCTATCCATCGGGGAGCCGCGTCAACGAGCGCGGCCGGCTCGAGATCGCCGGCTGCGACGTGGTCGAGCTGGCCGAACGGTTCGGAACCCCCGCCTACGCCTACGCCGAGGAGGAGATGCGCGGCCGCGCGCGCGCCTACCGCGAGGCGTTCGAACGCCGCGGCGCCGAGTTCGAAGTCCTCTTTGCCAGCAAGGCGCTGCCCTGCACCGCGGCGTACCGGCTCTTCGCCGAGGAGGGCCTCTCGGTCGACGTCGCTTCGGGCGGCGAGCTGCACATGGCGCTGCGGGCGGGCTTCGATCCGGCTCGCATCCACATGCACGGCAACAACAAGAGCGACGAGGAAATTCTCTTCGCCGCGCGCTCGGGCGTCGGCCACCTGATCCTCGATTCCTTCGACGAGATCGAGCGCTGCGAGCGCCTGCTCGAGCGGACCCAAGACGTGCTCGTGCGGGTAACCCCGGGGATCAAGCCCTCGACCCACGACTACGTGCAGACCGGCCAGCTCGATTCCAAGTTCGGCTTCGGGCTCGGGGACGGGCTCGCCGCGCGGGCGATCGAGCGCGTGCTCGCCTCCGACAAGCTCAGGCTCACCGGCCTGCACGCCCACATCGGCTCGCAGATCTTCGAGCTCGAGCCCTACGCGCTGGCGATCCGCGCGATCGGCGAGCTGGCCGGCGAGTGGTGCCGGATCGTCAACGTCGGCGGCGGGCTCGGCATTGCCTACACCGCCGATGACGAGCCACCCCCGATCGACGCCTACGTCGACGTCAAGGTGCGGGGCGTCGCCGAGGTCTTCGGCGACGGCGTTCGCATCCTGATCGAGCCCGGCCGCTCGCTGGTCGGCAACGCCGG
The DNA here is from genome assembly GCA_030152805.1 of Solirubrobacterales bacterium. GTDB lineage: Bacteria > Actinomycetota > Thermoleophilia > Solirubrobacterales > 70-9 > VRUE01. The sequence continues at coordinate 12,956 of JASLIG010000052.1, forward strand.
CATCACCGCCTACCGGGTGGGCACGGTCAAGGAGATCCCGGGCGTGCGCACCTACGTCGCCGTCGACGGCGGCATGTCGGACAACATGCGACCGATGCTCTATGGATCGCGTTACGAAGCGCTGATCGCCGACCGCGCGGCCGAGCCGGCCGGGAGCCTGGCGACGATTGCCGGCATGCACTGCGAGTCGGGCGACATCGTCGTCCGCGACACGATGCTCGCGTCCCCCGCCGTCGGCGACGTGCTGGTGACGCCCGCGACCGGTGCCTACGGGCACGCGATGGCGAGCAACTACAACGGGGTGACGCGACCGCCGCTGATCTTCTGCCGCGACGGCGACGCCCGCGTCGTCGTGCGCCGGGAGACCTACGAGGACCTGACCTCGCGCGATGTCTGACCCCATCCGCATCGGGCTGCTGGGGCGCGGCACGGTCGGCGGTGCCTTCGCCGAGCTGATCGAGGCGCGCGCCGACGGGGTCGAGGCGGCCACGGGGCGGCGCCCCGAGATCGCCGGGGTGCTCACCCGCGAGCAGGGCGATTTCGGCGAGATCCTCGCCAGCTCGGACCTGATCGTCGAGCTGATCGGCGGCACCGACCCGGCGCGCCAGTTCGTCCTCGACGCCCTGCGCGCCAAACGCCCGGTCGTCACCGCCAACAAGCAGCTGCTCGCTCAGCACGGCGAGGAACTCTTCGACGTCGCCCGCGAGGCCGGCGTGCAATTGCGCTTCGAGGCGGCCGTGGCTGGGGTTATCCCGATCGTGCGGGTGATCCAGGAGAGCTTCGCCGCCACCGAGATCGCCAAGGTCTTCGGCATCGTCAACGGCACCACCAACTTCATCCTCACCGAGATGGCGGCGAGCGGCGCGCCGTACGGGGAGGTGCTGGCGCGGGCCAAAGAGCTCGGTTACGCCGAGGCCGACCCCACCGCCGACGTCAGCGGTGCCGACGCGGCGGCGAAGATGGCGATCCTCGCCCGGCTCGCCTTCCACACCCCGGTGACGCTCGACGAGGTCTCCTACGAAGGCATCGAGACGGTCGAGCCGGACGATCTCGCCTACGCCAAAGAGCTCGGCCTCTCGCTGAAGCTGCTCGGCGTCGCCGAGCGGCGCGAGGGCGGGATCAGCGTGCGGGTATTCCCCTGCTTCCTCTACGGCGGCCACCCGCTGGCGCCGGTCAGCGGCCCCTTCAACGCGGTCATGGTCGAGGCGCCGGAGATCACCGAGGTGACGATGTCGGGACCCGGTGCCGGGGGCGTGCAGACGGCCTCGGCGGTGCTCGGTGACGTCGTCTCGATCCTCAGCGGCGACGCGCCGGTGCACGAGACCCGCGCGCGGTTGCCGATCGTCGCCGACGTCACCTCCTCCTTCTACCTCCACCTCGCGGTAACCGACCGGCCCGGGGTGCTGGCCAAGGTCGCCCAGGTGTTGGGCGACAGGGATGTCTCGGTGAAGGGCGTCGTCCAGCGCGGCGCCGGCGAGGACACGCGCCTGGTGATGGTCATCCACGAGTGCTTAGAGTCGCGCTTCACCGCGGCGCTGGAGGCGATCGAGGAGCTCGACGTGCTGCGCTCGCCGCCGCGCGCGATCCGCGTGATCGAAGAGGAGTTCGTTTGAGCCCGGCCCCGCTGGTCGAGCGCTACCGCGAGCGGTTGTCGCTGGAGCCGGGCGACCCCGTGGTGACGCTGAATGAGGGATCGACCCCGCTGGTCGAGGCGCCGCGGCTCTCGGAGCGACTCGGGGTGCCCACCTACCTCAAGTTCGAGGGCGCCAACCCGACCGGCAGCTTCAAGGACCGTGGCATGACCGTGGCGGTCTCGCGGGCGAAGGGAAGGGGGGCGGAGGCGGTTATCTGCGCCTCGACCGGCAATACCGCGGCGAGCGCGGCGGCGTACGCGGCGCGGGCCGGCTTGCGCGGCGCGGTGATCGTGCCCGAGGGCAAGATCGCGATCGGCAAGCTCGCCCAGGCGCTGATGCACGGCGCCCGCGTAGTCGCCCTGCGGGGCAACTTCGACGACGCGCTGCGGATCGTCCGCGAGCTCGCCGACAAGCACCCGATCGAGCTCGTCAACTCGGTCAACCCGCACCGCATCGAAGGACAGAAGACGGCTGCGTTCGAGGTGGTCGAGGAGCTGGGCGAAGCGCCCGGCGCGCTGGCGATCCCGGTCGGCAACGCCGGCAACGTCACCGCCTACTGGCGCGGCTTTCAAGAGGCCGGCACGGCACCGGTCCTCTACGGCTTCCAGGCCGAGGGGGCGGCGCCGCTGGTGCGCGGTGAGCCGTTCGCCAACCCGGAGACGATCGCCTCGGCGATCCGGATCGGCAACCCGGCGCGCTGGGAGGAGGCGATGGCCGCCTTTACCGCCTCGCGCGGCCGCGTCGCCGCCGTCTCGGACGAGCAGATACTCGACGCTTACCGCTGGCTCGCCGCCGGCGAGGGAGTCTTCTGCGAGCCGGCCTCGGCCGCGTCGGTGGCGGGCCTGCTCGCCCATGGCCTGCCCACGGCAGAGAGCGAGCCCGCCCCAGAGTCGGTGGTGTGCGTGCTCACCGGCCACGGCCTCAAGGACCCAGACACGGCGCTGTCGAAAGCGCCGCCGGTGATCAACTGCGAGAACGACCTCGGCGCCGTCGAGCGGGCGGTTTTCGCTTGACCGCACGTCGGCGACTGGTCCGCGTTCCGGCCTCCTCGGCCAACCTCGGGCCGGGCTACGATGTGCTCGCCGCCGCGGTTTCGCTCTTCCTCGAGCTGGAGGTGGAGGAGACGGGCGAGTTCGGATTCGATCCTGGCGGGCTCGACGTCCCGACCGGGCGCGACAACCTGGTCGTGCGGGCCTTCGAGAGCCTGCACCCCGCCGACGGCATCGCCTTCCGCCTGCGCAGCGAGATTCCCCTGGCGCGGGGCCTCGGCTCCAGCGCCGCCGCGATCGTCGCCGGCATCTTCGCCGCCGATCACCTCTTCGAGCTGGCCCTCTCCAAGGAGGAAGTGCTCGCCAGGGCGACTGAGATCGAGGGCCACCCCGACAACGTCGCCGCGGCGATCTACGGCGGCTTCGTGATCTGCGGCGCGAGGGAGGGTGGTGCGCCGACGGCGGCTCGCTTCGACCCGCCCAGCGGCCTCGAGGGCATCGCCGTGATCCCGGCCGAAGAGGTCTCGACCGAGCGCGCTCGCGGGACGATCCCGGCCGAGATCCCGCTCGCAGAGGCGGTTGCCAACGTTTCCGCCGCCTCGCGCCTGGTCCTCGGCCTGCAGCGCGCCGACCTGGACCTAGTGGGCGACGGCCTGGCCGACCGCATTCACCAGGACCGCCGCCGCGAGCTCTATCCGCGCTCGATGGAGTTGGTCGATGACGCGGCCGACCTCGGCGCCCTGGGCGCCACGATCTCGGGCGCCGGCCCCACCGTCCTCGTCTGGACCACCTGGCAGGACGCCGGCAACGTCGCCGAAGCGCTCGAGTCCCGCTGCGCTGGCTGGGCCAAGGTCCGCCGCCTCCCCTTCAGCCCCCACGGGGCTGACGTGCCCGAGCTGTAGGCGAGGACGCTTCTCGATGTGGAAGAGGCGATCACGAACCCCATTCGGGTCGACAGAGATCGAAACGGAAGACCCCGATACACGGGCTATATCCGGGGAATTCGGGTCCGTATCGTGGTTGCCGTTGACGATCCCGGTCTGGTCGTCACAATTCACGAAGAGGCTCGACGGGACTGCGCTGGTCGCGACGGCGCAGGCGGTACTCGCCGCGCCTGATCGGATCGTCACGCTCAAAGTCGGGGCTCCGCTAGCCGCCTAACCGACGGCGTTCTAGCCATTCGCCGGGGTCGCGGTTAGGATCGCGGCGTGGCTTGGAGCTGGAAGTCGATTGCGGCGCTTACGGTCGTCGCGGGATGTCTCCTTGCGCCGGCTGGCTCGCAGGCCGCCCTCGTTTTCACCCGCAATCCCTTCAGCCCAACCGTCTACGTGGCCAACGACAACGGCTCGGCGGCGCGGAAGGTCGGTTCGGGCTCGAATCCGCGCGTTTCGCCGGACGGGCAGACGATTGTCTTCTATCGCCTCGGGAAGGGCAATCAACCGGCCGACCTGATGGTCGCTTCGGCCGCCAGCGGTTCGCCGAGAAAGTTGGCGAGTGGCTGGCAGGACCCGTTCGTTTTCGCCTGGTCGCCCGACTCGAAGATGATCGCCGTGCTTCTGGGGCCCGAAGTCGGCGTGCAGCGCCTCACCCTGATCGACGTGGCCAGCGGCGCCCAGCAGGCAGTTACGAAGGGCTTCTTCAACGGCGTCAGCTTCTCGCCCACGGGCGGACAGCTCGTCTTCGGGCGCTCTACGAAGGAATTCGGCTCCAAGAGCGACGTCTACCGCTTCGATATTCCGGAACCAGGCGCGGTCTTCGTCAAGGCTCCGCAGCCGGTTCGGATCAGCGGCGACCACCGCTCCTTCGACCCGCTCTGGGGGCCGAACGAAACGATCGCTTTCGTTAAGCACCTGGGCGAAAAGACGCGTAAGTTCGGCCCCAAGAACGACATCTTCCTGATGAAGCCGAGCGGCAAAGGGGTCCGCCGCCTCACGCATACCAAGGTCGAGCCGCTGCTCTCCGGCCTTGGCCCGACCGCCTGGTCGGCAAGCGGCAAGCGCCTACTTGCCGAGTTCGGCGGCCAGGACACCAGCTACGCGGTCACCGTCAATCCTAGAACCGGCGCCGAACGGGCCCTGACCAAGGAACGCGAGGTCGGTTTCGTCGGTACCGCGATCTCCACCGACGGCGGGTTCGTCCTCGGCAGCCTCGGCGGTTTTGAACCCGGCCCGGGCCACAGGGTGGTCAGCATCCCCTACGCGGGCGGCAAACCCAAGCTGCTCGCCAACAACGCTTCCGAACCCGATTGGAGCCGCTGAGGCGGCTCGCGAAAGGACGGACCGATGGCCGGCTACACGATCAAGCACCGCGATGAGTTCGAGTCGATGGAGGGGTCGGGGGACTCGACCTGGCGGCTGGCGCGCAAGGCGCTCGGCACCTCGGCCTTCGGCTTCAACCTGGTTGAAATCGAGCCGGGTGGGGAGATTCCCGAGCACGACGAGGCACAGAGCGGCCAGGTCGAGCTCTACATCGTGCTCGAAGGTGAGGCCGTGCTGCGCATTGAGGGGGAGGACCATGAGGCACCGGCCGGCACCTTCGCCTCGATCGAGCCGCCGGCGAGCCGCACGATCCTCAACCGCTCCGATGCCCCCGTCACCGCGATGTTGATCGGTGTTCAGCCCGAGGGCGGCTATGAGCCGATGTCCTGGGCATGAATCCGATATTGACCCACCTCAGGTGTGGTCAAGATCGGATGCGCGGGACTGGAGCCCGCAGTTTTCCCCGCTATTTGCAGGAATAGCCGAATTTGCCCCGACGGCGCACCCGCCGGCTCTATAATTCGGCAACTCGTCAACCCGTCGCGCGCCCGCTCGAAGAAGGCGCGGAAACCGGGAGGTCAGCGTGTCCAATACCCAGTCCCGTGAGCTTCACGGCGAGGGCCCCGTCCGCTACTCGCCAGAGCGTCCCTACAGGCCGCTCGTCTCGCCGCCCAGCGTCGAAGACAAGGATGCCTGTGCGATCTACGCCTCGGTCCGCAAGGACGCGACGCCGAGCCACGCCCCGATCGAGCTTGCGATCCCGGCCTTGCAGAAGATGCTCCACCGCGCCGGCAACGTCGACGGCGAGGGGGACGGCTGCGGCCTGCTGCTCGATCTGCCGCGCAAGGTCTGGGCGGAGGAGGTCCGCTCCGGCGGCCACGACCCTTCGCTGACGCTCGACGACGCTTTCGCCGTCGCCCACGTCTTCATCGAGCGCTCGCAGGATCGCGAGCGGATCCAGCACGACGCTCGCGAGCTGCTCGGCCAGGGCGGTTTCCGCATCCTCGCCGAGCGCATCGGAGTTGTGAACTCTCCCGCGCTCGGCCCGACCGCCCGCGAGGAGGAGCCGCACTTCTGGCAGCTCGCCGGCCTCGTCGCCGACGCCTCGCGCCGAGACCGCGTCCTCTTCGACCTCCTGATCGAGCTCGAGGAGCGCCTCGGCGTCCACGTCCCCTCTTTCTCGGCGACGACCTGCGTCTACAAGGTGATGGGCGCGCCCAAGGTGCTCGGCGAGTACTACCCAGACCTGCGCGATGAGCGCTTCGAGACGATCGGCTGCTTCGGCCACAACCGCTACTCGACCAACACCTGGCCCTCGTTCAAGCGCGTGCAGCCCTTCTCAGTGCTCGGCCACAACGGTGAGATCAACACGATCGCCCAGCTGCGCCAGGAGGCGAAAATGCTCGGCGTGCCGATCCACGCAGACGGCTCGGACTCCCAGGACCTCAACCGCACGATCGACACCCTGGTCAGCCGCGACGGCCTCAGCCTCGCCGAGGCGATGGAGATGGTGGTGCCGCCGATCGTCAACGAGATCCGCTCGCTGCCCGACGATCTGCACCGCTTCTACATGTACCTGCGCCAGGCGATGGGCCCCTTCGCGCAGGGCCCGGTGGCGCTGATCGCCCGCCACGCCGGCGAATGCGTCTTCTCCTCCGACGCGCTCGGCCTGCGCCCGCTCTGGCAGGTGGAGACCGGCGAGGACTTCGTCTTCAGCTCCGAGCCGGGCGTCGTCCCGGTCAATGCGATGGTCGCCGAGCCGAAGCCGCTCGCGCCGGGCGAGAAGGCGCTGGTGCTGATCGATCGCGACGCCCGCCGCTCGACTCTGCACCCGCACGCCGAGATGCTGCGCGTCGTCCGCAAGAGCTGGCTGCGCCGCAACGGCGTCGACGAGGCCGCCGCCTACGACCGCGCTTTGGAGACCGGCGGCCCGCTCGAGGGCGAGGAGGTGCCGGGCTATTCCGACGCCGGCCCGGAGGAGCCGGTCAAGGTCGCCGACCGCGTCCTGGCCGGTTTCGGCTGGCAGCGCGACGACGTCAAACTCGTTCAGCAGATGGCCTCCAACGGCTCCGAGCCGGTCGGCTCGCTGGGCTACGACGGGCCGCTCGCCGCGCTCTCGCCCGAGCGCCAGAACCTCGCCGACTACTTCAAGGAGACGGTCGCCGTCGTCACCAACCCGGCGATCGACCGCGAACGCGAGATGGAGCACTTCTCCACCCGCGCCGTCTTCGGCCGCCGCCCCTCGCTTGGCGCCGCCGGCGAGGACACCAAGACGGTCGAGACCTCCTTCCCGGTGGTCCTCGGCGGCCACCACGGCCTGGCGCCGCTCTCCGACAAGACCTACCGGGCGATTGCCCGCAAGCACCAGACCTATCTGCTCGAGGACCTCTGGGAGGAATTCCGCGGCCGCGCCGACGTGGTCGACATCTCGCTGCTCGAGTCCGAGACGACGCGGGGCGCAATCGAGCGGATCAAGCAGGAGGCGGTGAAGAAAGTCCGCGACGGCGCCGAGCTGCTCGTGCTCACCGACCGCACCGTCTACGACGCCGATCGCCGCTGGCTCGATCCGCACCTGGCGACCTCCGCCGTCGACCAGGCCCTGAAGGGATTCCGGGTCGAGCCGGGCGAGGAGAACCTGCGCCGCCGCTGCGGCGTCGTCCTGCGCTCGGCGGCGCTGCGCAACGTCCACGACGTGCTGCTTGCGCTCGGCCTCGGCGCCAACGGCGTCTGCCCCTACACGATGGTCGAGGTGATCTGCGTCGAGGACTACGAGTCCGACGTCTCCAACCTCTGCGAGGCACTCAACAAGGGCATGGAGAAAGTGATCTCGACGATCGGGATCCACGAGGTGCGCGGCTACGCGCGCCAGTTCTCCTCGATCGGCATCAAGCCGGAGCTGGCAGAGATCTTCTTGACCGAGGCCTTCGCCGCCTCCGAGCGCGGCGGCGTTGGCTTCAGCGCGCTCGACGAGGACACCAACGAGCGCGCCCGCATTCTCGCCGGCGACGAGGAGGCAAAACCGGCGAAGACGTTCCGCTTCTACCCCAAGGTCTACAAGGCGGCGATCGCCACCGCCAACGGCTCCGGAACCTATGAGGACTACTCGCAGAAAGTCCGCGATCTGGAGCAGCAGAGCCCGATCTCGATGCGCCACATCATGGGCCTCAAGGGCGACCGCGAGCCGATCGAGCCGGCCGACGTCGACGCCGGTGTCGGCCACCACGACTACCCCGTGGTGATCTCCTCGATGAGCTTCGGCTCGCAGTCCGAGCCGGCCTTCCGTGCCTACGCCGAGGCAGCCAAGTCGATCAACGTGCTCTGCGTCAACGGCGAGGGTGGCGAGATCCGCGACATGTACGGGCACTACCGCAAGTGGCGCGGCCAGCAGGTCGCCTCGGGCCGCTTCGGCGTCTCGGCGGAGATGCTCAACTCCTCCTACCTGGCCGAGATCAAGATC
>JASLIG010000095.1 GCA_030152805.1 Solirubrobacterales bacterium
GTCGAGGACACGATCCGCACGCGCAAGGGGTCGCTGCAGCTGGCGGTGACCAACGCCGGCACGATCCCCGACCGCGGCCTGTACGGCGTGCACCTCCCCGACGGCCGCCGCGTCGGTGAGCTCGACGAGGAGATGGTCTACGAGGCGCGGCCGGGCCAGACCTTCCTGCTCGGCGCAACCACCTGGCGGATTGAGGACATCACCCGCGACCGCGTCATAGTCAGTCCCGCGCCCGGGGTGCCCGGCGCGGTGCCCTTCTGGAAGGGAGACGGGATCGGCCGTCCCGCCGAGCTCGGCCGTGCGATCGGGGCCTTCGCCCGCGAGGCGGTATCGCGCGAGCCGGTGGAGCTGGCTGCCGAGTACGACCTCGACCGCCGCGCCGCCGAGAACCTCGTCTCCTACCTGCGCGAGCAGCAGACCGCGACCCGAGTCGTCCCCTCCGACGAGACGATCGTCGTCGAGCGCTTCCGCGACGAGATCGGCGACTGGCGCCTCTGCATCCTCTCGCCCTACGGTGGCCGCGTTCACGCCGCCTGGGGCCTGGCGCTCTCGGCCAAGATCCGCGCTGAGCGGGACCTCGAGGCCGATGCGATCTGGTCCGACGACGGCATCGTCGTCCACCTGCCCGACGCCGACGAGCCGCCCCCGGCCGATCTCGTCCTCGTCGACCCCGACGAGGTCGAAGACCTCGTCGTCGACGAGCTCTCCGGCTCCGCCCTCTTCGGCTCCCACTTCCGCGAGAACGCCGCCCGCTCGCTGCTGCTCCCCCGCGCCTATCCGGGCAAGCGCACGCCGCTCTGGCAGCAGCGGCTGAAGGCGCAGAGCCTGCTCGAGGTGGCTCGCGATTTCCCCCGCTTCCCGGTCGTGCTCGAGACCTACCGCGAGTGCCTGCGCGACGTGCTCGACCTGCCCTCGCTCGCCGAGCTGCTGCGCGACCTTCACTCGCGGCGACTGAGCCTGGTCGAAGTCGAGACGCCGACCGCCTCGCCCTTCGCCTCCTCGCTGCTCTTCGACTACGTCGCCACCTACATGTACGAGGGGGACACGCCCAATGCGGAGCGCCGGGCGGCGGCGCTGGCGCTCGATCGCGACCTCCTGCGCGAGCTGCTCGGCCAGGAGGAGCTGCGCGAGCTGATCGATCCCGGGGCGCTGGAGGAGGTCGAGGCACAGCTCCAGCACCGCACCGAGGCCGGCCAGGCGGGCGACCGCGATGCCCTGCAGCAGGTGCTGCGCAAGGTCGGAGACCTCAGCGCCGATGAGTGCGAGGAGCGGGTCGCCGAGGGCTACTCGGCCGCCTCGATGCTGGCGAAACTCCTCGACGAGCGCCGCGTCGCCGCGGTGCGGATCAACGGCGAGGAGCGCTACATCGCCGCCGAGCACGCCGGTCTCTTCCGCGACGCGCTCGGCGTGCCGCCGCCACCGGGATTGCCGGAGAGCTTCCTCGAGGAACACCCGGATCCGCTCCTCACCCTCGTCCGCCGCTACGCCCGCACGCACGGCCCGTTCCCGACCGTCCAGTTTGCCTCGCGCTACGGGGTCGATCCGATGCCCGCCCTGCGTGAGCTGGAGCGCTCGGGCGCCCTGGTTCGCGGTGAGCTGCTGCCGGGAGGGACAGAACGCGAGTGGTGCGACGCCGACGTGTTGCGCCGCGTGCGCCGGGCCAGCCTCGCCCACCTGCGCCGCGAGGTCGAGCCCGCCGCGCGCGAGCGCTTCGCTCGCTTTTTGCCGAGCTGGCAGAACGTCGACGCCCACCGCGCCGCCGGCGCCGGCCCCGATCGCCTGCGCGAGGCCCTCGTGCCATTGCAGGGCGTCGCCCTGACGCCGAAGGTCTGGGAGGCCGACGTGCTGCCGCGCCGCCTTGGCGCCTACTCGCCGACCTGGCTCGACGAACTCTGCACGAGCGGTGAGCTGGTCTGGATCGGCGCCGGCGCGCGGGGTCGAAGCGACGGACGCGTCGCCCTCTACTTCCGCGACGACGTCCGCCTCGCCGGGCCGCCGCCGGCCAACGCCAAGCTGGAGTCGCCTCAGGGCGAGGTGCACGACGCGATCCGCGAGCGCCTGGCCGGCGGCCCCGACTTCTGGCTCGATCTGCTCGCCGACATCGACCATCCCCCCGAGGAGCTGCACAGCGCACTCTGGGATCTCGCCTGGGCCGGCGAGGTGACCAACGACGCCTTCGCGCCGCTGCGCACGCCGCGCCTGCGAGCCGTGCCGCCGCCTGAGCAGCGTGGCCGCCGATTCGCCCGCCGCCGCGCCTCCGGTGCCGCCGTACAGGGTCGCTGGTCGCTGACCGCGCCGCTCTTCGCCAACGCCCCGGCCGCCGGTCCCCGCCTGCGCGCCCAGGCCGAGCTGATGCTCGAGCGCTACGGGATCGTCACCCGCGAGACCGTCCTCGCCGAGGGCATCCCGGGCGGCTTCTCCAGCCTCTACGCCGAGCTCGGCAACCTGGAGCTGCTCGGCACCGCCCGCCGCGGCTACTTCGTCGAGGGCCTCGGCGGCGCCCAGTTCGCCCTTCCCGGCGCGGTCGAGCGCCTGCGCTCGCTCCCGTACGAGGACGGCTCCTTCCTGCTCCTCGCCGCGACCGACCCGGCCAATCCCTACGGCGCCTCGCTGCCTTGGCCGAAACCGGCCAACGGCCGCCGTCCCGCCCGTACGCCCGGCGCCCACGTCCTGCTCCGCGACGGCGCCCCCGTGATCTACGTCGAGCGCGGCGGGCGCGGCATCGTCCGCCTCGTCGAGCTGGGCGGCGAGGAGCTTGCCGCCGCCGTCCGGGCCCTTGCCGGGGAGGTCGCCACCGGCCGCCTGCCCAAGCTCGCGGTCGAGAAACTGGACGGAGACCCGGTTATCGGCTCCGGCCACGAGGAGGCCCTGCTCGACGCGGGCTTCAGCCGCGGCCCCCGCAAACTCACCCTCGCCGCGCGCTGATCCTCAGCGGGTGCGGCCCAGACCGACCAGGATCCCGACTCGCTTGGAAACTGCTTCCAGGGTGTCCGGTGAGGCGAAACCGAGCTTCTGCCTAAGACGTTTGGTCGAGATCGAGCGGACCATCTCGGGCATAACGAAGCTGATTCTGTTGAGCCCGCCTTCGGGAGGGTCGAGCCTTACGTGCAGCTCGTTGCCGCGGTCCGTTGTCGTCAGCGGCACTCCGATCGCCATCTGAGCAGCGGAGCGATTCATCGGGTTGATCGAGACCATGAGAAAGGGTCTCCTTCCACCTTGCTCATGTCCTACTACTGGCTCAAGGTCGACCATATAGACCTCCCCGTGCTTGACCTTCGCTGGCTCAGTCAACGTCGGCCAACCCGTCAAGGAGCGTTACATCCCAGATCTTCATTTCCTCGCGAATCTCGTCCCCGTACTTGCGATAGGACTCGTCCATCGAGGCTAGAAGCCGTTGCTCCTCCAACAGGTCCACAGCTGCCTCGAGCACCTCAACCACGCTTGTCCCCTCGCGCTTCGCCTCCTCCGCAAGGCGTCGCTGCGTGCTTCGCCGCACGCGGATGGTCGTCGTCTCGACTGCAGCCACAGCGGCAGTCTACAGATCTGTCTACACACTTTTCAAATTTGTTCATTTCCGGCTAAGTCGCGAGCTGTCCCGGGTTCTCCCCCCTGCGGAGGGATAATCAAAGGCGATGGCTGATCGCGAGGAGGGGCAGGGACCGGTCGAGCTGCTGCGCAGCGTGCCGCTCTTCTCCGACCTCGAGGAGGGGGAGCTGGAGCGCTTCTCGCGGGTCGCGGTTGCCCGATCCTTCCCAGCGGGCACGCGGGTTTTTCACGAGGGCGACCACTCCGACGCCTGCTACATCGTCCGCGACGGCAGCTTCCGGGTCACGCGCGAGCACTCCGACGGACGTGCGATCACACTGGCCTCGCTCGGTCCCGGCGACATCTTCGGCGAGCTGGCCATGCTCGACGGCGAGGTGCGCTCGGCCAGCGTCGAAGCGCTCACCGACGGCGAGCTTCTCGCCCTGCCGGCGGGCGAGGTTCGCTCGCTGTTGGCCCGCCACCCCGAGATCACCGTGAAGCTGATCGCCGCTCTGGTGCGCCGCCTTCGCAGCGCCAACGAGCGCATCTCGCGCCAGTCCTTCCAGACCGTTCCCAGCCGCGTCGCCGGTGTGCTCTCCCAGCTCGTTGCCGAGGAATCTCCGCGGATCGAGGGCGAGGGCGGCGAGGTGACGATCCGCATGAACCAGGCCGACCTCGCTCAGCTTGCCGGTACCTCGCGCGAGAGCGTCAGCCGCTTCCTCGCCGACCTCGACCGCGCCGGCATCGTCCGTCCGGGGCGCGGCCGGGTCACCGTGCTGGCGCCCGAGAAGCTGCGCAACTACATCTTCTGAGGATCAGCAGCCAACCGGCTTGGGGTCGGAGTGGTCGCGGGTGACGCTGTCATCGCCGCCACCGCACTGGATCGAGCGGTCGTGTTGACCGTCGATCGCTTCGATCGTGTCATCGCCGCCCTTACCGATGAAAGTGTCGGCGCCGAGGTGACCGAAGAGGTTGTTGGGGCCGTTGTCGCCGATCAGCACGTCGGGGCCGTCCGAGCCCTCCAGGCTCTCGTTGTTGCCGAGTACGTGGTCGGGAGTGCCGCAGCCGCCCGGACCGCCGCTGCCGCCTAGCTTGACCGTGAGGCTCGCGTCCGAGCGACCGTAGGAGACGGTGTCGTCACCGTGGCCGCCGCTGTAGGTATGGCCCTGGCAGATGACGACGGAGGAGACGAGCAGGTCGTTGCCGTCGCCGCCGAAGAGTTGGTCGGCGCCCGGGTCGGCGTAGAGCACATCGCTGCCGGGATTGCCGATCAGCGTGTCGTTGCCGTTGTCCGGGCTGTTGTAGTTCTCGCCGGCTTCGAGCACGTCATCGCCCAATCCCCCGCTGAGCGTGTCATTGCCAGCGTTGCCGTTGGCGCGCACCTTGACCTGGCGCGGCACGCTTTCGGCGACGCTGATCGAGTCGTCGCCGTCGCCGCCGGTGATCACGGCCAGGCCGGTGGCGGTCGCGGTGGGGCAGGTGACCACGGTGGTGCCGCTGGCCGAGCCGCAGCCTTCGCCGGGGATCACGGGACCGTTGCTGGAGACGACCCAGCCGCCGCTGAAGGCGACGCCAATGTCGTTGGACTGCGGGTCGCCCTGCACGATCAGGCTGGTGCCGTCGAGGCCCTGGTTGAGGATGACGAAGGTCCCCGTGCTGGGCGGCTCTGTTTCGGCGCCGCAGGAGTGCTCGGTGGCGAAGCCGTCGCATTCGTCGGTGCCGGCGCCGCCGAAGGCTTCGTCGGGTCCGCCGCCGCTGTCGAGATCGTCGTTGCCGACACCGCCGTCGATCCGGTTGAATTCGCCGTCGCCGATGATCTGATCGCCCTGGGGTGAGCCGACCACGTCCTCGAAGCCCTGCAGGGCGTCGTGCCCGTCGCCTTTGGAGCGACCGCTGGCGAGGTCGACCGTCACCGCGCCGCGGGTCGCGCTGGCGTAGGTGACGATGTCGTTGCCGCCCCCGCCCCCATCGAGCGTGTCTTCGCCGCTGTCACCGCGGACGACGTCGCCGTCGCCGTCGCCGCCACTGGCGGTGTCGCTGCCGGCGCCACCGTAGACGAAGTCGTTGCCCCCGCCCCCGTCGAGCGCCGGATCGTCGCCGGGGCCGCCTTCGATCTGGTCGGTATCGGTGCCGCCGTCGATCTTGTCGTTGCCCTTGTCGCCGAAGAGCATGTCGTTGCCGGCGTCGCCGTCCTCCCTGTCGCTGCCCTTGTCGCCGTTGACGTAGTCGTCGCCGCTGCCGCCGAAGAGCTTGTCGGGTCCCTTAGCCCCCAGCAGCGTGTCGTCGCCGGCCCCGCCCTCGAGGCCGTCGCTTCCCTCCGCACCGAGCAGGTGGTCGTTGCCGTCGCCGCCGTCGAGATGATCGGAGCCGGTATCTCCGGCGAGCCTGTCGTTATCCCCTTCGCCGAAGAGCTTGTCGTAGCCCCGACCGCCGTGGATCGAGTCGTCGCCGGGCCCGCCGCAGATTGTGTCGTTTCCGTTGGGCCCGCCGCTGATCTTGTCGTCGCCGCCGCCGCCGAAGATCACGTCGCTCGCCCGCTTGCCGACGAGCACGTCGTTGCCGGCGGTACCGACGATCGTCGCATGCTTGCCGTTGCAGCTCGCGGCGCCGGCATTGGCGCTGCAGGCGAGCAGAAAGGTCGTCGCGAAGACGAGCGCCGCCGCGAGCAGCCGGCGCGAGACTGTGACAGCGATTTGCCCCACGCCCCCCTATCGACCTCTTTTTCGGTCGCCTACACCCCCGGTTCGGACAAAGGTCCAATACTTGGTAGTCGGCGGTCAGATACGCTCGCAGCCCGATGCGGGGCGGTATCTACGTACTCAACTTCTATTCGCCGGTCTTCGTCGACCAGCTCAAGCGCGGCCGCAAGACCGCGACCATCCGCCTGGGCGACAAGAGCAACAAGTACGAGCGCGGCATGGTCGTCTGGATCACCGTTGGCTTCCGCCACAGCCCGCGCGAGAAGATCTTCACCGCGGTGATCGACGACGTCGAGGTGAAGCGGGTCTCCGAGCTTTCCCCGCGCGACATCGAGCACGACAATCCCGAGTTCCGCCGGCTCGAGGACGAGGTCAAGTTCCTCGAGCAGATCTACGGCCACCCGGTGGCGCCGGACGAAACGGTGACGGTGATCCGCTTCTCGCAGATCGTCGAGCCGCCCGGAGCCCACTTCGGCAACGGCGAGACGCCCCACCACAATTGACCGGGCCGGCCACCTAGCGCGCACCCCCAGCTCGTGGCCGACTATTCCTTCCTGACCACCTGGTTGCTCGACTCGCCGCGCGAGCCGATCTGGGAGGCGATCTATGACCAGGCCCGCTGGCCCGAGTGGTGGCGGGGGGTCGAGGAGGCCGAGGAGATCCAGGCGGGGGAGGACGGTGGCGTCGGCACCGTCGCGCGGCTGGTCTGGAAGAGCCTGCTGCCCTACCGGGTCGAGTTCCGGGTGACAACGACCCGCGTCGAGCACCTCCGCCTGCTCGAGGCAGACGCGGTTGGCGAGCTGACCGGAGTCGGCCGCTGGCGCCTCTACGAACAGGACGGCGTCACCGCTGTCCTCTACGAGTGGAACGTGGCGACGACAAAGGCCTGGATGAACCTGTTGGCGCCGGTCGCCCGCCCCGCCTTCGAGTGGAACCACGACTGGGTGATGAAGCGCGGCGGCGAGGGCATAGCCCAACTCCTAGGTTGCCGTCTCCTAGCCAACGGCTAGACCCCCGCCGACGGGCCTAAAACCGGAGTCCGAGTGGGGTTTTCGGCCCGTCAGCCGCCGAATCGTCCGACTCGCTATCTTTCCGTGCGCTGGCACTCTCACCTGGAGAGTGCCAATCCAGTCTCGAAACTTCTGACCCAACCCCTGATCCAGCATGGAGGTATACGGATGAAGCTGAAGCCCCTCGGGGACCGGCTGATCGTCAAGCCGATCGAGGAGGAGGAGACGACCGCGAGCGGCATCGTCCTCCCCGACACGGCCAAGGAGAAGCCCCAGAAGGGCAAGGTCGTCGCCGTTGGCGATGGCGCGATCAACGAGGACGGCTCGCGCCGCCCGCTCGACGTGAGCGAGGGCGACGAGGTCCTCTACTCCAAATACGGTGGCACCGAGGTCACCGTCGAGGACGAGGAACTGCTCGTGCTGCGCGAGTCCGACGTCCTCGCCAAGCTCGGCTAGCCCGCCGCCCACCAGGACTTAGAAGACCAAGGAGGACTGAAAACAGATGGCTCACAAGGAGCTGAAGTACAGAGAGGACGCGCGGGGGGCCCTGCAGGCCGGCGTCGACGCCGTCGCCGATGCGGTCAAGGTGACCCTCGGCCCGAAGGGCCGCTACGTCGTGCTCGACAAGAAGTTCGGCGCGCCGACGATCACCAACGACGGCGTCACCATCGCCCGCGAGGTCGAGGTCGAGGACGTCTTCGAGAACCAGGGTTCCCAGCTCGTCCGCGAGGTCGCCACGGCGACCAACGACGTCGCCGGCGACGGCACGACGACGGCGACCCTGCTCGCCCAGATCATCGTCCGCCAGGGCCTCAAGAACGTGGCGGCCGGCGCCAACCCGCTGGCCCTGCGGCGCGGGATCGAGAAGGCGGTCGACGATGTCGTCGACAACCTGCGCGAGAAGCAGTCCAAAGAGGTCGCCGGCAAGGAGCAGATCGCCCGCGTCGCCGCGATCTCGGCCGCCGACGATGAGATCGGCAACGTGATCGCCGACGCGATCGAGAAAGTCGGCAAAGACGGCGTCGTCAACGTCGAGGAGGGCCAGACCTTCGGCATGGAGCTGGAGTTCACCGAGGGGATGCAGTTCGACAAGGGCTACATCTCCCCGTACATGGTCACCGACCAG
>JASLIG010000092.1 GCA_030152805.1 Solirubrobacterales bacterium
CGGGTAGAGGCGGACGGCGATCTTCTCGCCGGCGTGGGTCTCGTAGACGCCCTCGTGGCCGTAGTGGTACTTGACGTCCCCGGTTCCGTGGTGGGGGATCGCGGCGACGGCCTTCACGGCCTCGATCTGCTTCGAGCCCTCGAACTCGGCCAGGATCGACTCGACCGAGCGGCCCAGGTTGTGGGCGAGGACGCTGAGCCGGCCGCGGTGGGCCATGCCGAAGACGACCTCCTCGGCGCCGCCGCGATAGGCGAGGGTGACGAGCTCGTCGAGCATCGGCACGATCGCGTCGAGGCCCTCGATCGTGAAGATCTTCTGGCCCAGGTAGGCCTTCTCGATGAAGCGCTCGAACTGGAAGACGTCGATCAGCCGCATCAAGAGGCGCCGTTTCTCCTCGCCGGCGAGCGGGGCGCGGTGGGCGCCGGTCTCGACCATCTCGCGCAGCCAGGTGCGCTGTTGGTGGGAGGAGAGGTGCTCGAACTGGTAGGCGATCGTGCCGCAGTAGGCCTCGCGCATGCGCGGCAGCGCCTCCAGCAGGGTCTCGCCCGGGACGCCGATGCGCAGGATCGAGGCGGGGATGCGGCTCATCAGCTCCGGGGTGAGGTTGAGCCTCTCCGGCTGGATCGCCGGGTCGCCCTCGGGCTCGCGGCCGAGCGGGTCGAGCCGGGCGGCGAGGTGGCCGTGGGTGCGGTAGCCCTTGAGCAGCGAGGTGGCCGCTTGCACCGCCTGCAGCAGCTCCTCGTCGGGCTGGGCGGAGGTGACCGACACCTCGGCGGTGCCCTGCCCAGTGGCGAGCGGCGGGGCGGAGGCGGAGGCCGGGTGGGCGGCGGAGATCGGGCCGGCGTCGATGCCGAGATCGGCGGCGACGCCCTCGTAGAAGCTCGCCTCGCCCTGCAGCAGCAGCTCGATGCTGCGCAGGAAGGCGCCGGACTCGGCGCCCTGGATGACGCGGTGGTCGTAGGTCGAGGTCAGCGTCATCGTCTTGGAGACGCCGAGCTGGCGCAGCCGCTCCGGGGTCGCGTGGGCCCACTCCGCCGGGTAGGCGATCGCGCCGGTGGCGATGATCGCGCTCTGCCCGCTCATCAGGCGGGGGACCGAGGCGACCGTGCCGATGCCCCCGGGGTTGGTCAGCGAGATGTTGGTGCCCTGGAAGTCGTCGGCGGTGAGCTTGCTCTCCCGCGTCTTGGTGATCAGCTCCTCGTAGTAGCTGTGGAAGGCGGCGAAGTCGAGCCCCTCGGCTCCCTTGATCGCCGGCACCATCAGGCTGTGCGAGCCGTCCTTGCGCTCGACGTCGACGGCGATCCCGAGGTTGACCGGCCCGTTCTCGATCGCCAACGGCTTGCCGTCGCGCCGCTCGAAGACCCGCGTCATCACCGGATGTTCCTTGGCCGCCTGCACGATCGCCCAGGCCACCAAATGCGTGAAGGAAACCTTCATCCCCCGCTCTTTCAGCAACCCGTTGAGAGCCTTCCGCTTCGCATCCAACGTGTCCACGGCAACCGTCCGGAACGACGTAGCCGTCGGAACCTCCCGGCTCTCATCCATAGCCTGAGCCAACATCGCCGCCGGCCCCCTGAGCTGCTTCTCCTCACCGACAACCGGAGCAGCTCCGTTCCCGGCAGCGATCACGTCGTCCTTGGTCACCTTCGCCCCCGGTCCCGAGCCGCTTACGGACCTGAGATCCACGCCGTTCTCTTGTGCGACGCGACGAGCCACGGGGGTCGCTCGGACGTCATCGCCTCCGTTGGCGCTACTGGACTGGGACGTATCACCTGCGGGTGGCGCGGATTCGGAGGATCCGAGAACGGAGGGGGAGCCCCCGCCCGCAGGATCCTCCGAAGTCGCGGCAGGACCCGCAGCCGATCCGTTCGAGCCCTCGCCAGCAGCGTCACCCGGTTCCATCTCAGCCAATGGGGCTCCAACGGGAACCTCGTCATCGACCGAGACCAGCAGCTTGGTAATCACGCCCGCCTCAGGTGCCGGCACCTCGGCATCGACCTTGTCGGTCGAAACCTCGACGACCGTATCCCCCTCGTTGACGAAATCCCCCTCGGCGACGTGCCACTCGAGCACGATCCCCTCGGTTACGGACTCGCCCATCTCGGGCATCTGGATCTGCACCGTGGCTGTTTGCGCCATCCTTGCAATGAGTGTATGAAACGACCATGAACTACTTCGTCACCGGGGCCACCGGATTCATCGGTCGCAACCTCGTGCAGCGGCTCCTGCAGCGCGAGGGCACGGTCTACGCCCTGGTGCGGGCCGGTTCGCGCGGGCGTTTGGAGGAGCTGCGCACCTCCTTCGGCCCCGACGGAGCGCGCGTCGTGCCGATCTCCGGAGACCTCGCCCAGCCGAGCCTCGGCGTCTCCGAGGAGGATCTGCTCGAGCTGCGCGGCAAGGTCGACCACTTCTTCCACCTGGCGGCGATCTACGACATGACCGCTGGCGCCGAAGCGCAGGAGATCGCCAACGTCGAGGGCACGCGGCACGCGGTCGAACTTGCCGGCGCGATCGAGGCCGGCTGCTTCCACCAGGTCAGCTCGATCGCCGCCGCCGGCCTCTACCGCGGCGAGTGGCGCGAGGACATGTTCGAGGAGGCGGAAAAACTCGACACCCATCCCTACTTCCGCACCAAGCACGAGTCCGAGCGGGTCGTGCGTGAGGAGTGCCGCCGGCCCTGGCGCGTCTACCGGCCGGGGATCGTCGTCGGCGACTCGCGCACGGGCGAGATCGACAAGATCGACGGGCCCTATTACTTCTTCAAGCTGCTGCAGCGGGCGCGCCGGGTGCTGCCGGCGTGGCTACCGGCGCTCGGCATCGAAGGCGGCGAGATCAACATCGTCCCGGTCGACTTCGTCGTCGACGCGATCGACCACATCGCCCACGAGCCGGACCTCGACGGCCAGGCCTTCAGCCTCACCGACCCCAACCCGAAGAGCGCCGGCGAGGCGATCAACCTCTTCGCCCGCGCCGCCGACGCGCCGCAGGCGGCGCTGCGATTCGACTCCGGCGTCACCGATCCGGTCAGCTCGCTGGCCCGCACCGGGCTGCGCTTCTTCCCGCCGGCGAAGCGGCTGGCCAAGGCGGGCCTGGGGGAGCTCGGCATCCCCGCTGGCATCCTCAGCTACGTCAGCTACCCGACGACCTTCGACTCGAGCAATGCACAGCGGGCGCTCGAGGGCTCGGGCATCTCGGTGCCGCCGCTGGAGTCCTACGCCGACCGGCTCTGGGACTACTGGGAGCGGACCCTCGATCCCGATCTCTTCAAGGACCGTTCGTTGAGCGCCGCGGTGCGCGGCAAGGTGGTGCTGATCACCGGTGCCTCCTCGGGGATTGGCAAGGCGACCGCGGTCAAGGTCGCCGACGCCGGCGCGACCGTGCTGCTGGTCGCCCGGTCGGTGGACAAGCTCGAGGAGACGAAGCGGGAGATCGAGGCGGGGGGCGGCGTCGCCCATATCCACCGCTGCGACCTCGCCGACATGGACGACGTCGAGCGGATGGCGGAGGAGGTGCTCACCTACCACGGCCGGGTCGACATCCTGGTCAACAACGCCGGCCGCTCGATCCGTCGCTCGGTCGGGCTCGCCTACGAGCGCTTCCATGACTACGAGCGCACGATCCAGCTCAACTACCTCGGCGCGGTGCGGCTGATCCTGGCGCTGCTGCCCTCGATGCGGGCGCACAAGTCAGGGCACATCATCAACATCAGCTCGATCGGCACCCAGACCAACCCGCCGCGCTTCTCGGCCTACGTCGCCTCGAAGGCGGCGCTCGACGCCTTCGGCCGCGTGATCGCCTCCGAGGTGGTCGACGACGGGGTCCACATCACGACGATCCACATGCCGCTGGTGCGCACGCCGATGATCGCGCCGACGCGGATGTACGACATGTTCCCGGCGATCTCTCCGGAGGAGGCGGCGGAGATGATCGCCGGTGCGATGGTCTCGCAGCCGAAGAAGGTGGCGACGCGGCTGGGGACCTTCGGCGAGTTGCTCTACGCGGTTGCGCCTTCGGTCAGCGACCGGATTCTCAATCAGGCTTACAAACTGTTCCCGGAGTCGCAGGCGGCCAAGGGGAAGGGAGAGGAGGCGCCGGACAAGCCGCCCTCGACCGAGGCTGTGGCCTTTGCGCACCTGATGAAAGGTGTGCACTGGTAGCTCAACCGTCGGGAAGGCGGTAGTGAGCACCGCGGCGCTCGCCGACTTTGGCTAGGCGCCCTTCGTCCACAAGCCGTTTGAACAAGTACTTCACCTCGCCTCTCTCGAGGCCCATCGCCTTCCTTACGTCGGCGTTTGTAAGCGGTCCATCGGCGGCCATCGCCACGATTGCGGTTGCCAGCTCGCTCCTATCGAGACGGAGCCCCGCTGGCGGAGCAAGTGAGTCCTCGAGGTGATAGGTGGCTCCGCCGCGTTCGCCCTGCTGCCTTACGAAACCGGCATCCCGAAGGCGCTGAAGCGCCTTCCAGGCCAGGTCGCGGTCTACCTGCAAGATCTCGCGAGCCTTGGAGTTGGTGAGCGCCTCTCCGCGCGAAGCATGCACGAGGAGGAGTCGGTCCATCGCCCGCAGGTTGCCTCTGCGCTCGAGCTCCTTGATCCAGGCGCGCTCTACCGGCGCCACCGCGCTCCGCAGTGGGAGCGTGACTCGGACCTCGTGATCGAGCTCCTCGAAACGAGGGGGATCGAGCATCTCGTCGGCCATCGAGTCTTCCATCAGATCCACCCCTCTGCCTTCGTCCTCCGCAAGCTCGAGCCGGCGGAGCACCCGGATGAGCTGGAGATTTCGAGGCGCGCTGGCTTCACGCATGTTTTCTACGGTCACCGGCTCGGGGAGCCGCCCCGGCGAGCGGATCGTCACCGCTGAAGGCCTGATTTCAACCCGGATCGGAGTTCGGTTCAGCTGGTAGTCACGATGCGCCACCGCGTTTGCCATGCCCTCGCGGACGACGTCTCTTGGCAATCGAGGCAGGTCGTATCGACGTATGCCAAGAACCACGAGCTCGGTCCCCACCTCATCCAAGATTCGATCGCCTGCACGCTCGATCTGCTCTTGGGCGCATCCGCTGAACTCAAGTCGAAGGTCATAGTCGGGCGAATCGTCCTCGCGGAATCGCAGGAGCTCCACATAGGCCTTGCCCAAAGTCAGTGCCGGATTCTCGGCTAGGCACATCACGCCGGCCACCGTCAAGTTCCCGTCTGTTGCGAACCCCTGCTCTTCCAGTCGAGCTCGCACCTCGCTTTGGTGCCATTTGAAGGCAGCCTGTACCTCCGCTAGTTGCCTTTGGTCGGCGGAATCGACCCCAAGTTCGGTGCGACCTAGCTCGTATCGTTTCGGCGAGCGCTCGCTGACGAAGCGCAGCAACTCAGCACCGAAGAGCGGCTCGTCTCGCGTGCCCCTTCGAACTTTGACGACAGCGCTGGAGGTTTGGGCGAAGCCTTCCTCTCGCTGGTCGACTGAGATGACGACGACGGTCCGTCCGTCCACGGAGAGCTCATGGATCGAGTAGCGACCGGGATCGCGGACATTGTGGATCGTTCGGTGAATTGCGTCTGCGGTGCCGGCGTCCAGCCTTCTTCCGGAAATCGAGCCGTCATCCTCGACGCCGATCAGGATTACGCCTCCCTCTGCGTTGGAGAAGGCGACCACCGTATCCTGCAACGTGTCGCTACCGACTCCCCTCTTGAACTCCGTGTATTGGTCCTCTTCCGGAAACTCCCGCTTGAAATCCCGGGGATCGAGAGCGAGGCGCAGCTCAGGTCTTTTGGGGTGAAATGGCGGATATGGCAAACTTGCAATCTCCAATTCTAAGCTCCGGCAAGTTTGCCATATCTCTCCAAAAGCTGCGGTCGTCTTCCGAGCGCCTATGCCAATGAGCAACGAACGACGGCTCAAGCATTGGGGGTGGGGGCACGAGGATCAGGCGCCCTCTCGGAAGGAGCTCGAGGAGGCTGCCGCCGGGATCCGGGAGCGGTTTGGGTTCGGGGGCGAGGTCGAGGAGGCGGTGCCGCTCGATGAGGTGGGGTTGCGCGAGCCGCGGTTGAAGGCGCCCGAAGCGTTTGGGGATCTGTTTGCGGATGGGCACTACGAGCGGGTGTCGCACGCTTTGGGGAAGGCCTACCGGGACGTGGTGCGGGGGTTCCGGGGGGAATTCGAGAATCCGCCGGATCTGGTGGCGTTTCCTCGGGACGAGTCGGAGATCGAGGTGGTGCTGGATTGGTGCGAGGCAGAGGGGGCGGCCGTGGTGCCGTTCGGGGGCGGGACGAGCGTGGTCGGCGGGGTCGAGGCGCGGCTGGGCGACCGGCCGGTCGTCAGCCTCGACCTGAAGCGACTGGACCGGGTGCTGGAGGTCGATGCCGAGTCGCTGGCGGCGCGGATCCAGGCGGGGGCGACCGGGCCGGGGCTGGAGGACCAGCTGCGCGAGCACGGCTTGACACTGCGCCACTTCCCCCAGTCCTTCGAGTACTCGACGCTCGGCGGCTGGGTGGCGACGCGCGCCGGCGGGCACTTCGCCACGCTCTACACGCACATCGAGGATCTGGTCGAGTCAGTGCGGGCGATCACGCCGCGGGGGACTTGGGAGAGCCGCCGCCTGCCCGGGTCCGGGGCAGGACCGTCTCCCGACCGGGCGTTGATCGGTTCGGAGGGAGTGCTCGGGGTGATCGCCGACGCCTGGATGAGGGTGCGGCCGCGCCCCCGGTTCAAGACGTCCTGCAGCGTCGAGTTCGACGACTACCTCGCCGCGGCGCGCGCCGTGCGCGAGATCTCCCAATCGGGCCTATACCCCGCTAACTGCCGTCTGCTCGACGCGCTCGAGGCGGGCACCACGGGCGCTGGCTCGGGGGAGAAGCACCTGCTGGTGCTGGGCTTCGAGTCGGCGGACCTCCCGGTCGACGAGCCGATGCGCCTGGCCATCGACATCGCTCAATCGCACGGCGGTGTGCCCAACTCGCCGCTGCCGGGCCGAGCTACGGCGGGCGAGAGCGGGGACCGCGCCGCGGATAGCGAAGCGTCAGCCGTCGACACCTGGCGCGGCGCCTTCCTGCTTGCCCCCTACCTTCGCGACACCTTCGTCGCCTGCGGGGTGCTCTCGGAGACCTTCGAGACGGCGATCACCTGGGACCGCTTCGAGCAGTTCCACGCCGAGGTGATGGAGGCGGTACGGGGGAAGGTCGCCGAGGTCTGCGGCGCGCCGGCGGCGGGGGCGGGGGCGCCGCGGGTCAGCTGCCGCTTCACCCACGTCTATCCGGATGGTCCGGCGCCCTACTTCACCGTGCTCGCCCCGGCGCTGCGCGGCGGAGAGGTCGAGCAGTGGGACGAGATCAAGGCGGCCGCGAGCGAGGCCGTGATCGAAGGCGGCGGCACGATCACCCACCACCATGCCGTCGGCCGCGACCACCGACCCTGGTACGATCGCCAGCGCCCCGCCCCCTTCGCCGCCGCCCTGCGGGCCGCCAAGGCCGAGCTCGACCCCGCCGGGATCCTCAACCCCGGCGTCCTCATCGACCCCTAGCCGCGTGATGTCGCATTTCCCGCCGCTATGCGGCGGGAAATGCCACAACACGCGGCTAGGGGTCGATGAGGACGCCGGGGTTGAGGATCCCGCCGGGGTCGAGCTCGGCCTTGGCGGCCCGCAGGGCGGCCGCGAAGGGGGCGGGGCGCTGGCGATAGTA
>JASLIG010000105.1 GCA_030152805.1 Solirubrobacterales bacterium
CATGGTCTCGCGCCTGACCGGCTACGCGATCCAGCCCAACAAGGCCGTCGTCGGCCGCAACGCCTTCGCCCACGAGTCCGGCATCCACCAGGACGGCGTGCTGAAGGAGCGCACCACCTACGAGATCATGGACGCAACCGAGGTCGGCCTGGAGTCGAACTCGATCGTCCTCGGCAAGCACTCCGGCCGCCACGCCCTGCGCGACGCGCTGGAGCAACTGGGCTTCAAGGTCGAGGGCAACGCGCTGAATGCCGCCTTCAAGCGCTTCAAGGAGATAGCGGACCGCAAGAAGCAGGTGACGGCGCTGGACCTGGAGGCGATCGTCTCCGACGAGATGCGCGAGAGGGCCGACGCCCACGAGTTGGCCTGGTTCGAGGTCGAGGCAGGCTCGCGACGCGAGCCGCTGGCCCGCGTCGCGGTGAAGATGCCCTCCGGCGAGGAGTCGGTCGGGGAGTCCAGCGGCGACGGTCCGGTCGACGCGATCTTCCACGCGATCCAGAAGGCGACCGAGACCGAGTGCGAGCTGCGCCAGTACACGGTCGAGGCCGTGACCGGGGGAGAGGACGCCCTCGGACAGGTGACCGTGATGCTGCGAGCCGCCGGCCGCCTGGCCACCGGCCAGGGCGTCGCCACCGACATCCTCGAGGCATCGGCCCGCGCCTACGTCCGCGCCCTCTCCAACGCCCTGGAGGGCGCCGCCATCCGCGAGGCCGAGGCCGCCACGGCCGAAGCGGCCGTCGAACGTACCCCCGGCCCATGAGGCGATGAAGCTCGAAAGAAATCAAAGGAGAGTGATGGGAAAAGCATGGGATTCAGAGATCACCTAGAGGCCGAGGAAGCCGAGCTGAGAAGGCGCGCCCAATACCTGGACGACAGCCAGCGCCAAGCAGAGGAAGCAAAGGCCAAGCACGCGAAGCTTGCCGAGGCGTTGATGCCCGAGGTGGATGACGCGGTTGCGATGCTGCGCTCGGTTCAAGGTGCCTCGATCGCAGTGTTGGAAGAGGGGCGCGACAATGAGACGCCGTTCGAGAGGGGACCGTATAGCCGAAACATCGTTCTCTGCTGGAGTGAGCCCCGGCGGAAGCGCAGAGAGTTCCTCGGTTGGAAAGTCTTTACATCTAGGGCGACTGGGCCCGGCTTGATTGGCGAGTGGTCGCCCGGACTGGTCTGCGTCTTCATACCGGTCGAAGGCGAATTGCAAGTTGAGTCCAGTGCTCCGTCCGCGACTGGGCCATTGCGCGAGTACGTTCGAGGGGGTCTCTGGCGCTGGGAAGACACATCGGGGAGCCCTAAGATCGCGCGAGAGGAGATGGCTGACAAGACCCTGGAATTTCTTTTCGAGCTGTTGGCGGGCTTGATCGCCGAGATCAATTCGAAAAAAGCGCATACGTGATAACGTACAATTGTAATGGCAGCCGTCACGCCTGGGAACGCCACGAGTACGGTCTCCGCTGCCGCGATCGGCGATCGCGTGCGGGCACTGCGCGAGGCGATGGGGCTGTCGCTGCGGGACCTGGGTGACCGTTCCGGTGTCAGCGCTCCGATGCTCTCGCAGGTCGAGCGGGGGGAGACGAGTCCGACGCTGGCGGTGGCGGCGAAGATCGCCGCCGGTTTGGAGCTGACTCTCTCACAGCTCTTGCGGCTCGACGAGGGCGAGCATGTCGCGGTCAGCCGCGCTGGCGAGCGGCGCACGCTGGAGCGGGGCGGACATCGCTTTGAGGAGTTGACGCCGCCGCTGCCGGGGCAGCGGGCTGACGTTTCGCTGCACGTGCTCGAGGCGGGTGCCACGACCGGCGGTCGCGACGACCCGCCAATGCACGAGCCCGGCAGTCGCGAGACCGCGGTCGTCCTGTCGGGAACCCTTGCGCTGGTCGTCGACGGCACCCGTCACGAGCTGCGGGAGGGCGACAGCGTCACCTTCGACGCCGACCTGCCGCACCATTTCGAGAACGAAGGCGAGGCGCCGACGCGCTTCCTTGCCGTGATAGCCGCGGGATTGAGGAGGTCCTGATGCCGCAAACCATGTTCGACAAGCTCTGGGAGGCGCACGAGGTCTCCGACGGCCTGATCTACATAGACCTGCATCTGGTCCACGAGGTCACTTCGCCGCAGGCCTTCGACGGGCTGCGCATGGCCGATCGCCCCGTGCGCCGGCCCGACAAGACGATCGCCACCGCCGACCACAACGTGCCCACCGACGGCACGATGGCGGCGCGCCTGATTGCCGACGAGCTGTCGCGGGTCCAGGTCGAAACGCTGGAGCGCAACTGCGAGGAGTTCGGCATTCCGATCTACTCGCTGGGATCGGACCGGCAGGGCATCGTCCACGTGATCGGCCCGGAGCTGGGGGTCACCCAGCCGGGGGTGACGATCGTCTGCGGCGACAGCCACACCTCCACCCACGGCGCCTTCGGCGCCCTGGCCTTTGGCATCGGCACCTCCGAGGTCGAGCACGTTCTCGCCACCCAGTGCCTGGTCCAGAAGCGGCCGAAGACGATGCGGATCAACTACCGCCGCGAGCTTGGCGAAGGGGTCACCCCCAAGGACCTGATCCTGGCGACGATCGGCCGCCTCGGCACCGGCGGCATGGTCGGCCACGCGGTCGAGTACGCCGGGCCGGCGATCGAGTCGCTCTCGATGCCGGGACGGATGACGATCTGCAACATGACGATCGAGGGCGGCGGTCGCGCCGGCATGATCGCGCCGGACGAGACCACCTTCGAGTGGGTGCGCGACCGTCCCGCGGCGCCCGCCGATTTCGAGGCCGCGGTCGAACGCTGGCGCCAGCTGCCAACCGACGAGGGGGCCAGCTTCGACACTGAGGTCGAGGTCGATGCCGCGGCGATCTCGCCGATGGTGACCTGGGGCACCAATCCCGGCATGGTCGTCGAGGTGACCGACTCGGTCCCCGACCCGGCCGCGATGGAGTCCCCGGCGGATCGTGAGTCGGCCGAGCGCGCCCTCGCCTACATGGGACTGCAGGCGGGCACGCCAATGACCGAGGTGGCGCCGGAACGGGTCTTCATCGGCTCTTGCACCAACTCGCGTATCGAGGACCTGCGTGAGGCAGCCGAGATCGTCGACGGTCGCAAGGTCGCCGGGTCGGTGCGGGCGATGGTCGTGCCCGGCTCCCAGCAGGTGAAGGCGACCGCGGAAGCCGAGGGGCTGCACGACGTCTTCCGTTCCGCCGGTTTCGAATGGCGCGAGGCGGGCTGCTCGATGTGCCTCGGCATGAACCCCGACATCCTGATCGAGGGTGAGCGTTGCGCCTCGACCTCGAACCGCAACTTCGAGGGCCGCCAGGGCAAGGGCGGGCGCACCCATCTGGTCAGCCCGAAGATGGCCGCCGCCGCGGCGATCGAGGGGCATTTCGTCGACATCCGAGACTGGAGCTAACGATGCGACCGATAGA
>JASLIG010000112.1 GCA_030152805.1 Solirubrobacterales bacterium
TCACCTACGTCTACTTCTTCATCGCCTCGCACGTGCTCTCCAAGCCCGACTACGGGCAGATCACCGTGCTCTGGTCGGCGGTCTTCATCACGATTTCGACCCTCTACCGCCCGGTCGAACAGCTGCTCTCGCGACACATCTCCGAACACCTGGTCAAGGGAGAGCAGATCGGCGGCACGACCCGCAACGCCGCCCTGATCCAGGTGGGGCTGGCGATGTTCTTCGCCGTCCTGGCGCTCGCCCTGCGCGGACCGATCCAGGACAGCCTGCTGGAGGGCAACGAAACGCTCTACTGGGTCTACTTCTCGGCCGTTCTCTTCTACGCGGCGAGCTACTTCGCCCGCGGCTTCCTGGCCGGGGTCAAGCGCTTCGGCCTCTTCACCGCGCTGATCCTCTCCGAGTCCTGCTTCCGCACCCTGTTCGCGGTCCTGGTCGCGGTCAGCCTGCTGGAAGGGCAGTCGGCGGTAGCGATCGGCATTGTCGCCGCTCCGTCACTCTCCCTGATGGTGGTTCCATTGGCTTTCGCGCGGAGGGCGCGCACGGCGACGGCGATGCCAGCACGAGAGGGGGACGGCGACGCCGCCGTATCGATGGCTCACGGCACCGGCTTCGCCGGGGCGGTGCTGGTGATCATGTTCAGCGAACAGGCCTTCCTCAACGCCGGCCCGCTCATCGTCCGCGGTCTGCAGGGCGCCGCTGCCGCCGGCTTCATCTTCAACGTGCTGATGCTGGCGCGGGCGCCGCTGCAGCTCTTCCAGGCGGTCTCGACCAGCATCCTCCCCCACTTGACGGGGCTGCACACCAGCGAGGAACCGGGCAGCGAGGAAGAGTTCCACCGCTCGGTCCGCATGGTCCTGCTCGGCATCGCCGTCTTCACGGCGCTGATGGCGCTCGTCATCCTGATCGCCGGACCGCAGCTGATGCAGCTCGCCTTCAGCAAGAAGTTCAGCTACGACCGCACCGGCCTGCTGATCGTAGCCGCCGGAACCGGGCTCTACCTCTCCTCGGTCACGGTCAACCAGGCCTGCGTCGCCCAGGGCCAGGTGCGGCGCGCGGCGGCGCGCTGGATCCTCTGCGCCGCCGCTTTCATCGGCTGGAACTTCGTGCCGCTGATCGAGAACGAGTTCCGCCGGGTCGAGCTCGGCTTCACCTTCTCCGCCGCGGTCCTCCTCGGCCTGCTCTACCTGATCTACCGGCGCCCGCACGAACGAGCCGAGGACGTGCCGCTGCCCGGCTCGGGCGAGGAACTCGAGCTGCGCTTGGCCGCCGTCGACGAGAACACCTAGGGCCGTGGGTGGACACGACGCCGAGCTGATCCTCGTCGCCGGCGCCCTGCTCGCGGCCGGCATCGTCGGCGCGCTGCTCGCCGATCGCATCCGCATCCCGGGCCTGCTGCTCTTCCTCGGGCTGGGCATGCTCGCCGGCTCCGAAGGCATCGGCGGGATCGAGTTCGACGACGTCGAGCTGGCCCGCACGCTGGGCACGATCGCCCTCGTCCTCATCCTCTTCGAGGGCGGCCTGACGGCGGGCTGGTCGGAGATCCGGCCGGTGCTCGGCACCGCCGCCTCGATGGCGACGATCGGGACGGCGGTCACCGCCTGCACGGCGGGGCTCGCGGCGCACTGGATCTTCGGCATCGACGTGCTCGAAGGGATGATCGTCGGCGCCGCGATCGCCGCCACCGATTCGGCGGCGATCTTCGCCGTGCTGCGCCGCTCGACCCTGAAAAAGAGGCTGGCGCGCTCGTTGGAGGGCGAGTCGGGCATGAACGACCCGGTCGCCCTGCTGCTGGTGATCGGCTTCATCGAATGGATCCAGGAGCCCGGCTTCGGGCTCGCCGACATGGCCGGCCTGCTCGCCCTCAAACTGGCGATCGGCGCGGCGATCGGCCTGGCCCTGGGCCGACTCGCCACCGACGCCCTCGACCGGGCGCGGCTGCCAACCGACGGGATCTACCCGGTCGCGACGATCGCGATCGCCGGTCTCGCCTTCGGCCTGGCCGAGGTCGCGCACGGCTCGGGGTTCCTCGCGGTCTACCTCACCGCCCTCGCGCTAGGCTCGGCCCGGATCCCGGCGCGGCGCACGATCGTCGCCTTCCACGAGGGGGTCGGCTGGGTTGCCCAGATCGGCCTCTTCATCATGCTCGGCCTGCTCGTCTTCCCCAGCTCGCTGGGCGACGTGGCCTGGGAGAGCCTCGGTCTCTCGGCCGTGCTGATCCTGCTCGCCCGGCCCCTTGCCGCCTTTCTCGCAACAGCCTTCTCACCGCTCGACGTTCGGGAGCGGGCGATGCTCGGCTGGGCCGGGCTGCGTGGCGCGACGCCGATCTGGCTCGCCACCTTTCCCGTCGTCGCCGGGGTCGGCAGCGGCGAACAGCTCTTCGCCATCGTCTTCTTCGTCGTCGTCAGCTCGACCCTGGTCCAGGGGGCGAGCTTCGAGCCGCTGGCGAGCCGGCTCGGCCTGACCACGACCGAGCCGGCGCTGCCGCGGCGCCTGCTCGAGTCGGGGCGGATCCGCCGCATGGGCGGCGACGTCGTCTCCTACCGCCTGCGCGAGGGCGCCGCGGCCGCCGGGCACCTGGTGCGCGAACTGGGCCTGCCGCGCGAGGCGCTGGTCAACGTGATCGTCCGCGACGGCCACGCGATCCCGCCGCGCGGCTCGACCGAGCTGCGCGAGGGCGACGAGCTGCACGTCCTCGTCCGCGGCGAGCTGCGCGAGGAGGTCGAGGAGCTGACCCGGCTCTGGCACGAGGGGCCGATCGGAGCACCGTCCCCGCCCAAGCTGCCGCCGCGCGGGGCACCGCAGATCTTCTCCGTGGGGCCAAGTGGAGAGATCGCCGACCCCTCGGCGCCGAGCGAGGTCAACGGAATCGCCGTCGTCTCGGTGCTGCGCAGCCGCCGCGACCGCAACAGCGCGCTCGTTGCCCTCGCCGACGGCCGCTACGCGCTCACCTCGGAAACAGCTGTGGCGGTCGGCGACCGGCGCTCTCTGGCGGGCTGGTGCGAGCGCCGGGCGCAACGGGTGGGCCCAGACGACCCCGCCGAGCAAGCGTGGTGGCAGGAGGCGATCGGCGCCCTGATCGCGCGAGGCTAGGTAGCACCGGCAGCGGAGGCGATCTCGGCGTACGCCGCGGCCGGATCGTCGGCACCGAACACAGCGGAGCCGGCGACAAAGAGTGAGGCGCCAGCCTTGGCGACCGAGCCGGCGGTGGCAGCGTCGATACCGCCGTCGACCTCGATCGTCGCCTTGCCCATGAGCGGCTTGAGGCGCGAGACCTTGTCGGGGGAGCCGGGGATGAAGGACTGGCCGCCCCAGCCGGGGTTGACGGTCATGCAGAGGACGATGTCGGCGAAGCCGCGCAGCTCGGCGACCGCCTCGACCGGCGTGCCGGGGGTGATCGCGACACCGGCCAAGCAGCCCAGCTCGCGGATCGCGGCGAGGGTGCGGTTGGCGTGCGCGGTGGCCTCGGCGTGGAAGGTGATCGAGTCGGCGCCGGCCTCGGCGAACTCCTCGATCTGGCGCTCGGGGGCCTCGATCATCATGTGGACGTCGAGGGCGCCGCCGGCCTCGTGGACCTGGTCGGCGATCGCCGCGGCGACCAGCGGCCCGATCGTTATCGGCGGCACGAAGCGGCCGTCCATGACGTCGAAGTGGATCACCCGGGCGCCGGCGTCCATCACCTCGGCGATCTGCGATCCCAGCTGCGCGAAATCGGCCGAGAGGATCGACGGGGCGACCCGCGGAGACTCGATCAACTCCCGCATCCGCTGACTCATGGGCGCAACCTACCTCCGTTGGCGGCGGACTCAGGCGACCCGCAGCATCGAGCCGCCGCAGGACTGGCACTGCATGTCCTCGGTGTGGCTCATCCGGGCGATCGTCTGGTGCTCGCCGCAGTTGGGGCACTGGGAGACGAGTTCGAAG
>JASLIG010000119.1 GCA_030152805.1 Solirubrobacterales bacterium
CCTGATGGAAAAAAACAAGCTGATCCACATCAGCCCCAAGCACCATGCCTGGGCGGACAGGTGGTTCGAGCGCTACGGCGACGCGACGATTTTCTTCTCGCGGATGCTGCCGATCATCCGCACCTTCATCTCGCTGCCGGCCGGCGTCGCGAAAATGCCGTTCTGGCGCTTCACCCTGCTGACCACGCTCGGCTGCATCCCCTGGGTGCTGATGCTGGCCCTGATCGGCAAGAGCGTCGGCGAGAACTGGGAAGAGTGGCGCGACCACCTGCACTACCTCGACTACCTGGTCGTGGTCGCCGTGATCGCCGGCATCGCCTATCTGCTGATCAAGCGCCGTCGACGCCCGCCGGCCGAACCGGCGAGCGCCACCGAGACTTGAGCGGGCTTCCAGCCCGCCGCGCGATCGCGCTCGGGCTGGTCCAGGGCCCGGCCGAGCTGCTGCCCGTCTCCAGCTCCGCCCACATCGTCCTCGTCCCCTGGCTGGCGGGCTGGGACTGGGACGGGATCGACCCCGAGCTGCGCAAGAGCTTCGAGGTGGCGCTCCACACCGGCGCCGCGGCGGCCCTGGTGATCGGCCAGCGGCGGACGATCGCCGAAGAGATGCGCCAGTTCGACGGCCGCCGGGCGCTGCTGCTGGGGCTCTCCTTCCTGCCGGCCGCGGTCGTCGGCTACACCCTGGAGCGACCGATCGAGCGGCGGCTGGGCGGGCCGCGGGCGACCGCCTACGGCCTGCTCGCCGGGGCGGCGGCGATGCTCGTCGCCGACCGCCGGCCGCAGCGGCGCGGGCGCGGCGACGCGACGCCGACGGACGGGCTGGCGCTGGGGATCGCGCAGGCGGCGGCGCTGGCGCCCGGCGTCTCCCGCAACGGCGTCACCCTCGCCGCGGCCCGCTGGCGGCGCTTCTCCCGCGACCAGGCGAACCTGCTCTCGCGCACGATCGCGCTGCCGATCATCGTCGGCGCGACGGCGCTGAAGGGGGCGCGGCTGGCGCGGCGCGGGACGACGCCGGAGGTGCGCCGCTCGCTCGCGGTCGGGATCGGCGCCTCCTTCGCCTCCACCCTCGCCTCCCAGCGGCTGATCCGCCTGGTCGAGCGCGACCGGGCCCTGTGGCCCTACGCGGCCTACCGGATCGCCCTGGCGGCCGTCGTTCTTGCAAAGCTAGGGCGCAAGTGAGCGCGAGCGACGCCTACGCGAAGGCCGGGGTCGACCAGGGGGCGGCCGATTCGGCCGTGACCGGCCTGGTGCGGGCGCTCGGCGCGATCAACCTGGGCCGGCCCTCGGCGCAGGTGCCGCTCCCGGGCCATTACGCCTCCGTGATCAAGATCGACGAGCGGACCGGGATCGCCCTCTCGACCGACGGCGTCGGCACCAAGCTGGTCCTCGCCGAGCAGCTCGGCCGCTTCGACACGATCGGGATCGACTGCGTGGCGATGAACGTCAACGACGTGATCTGCGTCGGCGCCGAGCCGCTGGCGATGCTCGACTACATCGCGATCGAGAAGGCCGACCCGGAGGTCTGCGAGGAAATCGGCGTCGGCCTGGCGCGCGGCGCCGAGCGGGCCGGGATCGAGATCCCCGGCGGCGAGCTGGCGCAGCTCGGGCAGCTGGTCCGCGGCGTCGACGTCTCCGGCGCCTGCTTCGGGACCGTCGCCCTCGACGCGATCGTCGACGGCGCCGCGGTCGAGCCCGGCGACGTCGTCATCGGCCTCCCCTCCACCGGCCTGCACTCCAACGGCTACACCCTCGCCCGCTCGGCCCTGGCCGAGATCCCGCTCGAGGACGACCGGCTCGGAAGGCCGCTCGGCGACGTCCTGCTGGAGCCGACCGAGATCTACGTCAAGCCGGTGGTCGAGCTGCTGCGCTCCGAGGTCGACGTCCGCGGCCTCGCCCACATCACCTCCGGGGGCACCAAAAACCTGCTCCGCCTCGCCGCCGAGGTCGCCTACGAGATCGACGAGCCGCTGCCGGTGCCCCCGGTCTTCGACCTGATCCAAGAGCACGGCGGCGTCTCCGACGAGGAGATGCGGGAGGTCTTCAACATGGGCTGCGGCTTCTGCGTCGTCGTGCCGGCGGGGGACGAAGCCGAAGCGCTGGCGCTGCTGCGGCCCCATTACCCGGCGGCGCAGCGGGTCGGCCGCGCAACCGAAGGACCACCCAGGATCCTCTGAGCCGCCTTCGCGCCACTGGCGTCGTAACGTTGGCCCGCAAGTGAGCGACCGCCCCCCGACCAGCTCCCAGATGATCGGCACCGTGCTCTCCGGCCGTTACAAGCTGGAGGCGAAGCTCGGCAGCGGCGGCATGTCGACCGTCTACCTGGCCCGGGACACGACCCTGGACCGGTCGGTGGCGGTCAAGGTCATGCACCGGGAGATGTCCGAGCAGGCCGACCAGCTCGAGCGCTTCCGCCAGGAGGCGCGGGCGGTAGCCAAGCTCTCCCATCCCAACGTCGTCTCGGTGATCGACGCCGGCGAGGACGGTGGCTACCCCTACATCGTCTTCGAGTACGTCGAAGGCGAAACGCTGAAGCAGCGGGTCAACCGCGAGGGCGCGCTGGAGCCGCAGGAGGCGATCGCCTACGCGATCGAGATCGCCCGCGGCCTCTCGATGGCGCACGCCCGCCACATGGTCCACCGCGACATCAAGCCGCAGAACATCCTGATCGACTCCGAGGGGCGGGCGAAACTGACCGACTTCGGCATCTCGCGCCAGCTCGAGCAGGACGGCATGACCGCGACCGGGCGCGTCCTAGGCACGACCGACTACGTTGCCCCCGAGCAGGCGATGGGGCGCAAAGTCGACCCGCGCAGCGACGTCTACTCGCTCGGCGTCGTCCTCTACGAGATGCTGGTCGGCCAGGTCCCCTTTTCGGCCGATAGCCAGGTCGGCGTGGCGATGAAGCACGTCAACGAGGAGCTGCCCGACGTGCAGCGGCGCCGGCCCGAGGTCTCTGCCGCGGTGGCGCTCGTGGTCGAGCGCGCCACGGCCAAGAATCCCGACGAGCGCTACCAGCACGTCGGCGAGATGACCGACGACCTGGAGACGGCGCTCGAGGTCGAGGCTGCCCGGGCCGGCTCGACCACGGGCGAGGCGACGAGCGTGCTCGACGCGGTGCCGCCGCCGAAGCGCAAGCTCTCCCGGCGACCGGGCTGGAGCTGGGCGGCGATCGCCGCGCTCCTGCTCGTCGGCGGGGGCGTCCTGCTCGTCGTGCTGGTCATCTCGAACGGCGACATCGGCGGCGGCGGCGCCAACAAGGGCAAGGGCAAGCCGGTGCCGGTCAGCTCGGCGACCGACTACGACCCGCAGGGGGACGGCGAAGAGATCGGCAGCAAGGTCGAACTCGCGGTCGACGGCGACCCGACCGGCACCGCCTGGGAAACCGAGCATTACGACTCGGACGTCTTCGCCGGCACCAAGACCGGCCCCGACCCCGGCGTCGGCATCTACGTCACCACGAGCAGCCCGGCGACCCCGGCGACGATGATCGTGCGCTCCCCCACCCCCGGTTGGGACGCCCAGGTCTTCGCGGCCGCCTCAGGCCCGCCCGAAGAACTCACCGAATGGGGCGAACCCGTCGGCATCGCCGTCGACGCCTCCTCCAACGAGGAAATCGACCTCACCGTCCCCAGCCCGGCGAAGTACTTCCTGCTCTGGTTCAACAAGGCCTCCCAGGCCCGCGACCAAGCCGGCCGCTACCAGGTCGAGGTCAGCGACATCAAGCTGCTGCGCTAGCGGCTGGCACTTAAAGTTCCCCGAACGATGCTCCGTTCCAGCTTCGCCCTCGCTCTCCTCGCCGGCGTGCTGGCCTTCGCCGCCGCGGCCGACCGAACCGAGGCAGCAGTGTCCTGTCTCATTGAGCCCGCGGTCCCGTCATTTGAACTCGTCTACTCGGCAGAGCCTGGGGAAAAGAGCGTTACTCCACACACACGTGGTGAAACCGCGACGATCCTCTGCGAGCGGCTGCAGTCGGACGATGTCGTCGGCCAGGTGCTGCTTCTGGGTGACAACCGCATCCGCGTTGTACTGCAGCACGTGAAGGATGTGCAGCGGCTTGCCAGTCAGCTCGACGCCGACGGCCAGCTCCGCTTTTACGACTGGGAGCCCAATCTGATTGGCCCCGAGCGAGCAGTCGGCGGCCATCCCGGCAGGGCCCCAAAGGCGAGCGCGTTGCGTCGCCTGGAGCACGAATGGAAAGCAGCCGGCCGGTCGACCGATCGGCCGCGCGACCTACGGCTCATCCTCGCAGGAGCATTCCCCAATGCCTACGGCGCTGTCAGGCTCGCCTCCAAGCAAAAACCACACAACCACTGCAGGGTCTGCTCCGCATCGGGACCGCGCTTCTACTTGTTCGAGCGATCGCCCGCCCACGAACTGATCGTCGGACCGGTCGCTCGCCGAAATGAACTTCGGCGCGGGAGGGAGGCCAGCGGCAATGACGGGCTTGTGCTCGAGGTTCCGGTCGGCACCTCGATCGTCTCCGAAGTCTCCACCAGCAGCGTTGGGACACCCCTGAGTAACGCCGCGCCCGGCTGGTTCGCGCTCAAGGACAGGTCCGCGCTCAACAGTGCGGACATCGTCGATCCCAAGCAGGAAACGGACGAATTCGGTCAGCCAAGCGTCACCTTTGGCTTTACCGCCAAAGGGAGGATTGCCTTCCAGCGGGTGACCCGTACGATCGCCAAGCGTGGCCGCAGGGGGGCGGTCGGCCGGGTGACGGAGGTCGAGGCCGAAGAGCTTTCCGGACACTTCGCTGTCATCGTCGATGGCGAAGTGAAGACTCGGCCAATCATCAACTTCCTCCAAAACCCGAATGGGATCGATGGGCGCACCGGTGCCCAGATTTCAGGCGGCTTCGCCTCCCGCCAGGAAGCGCGTGACCTCGCGGCGATCCTGCGCTTGCGCCCGCTACCGCTGTCGCTCACTTTGGTGCGGCAAAGGAAGCTGGCCGACTAGAACTCGAAGGAGCGGGCGAGGCGGAGGGCGGTAACCGCCTGAGACATCAAACTGCTGCGAGGAGTCGGCCACCTTCAGACGCAGCTTTTTGTCTGCATTCTTGCTAAGCTTCGCACAGCGGAAGAGGGCCTCACTTGTGGTGCGTGGGGGTGCGTTTGAGAAGCGTCACGGGGGCTTGGTCGCCCCCAGCGGGTTCGACTCCCGTCTCTTCCGCCACCAGACTCTGCTGGCCGGATCCCGGCGGCGACGCGGCTCAGGTCGTGAGGGCTAACCATCCTTGGATCGTTTCCGGCCCGGCCAGCAACAGTCACTTGAACCTAGGCAACGAGGGGGCTAGGCTAGGTGCAGCTTCTCAAGCGCACGTGGCCTAACCAGCCACCTCGAAAAGACCCGCCGCGGCGGGTCTTTTTTAGAACTCGTAGGAGCGGGCGCGTTGGTGGCGCTCGACGGCGAGGGCGATGAGGCGGTCGCAGAGGGTCGGGTAGTCGAGGCCGGAGGCCTGCCAGAGCTTGGCGTAGACGCTGGTCTCGGTGAAGCCGGGCATGGTGTTGATCTCGTTGACTAGGACGGCGGCGCCGGGCTCGACGAAGAAGTCGCAGCGGGCGAGGCCGGCACAGCCGCCGAGGCGGAAGGCGGTGACCGCCAGCTCGCGCACGCGGTCGAGCTGCGCGGCGGGGATCGGGGCGGGAACGACGAGCTCCATGCCGCCCTCGCTGTACTTGGTCTCGTAGTCGTACCACTCGCCGTTGGCGACGACTTCGCCGGGTTGCGAGGCCTCGACCCGATCGTTGCCGAGCAGCGAGCACTCGACCTCGCGCCCAGGCGCGGAAGCCTCGACGATCACGCGTGGATCGTGGCGGCGGGCCAGCTCGACCGCCTCGTCCAGCTCCGCAAGGTCGTCGACCTTGGTGATGCCGACGCTGGAGCCGAGCCGCGACGGCTTCACCCAGAGCGGCAGGCCCATCTTCTCGCAGTGCTCGCGCCAGCCCGGCTCGCCGGCGGCGACGAAGGCGACCTGGGCGATGCCGGCCTGGGCGAAGATCCGCTTCAGCGTCAGCTTGTCCATGCAGACGGCGGAGGCCAGCACGTCGGAGCCGACGTAGGGGACCTTGAGCCACTCGAGCAGCCCCTGCACGCTGCCGTCCTCGCCGAAGGGGCCGTGCAGGGCGGGGAAGACGGCGTCGGCGCCGAGCAGGCCCTCGGCAGGGGCGAGCGCGACGCCCTCGCCCCTGTGGCTCCAGGCGCCCTGGCGCGAGATCGTCACCCGCAGCAACTCGTGGCCGGCCTCCTCGAGGCCGCGGGCCACCGCCTCGGCAGAGCGCAGCGAGACCTCGTGCTCCGAGGATCGTCCGCCGCCGAGAACCGCGACTCTCAAGGCTGCCGCCGTCCTCTCCTCACGGTTCTTCTTCTTCGGGTTCGGGTTCAGACGAACCCGCCGCCGCCTTGCCGACGACGAGGCTGACCGTGCTGCCGGGTTTCGCTTCGGAGCCCGGTGGCGGGAACTGGTCGGTCACCCGGCCCACCTGGGAGGGCACTTCGGTTTCCTGTTCCTGGACGACCGGTTTGAGGCCGGCCGCCCGCACCGCTTCGACTGCGTCGGCGCGCAGCTTGCCGATCACGTTCGGCGCCGTCGCCTGTTCTTCGCCCTGGGAGACCACGATCGTCACGGTCGATCCCGGCGGCAGCTGCGAGCCGGCGCTCGGCGCCTGGCGGATCACCTGGCCTTCGGGCTCCTTGCTTTCCACTTCTTCGACCGAGGGGGTGAAGCCGCGGCCGCGGATCTGCTGCACGGCCAGCGAGCGCTGCGAGCCGACCAGCACCGGCACCTTGGCCAGCTTCGGGCCGCTGGAGACCCTGAGCAGGACGTCGGTGCCGCGGGTCGCCGTCTCTCCGCCGGACGGTTCGGACTTGATCACCAGCCCCTCTTCGACCCGATCGGAGTGCACCGATTCCGTCTTCGGCTTGAAGCCCGCTTCTTCGAGCGCGGTTTCGGCTTCGGCGAGCGACGATCCGGCCGTGGAGGGGATTTTGGCGCTGCCGGGCCCGGCGCTCACTGTCAGCATCACCTTCGGCTTCGAGCAGAAGAAGGTGAGGAAGGTGCAGTCGAGCGAGGCTTCGTCGGCCGGCGGGGAGGCGGCCGGGTCCTGCTCGAGCACCGTGTTGGCGGGTGCTTCGCGCTCGACCCGCTTGACGTCGCCGACGCTGAAGCCGTTCTGCTGCAGCAAGGCGATCGCGACGTTGAGCTCGTTGCCGGTGACGTCCGGCACCTCGGTGGTCGTATCGCGGGTGAAGGCAAAGCCGGCGAGCAAGCCGATCAGCACGGCCGCCGCGATCAGCATCCAGATGCGCCGTCTGCGCCGGCGCTCTTCCTCCTCCTCGGTCGTGCCCTCGGCCACCGGCTCCTCCGGCGTGGCGACGACCGGTGGCAGCGGGGCGAAGGACGCAGTGTGCTCGGCGCCGCCGCCGGGATCCTTCAGCGCCGCGTCGATCGCGGCGATGAAAGCGTCGGCGCTCTGGAAGCGCTGGCCCGGCTCCTTTTCCAGGGCTCGCATCACCACCGCATCGAGGGCCGGCGAGACCTGCGGATTGATCGAGCTCGGGCGTTGCGGCGCCTGCGAGACCTGTTTCATCGCCACGGCGACGGCGGAATCGCCCTCGAACGGCACCCGCCCGGTCAGCGCCTCGTACAGCATCACCCCGATCGAGTAGAGGTCGGAGACCGCCGTCACCTCGAAGCCCTGCGCCTGCTCGGGCGAGAGGTAGTGCGGCGTGCCCATCACCTCGCCGGCCTGGGTGATCTCCGAGACGCCGGCGCGGGCGATGCCGAAGTCGGTCACAGTCGCCTTGCCGTCGGCGTCGACAATCACGTTCTGCGGCTTCAGATCGCGGTGTACGACGCCGTGGCGGTGGGCGAAACGGGCGCCCTCGAGCACCTGGCGGATCATCCCGGCGCCCTGCTCCGGAGTCAGGCCAGCGTCGATCAGCTGCTTCAG
Organism: Solirubrobacterales bacterium; assembly: GCA_030152805.1. Classification (GTDB taxonomy): domain Bacteria; phylum Actinomycetota; class Thermoleophilia; order Solirubrobacterales; family 70-9; genus VRUE01. The sequence goes on from JASLIG010000119.1 coordinate 7,947, forward strand.
CGAACGCCCCTCCAGGTACTGCATCGCGATGTAGTAGGTGCCGTCGACCTCGCCGCGGTCGAAGACGGCGACGACGTTGGGGTGCTGCAGCCCCGCCGCCGCCTCTGCCTCGCGCCGAAATCGCTCGACGAACTCGCGGTCCTGGGCAAAGCGCGCGTGCAGGACCTTGAGCGCGACCTGGCGCTGCAGGTGCGTGTCCTCGGCGAGCCAGACGTCGGCCATGCCCCCCGAGCCAATCCGCTGCAGGATCCGGTAGCGCTCGTCGACCACCGACCCCTGTGTCACCTCAGCCACGCCTCACCCCACGGTCGATGGGCCGAAAACACGACCCGGGCTCTTGTTTTCGGCCCATCGGCAGCTGTTCTATCTCATTCACCGCTGAGGATCGTTTCCGCGACGTCGCGGAAAATCGGTGCGGCGACGTCGTTACCGAACTGTTCGGTGCACTCGACCGACGCCGCGATCGCGATCTGCGGGTCCTCGGCCGGGGCGAAGCCCATGAACCAGGCCTGGTTCTCTTCCGTGCCTCCGCCGCAGGAGTCGTTGAACGGGGTTTCGGCGGTGCCCGTCTTTCCAGCCACGGTTATCCCGGAGATCGCCGCGTTGGTGCCGGTGCCTTCGTCGACCACGCCCTGCATCGCCGTGGTCAGCTCTGCCGCGGTCTGCTCGCTGATCGGCTGGCTGTACTGGGAGGGCTCCATCCGTTTCGTCACCCGTCCGTCGGGGTCGACGACGCGGCTCCAGATCTGCGGCTTCATCAGCCGGCCGCCGTTGGCGACCGCCGCTGCCACCTCGGCCATCTGCAGCGGCGTCGCCAGCAGACGCTCCTGCCCAATCGCGACCCGCGCTATGTCGATCGGGTCATTGGGGCCGAGCAGCTGGTCACCTTCGAAGATTCCGCTGGAGAGGACCTGGGTGGAGGGAAGGTCGATCGCCGGGGTCGAGTTGAAGCCGAAGCGATCCATGTATTCGAAGAGCGTGTCCTCGCCAACCTGTTCGCCCAGCTGCGCGAACCAGGTGTTGACCGAGTTGGTCAGCGCCGTGTCGAGGGAGATCGGGCCGAAGTCCTCGTCGAAGTCGTTGTGCAGCGGCTGGCCCTGGACTTCCAGGGTCCCCGGGGCGTCGATCGTCGTTTCCGGCGTGATCGCGCCGCTGTCGAGCCCCGCTGCCGCGGTCACGACCTTGAAGGTCGACCCCGGCGGGTAGCGCCCTTGCGTGGCGCGGTTGAGCAGGGGGGTTTCGGTGACGTTTTCGTTCAGCTTGGTCAGTTCGTAGGGGACCCGGTTCGGGTCGTAGGGAGCGTTCGACACCATCGCCCGCACCCGGCCGGTCTTCGGCTCGATCGCCACCACCGCCCCGAAGCCCGCTTCCTCGAGGTCGGCCAGTGCGGTCGACTGCGCCGCTGGGTCGAGGTTGGTGACGACGTCGTTGCCTTCCTGGTTGCGCCCACGCAGCTCGTCGAGGATCGAGGTGAATTCGGAGTCGTTGCCGACCAGCTCGTCGTTGTGGAACTGCTCGAACTCGCTGTCTCCCTCCTGGACGAAGCTGTAGCCAATCGGGTGGCCGTAGAGCGAGCCCTCCGGGTAGCGCCGCACATAACGGAGGGAGTCACCTCGGCCCTTCGGCACCGAGCGGGCGAGCACGGTTCCATCGGCGGCGAGTATCCGACCGCGCCTGATCTGCTGCTGCTCGAGCAACGGTCGCTTGTTGGCGTCCTTTTCCTTCAGCGCTTTGGCGTCGAAGACCGACCAGTAGGAGGTGAAACCGATCAGCACCGCAAAGAGGGCGACGATGAAGGCGAAGAGCTTGACGATCTGACGGTTCACCGGCTGCCTTCCAAGAGCAGGCCGCTCCCCCGTTCCGCCAAGCCCGACTCGCGCCGGGCCCGGTCAGAGACGAGCAGCAACAGAGCCAGCAAGACGAAGTTGGCGACGATCGAGCTGCCGCCATAGCTGATGAAGGGCAGGGTGACACCCGTCAGCGGGATCACCCGGGTAACACCGCCGATGATCACAAAAGCCTGGATCGAGAAGACGGCGGTGAGACCGGTGGCGAGCAGCTTCGAGAAGCCGTCATCGGCGAGCAGGGCGATCTTGAAGCCCCGCGCCGCGATCAGCAGGTAGATCAGGACCACGGCACAGGCACCGAAAAGGCCGAGCTCGTTGACGATCAGCGAGTAGATCGTGTCCGTCTGCGCGGCCGGCAGCAGCGCCGCGTTGGTGCCGGGCACCGTGATCAAGGCCTGCGCGAATCCCTTGCCGAAAAGGCCGCCGTCGGCTTGGGCGAAGATCGATTGGAGGATCTGGTAGCCGCTCGCCTGCGGGTGGGCATAGGGGTCGAGCCAGATCTCGACCCGGTCGTGCACGTGCGGCACCGTCGCGGCGAAGAACCAGGCACCGACCAAGAACATCACCATGCCGATGACGACGAAGGAGAGCCGGCCGGTGGCGACGTAGAGCAGGGCGAGGAAGGCGGCGAAGAACATCAGCGAGCTGCCGAGGTCGCGGATGAAGACGAGCATGAACATCGAGGCGCCCCAGACGACCAGCATCGGCCCGAAGTGCTTGAGTGGCGGCAGCGTCACCCCGAGCACGCGGCGGGCGCCGACGATCAGCACCTCGCGGTGCTCGCGCAGGTAGCTGGCCAGGAAGACGACGATGCAGATCTTCGAGAACTCGGCCGGCTGGAAGGCGAGCGGGCCGATCTTCACCCCCAGGTAGGCGCCGTTGACCTGCTGGCCGATCCCCGGCAGGCGCGGCGCCAGCAGCAGCAGCAGCCCGACCACGGCGATCGTGTACCGGTAGCGCTCGAGCACGTCGTAGTCGCGCAGGAACTGGATCGTCAGCGCGAAGAGGATCAGGCCGAGCACGAACCAGTTGGCCTGGTCACGGGCCAGGTCTTCGTTGATCCGGTAGACCATCACCAGGCCGAAGGCGGTCAGCAGCGCCACCAGCGGGAACAGGTAGGGATCGGCGTTGGGCAGGCGGATCCGCAGGTAGACGTGGGCGGCCAGGCAGACCGCCAGGAAGTAGGCGCCGTAGATCAGGCTGAGGTTGCCGAGGCGGGCGTTCTCCTGGGAGAAGACGGCGGCGAAGCCGGCGGTCAGGAGGAGCGCGACGGGAACCAGGGCGCTCAGCTCCCGGTTCCGGGCGGAGGTCAAGGAACCCCCTGGCTCTGCTGGATTTCTTCCAGCAGGGAGGCGGCGTCGGCACGCGAGCGCAGGTCGTTGCCGGTGACCGCGTCGAGGCGTCGGCCGCGCAACGAGCTGGACTGGATCGGGCTGGCGTAGCGCTCGTCGTAGAGCTTGATCCCCAGCGGCAGCTCGTAGGGCAGGCCGCGGTAGAGGGCGACGCGGCCGGCCGAGTCGGTGCCGAGGAACCAGATCTGGCGATTGCCGTACCAGGCGCCGAAGGCGATCGCCGCGACGATGACGAGCGCCGCCAGCACCTTCAGCGCCGTCCGCAGTCCGCGCCGGCCCGCACCTTCGCCGGCGAGCTCCTCGCGCCGCTTGCGTGCCGCCTCGGCGGCGGCGCGGCGGCGGACCTCGGTCGCGGTCAGGCCCGCCTCCTCGGCGGAGGGCCCGATCAGGGTGGCGCCCTCCCCCGCCTTCGAGGGGGCTGCCGCGTCCTCGAGCTGGAAGAGGACGACGGTGATGTTGTCGCGGCCGCCGGCCCGGTTGGCTTCGTCGACCAGAGCGCGGACCGCCGTCTGCATCGTCGAGGCGCGGGTCAGCAGGCGGGCGATGTGGTCCTCGTCGAGCATCGTCGTCAGCCCGTCGGAGCAGATCAGGAAGACGTCGCCGGCCTGGGCAGGGACGGTCTGCAGGTCGACCTCGA
>JASLIG010000120.1 GCA_030152805.1 Solirubrobacterales bacterium
GATCAAGCCGATCGCCGGCTTCGAGGCCTACTTCGTCGACGACGTGGCGGCGATCAAGGAGAAGCCGAAGTACGAGCGCAACCACCTCACCCTGCTGGCCGAGAACGACACCGGTCTCGCCAACCTGGTCAAGCTCACCTCGGCCGGCTTCCTCGAGGGCTTCTCTCGCGGCAAGGCCAACGTCGACATGGAGATGCTGGCCGCCCACGCCGAGGGCGTGATCGCCCTCACCGGCTGCTTGCAGTCGCGTTTCTGCCGCCGCCTGATCGAAGAGCGGGACGCCGACGCCCGCGCCCACCTCGACGACCTAATCCAGGCCTTCGGTCCCGAGCAGGTCTATTTCGAGGTGCAGAAGAACGGCATCGCCGAGCAGGATAAGGCCAACGAGGGGATCGTCCGCTTCGCCCGCGAGCTGGGCCGGCCGCTGGTCGGCACCGCCGACGTCCACTACCTGCGCCGCGAGGACTTCGACAACCACTCGGCGCTGCTCTGCGTGCAGACCAAGTCGACCTTGGAGGCGCCGAAGCTGAGCTTCGACACCAACGAGTTCTACCTCAAGGACTCCGAGGAAATGACGACCTCCTTCGCCGAGTGGCCGGAGGCGGTGCCGACGACGCTGGAGATCGCCGAGCGCTGCGATGTCGAGATCGAGCTGGGCAAGCTGCTGCTGCCGCGCTACCCCGCCCCCGACGGCGAGGAGCCGGAGGCGATGCTGCGCCGCATCGCCGACGAGGGCATGCGTGCCCGCTACGGCGATCCGATCCCGGCAGAGGCGCGGGAGCGGCTCGAGTTCGAGCTCGGCGTGATCGAGGAGATGGGCTTCTCCTCCTACTTCCTGATCGTCTGGGATTTCGTCCGCTATGCGAAGGAGAACGGCATCGCGGTTGGCCCGGGCCGCGGCTCCGCAGCCGGTTCGATCGTCGCCTACGCGTTGACGATCACCGACATCGACCCAATCTCCAACGACCTGCTCTTCGAGCGCTTCCTCAACCCCGGCCGCAAGTCGATGCCGGACATCGACATCGACTTCTCGGTGCGCGGTCGCGAGCGCGTGATCCGCTACGTCGCCGAGAAGTACGGCCGCGAGTCGGTCGCCCAAATCATCACCTTCGGCAAGATGGCGCCGCGCGCCGCCACCCGCGACGCCGCTCGCGTGCTCGGCTTCGACTACGGCACCGGTGACCGCCTCGCCAAGCAGATCCCCGAGCCGATCCTCGGTCGCAATCCCTCCTTTGAGGAATGCCTGCGGCCGGGGCAGGAGCTGCGCAAGACCTACGACGCCGAGCCCGACGCGAAGCGGATCCTCGACGTCGCCCAGGGCCTCGAGGGGATCATCCGCAACAACTCGATCCACGCCGCCGCGGTCGTCATCGCCGACCGGCCGCTGCAGGAGATCGTCCCCCTGCAGCTCGCCGAGGATCGCAGCGCTCCCGCCGCCAACGGCAACGGATCGGGCAAGGCCGAGCGCCAGTACAAGATCGTCACCCAGTACTCGATGGGCCCGATCGAGGAGATCGGCCTGCTGAAGATGGACTTCCTCGGCCTGCGCAACCTCGACGTGATCGAGGACGCGGCCGAGATCATCCGCCGCTCGCGCGGGGTGGAGATCGAGATGAGCGCGATCCCGATGGACGACGCCAAGACCTTCGAGATGCTCAGTCGGGGCGACGGCACCGGCGTCTTCCAGCTCGAGTCCGAGGGCATGCGGGAGGCGATGAAGAAGGTGCGGCCGAGCGAGTTCGACGACATCGTCGCCCTCGTCGCCCTCTACCGACCCGGCGCGATGAGCTACATCCCCGCCTACGCGAAGGGCAAGCGCAACCCGAGCTCGGTGACCTATCCCGACGAGCGCCTGCGCCCGATCACCGAGCCGACCTACGGCTGCGTCCTCTACCAAGAGCAGTTGATGGAGATCGCCAAGCGGATGGCGGGCTTCAGCCCCGCCGAGGCCGACGACCTGCGCAAGGCGATCGGCAAGAAGAAGCGCGAGCTGATGGCGACGATGAAGGCCAAGTTCCTCGAGGGGATGAAGGCCTCGAACACCGCCGGAAAGGTGGCCAATGACCTCTGGTCGCTGATGGAGGCCGCCGCCGACTACTCCTTCAACAAGTCCCACGCCGCCTGCTACGGGCTGATCTCCTACCGCACCGCCTACCTCAAGGCCAACTACCCGGCCGAGTACATGGCGGCGGTGATCTCCTCGGTGATGAACACCAAGGACAAGGTGCCCTTCTTCGTCAACCGCTGCGAGGAGATGGGGATCGACGTGCTGCCGCCCGACGTCAACTCCTCCGACCATGACTTCGTCGTTTCCGAGAAAGCGATCCGCTTCGGCCTCGACGCGGTCAAGAACGTCGGCCACGCGGCGGTCGAGGCGATCCTGCGCGCGCGCGAGGACACCCCGATCGCGTCGATCTGGGACTTCTGCGAGCGGGTCGACTCCCGCGCCGTCAACAAACGCGCGATCGAATGCCTGATCAAGTGCGGCGCCCTCGACTCGACCGGCGCCACCCGCAAGGGCATGCTGGAGGCCCTGCCCGCGGCGCAGTCGGCCGGGCAGAAGGCGCAGGAGGACGCTCAGATGGGGCAGGGCTCGATCTTCGACTTCGGCGAGGAGTCCGGCGCCGGCGCGCACGCCACCCAGGCCCACCACCGCCCGCCGATCTCCGCCGCCGAGTTCGAGCGCGCCGAGCTGCTGGCGATGGAGAAGGAGACGCTCGGCACCTACCTCTCCTCTCACCCGCTGACCGAAGTGCGCGGGGCGCTGCGCGCTCGCGTCGACTGCAGCCTCGCCGATCTCGCCTCCAAGCAGGACGGATCGTGGGTGACCGTCGGCGGCATCGTCACCGAGTGCAAGAAGATCCGCACCAAGAGCGGCAACCAGATGATGTTCGCCACGCTCGACGATGTCGAGGGCCAGGTCGAGATGCTCGTCTTCAAGGCCGACCAGGCGGAGAGCGCCGCGGTGATCGAGCCCGACGCGATCGTGATCGTGCGCGGCCGCCTCGACCACAAGGAGCGGGGTGAGACCAAGCTGGTCGTGCAGGAGGCCGAGCGCTTCGAACCCGACGCCGCGGAGATCGCCGCCGCCCCGACGTCCGCGGCCGCGCCGAAGGGTCCGTTCGAGGTCGAGCTCGACGCCGTCATGCTCAGCGACGCCCTGGTCGAAGATCTCAAGTCGGTGTTGGAACACCACAAGGGCGAGGCCGAGGTGCACCTGGCGATCCGCACGGCCGGCGGCGACCCCAAGCGCCTGCAGCTCGGCGAGGCCTACCGCGTGCGCCCCTCCGGCAGCCTGCGCAGCGAGCTCGACGAGGTGCTCGGCTCAGCGGCAGCACTGGCCGCGTAGCCAGTTCAGGCCTTGGTTTACGCGGTCAGGGGTCCGTAGACTTCGTTCATGCCAGCGACTCGTGAGAAGACGGGGGAGTGCCGTCAGTGCCGCTCCTTCTGCGACAAGATGGTCGAGCCGCGCGGCTGCGTGGAAATGCGCTGCCGCTACCTCTACAGCTTCGTCGACATGCTGACCGGCAACCAGTACGTCGGCTGCATGCAGGACGTCTTCGCCGCCAAGGTCGACCTCGATGCGGTGCTGCAGCCGGGCGGCTTCGGCGGCGTGAAGATGACTGGCGAGGCGCTGCCGCATTGCCAGTTCTCGGTCGAGCGCGCCTACGAGGGCGCCGGCGAGTCCTACGACTGCGTCAACCGTCGTTTCTTCGACTGCGCCGACGGCGGCCCCGAGGGGATTAAGGCCTTCGACCTGCGCGACGTCTGAGCGCCCCAGGACCTGACACAGTTCCGTGTACGATCCCGCGCCATGAGCGATACAGCGGCAGTTGCAGAGGCAGAGGATCTAGTGGCTGAGGCGACCGGCGGCGCCGAGGGCGCGGCCGAGGAGCCGAGGTTCACCCTCGAGCTGAACCAGGACCAGAAGGACATCCGCGAGTGGGTGCACGGCTTTGCCGAGGGCGTCGTCCGTCCCGCTGCAGAGGAGTGGGACGAGCGCGAGGAAACCCCCTGGCCGGTGATCCAGGAGGCGGCCAAGATCGGCCTCTACAGCTTCGAAGCGCTCGGTCAGTTCTGGGCCGATGAGACTGGCCTGACGCTGCCGATCGCCAACGAGGAGCTCTTCTGGGGCGACGCCGGCATCGGCATGGCGATCATGGGCACCTCGCTTGCCGTCGCGGCGATCTTCGGACAGGGCACGCCAGAGCAGATGGGGGAGTGGATCCCGCAGTGCTTCGGCAGCGCCGACGATCCCAAGGTCGCCGCCTTCTGCGCTTCGGAGCCCGACGCCGGCTCCGACGTCTCCGCGATCCGCACCACGGCCAAGTACGACGAGGCCAAGGAAGAGTGGGTGTTGAACGGCCAGAAGGCCTGGGCGACCAACGGCGGCATCGCCGACGTCCACGTGGTGATCGCCTCGGTCGACCGCGAGCTCGGCTCGCGCGGCCACGCCGCCTTCGTGATCCCGCCGGGGACGAAGGGCTGCGAGCAGGGCGCCAAGGTGAAGAAGCACGGCCTGCGCGCCTCGCATACCGCCGACGTCCACCTCGACGACTGCCGCGTGCCGGGCGCCTGTCTGCTCGGCGGCAAGGAGAAGCTCGACGAACGCCTAGCGCGGGTGCGCGAAGGCAAGAAGTCGAAGTCACAGGCGGCGATGCAGACCTTCGAGGCGAGCCGGCCCACCGTTGGCGCCCAGGCGCTCGGCATCGCCCGCGCGGCGTATGAGTACGCGCTCTCCTACGCCAAAGAGCGCCAGCAGTTCGGCCGGGCGATCGTCGAGAACCAGTCGATCGCCTTCACCCTGGCCGACATGAAGCTGGAGATCGACGCCGCCCGGCTGCTCGTCTGGCGCGCCGCCTGGATGGGCCGCACGGGACAGAAATTCGAAAACGCCGAGGGCTCGATGTCGAAGCTGAAGGCCGGCGAGGTCGCCGTCTGGGCAACCGAGCGGGCAATCCAGATCCTCGGCGGCAACGGCTACACCCGCGAGTTCCCGGTCGAGCGGATGCACCGCGACGCGAAGATCTACACGATTTTCGAGGGGACCTCGGAGATCCAGCGCCTGGTCATCAGTCGCGCGATTTCGGGCGTTCACGTCAAGTAGCCCTGCTTCAAAGCGCCGGGGCAGGGGAGCGCGGTGGGTCTCTGGGCGAATTGATGTCGCACGCGCGCTCCGCGCGCTTAGCGACAATTTGAGAGCGCGGCTGCGCCGCGCCTAGAGTCACGAGTGCAGCGGCCGCTTCGCGACATTCGCCCAGAGACCCACCGCGCTCCCTTTCGACGGTGCTTATGACACGAGCTTGGGTCGTGAGGGCTCCGGAAAGCTCAGGAGTTAAGGTGCGCCGTCTCGTCTCGGTTGAGCTTGGGTGAGTCGGGACGGATTGAGAAGGACGGGGGTTGGTCCCTCGCGGGAATTGATATCGCACGCGCCTGCGGCGCTTAGCGACAATCTAGGAGCGCGGCTCCGCCGCGCTTAGAACCACGAGTGCGGCGGCCGCCTGCGGCGACATTCCCGCGAGGGACCAACCCCCGTCCTACCCTTTGCGTCGCTTGAGGCCAGCTTTACGCAGACGCTTTGCAGCCAGGACTTCTTTGCGGTCGGGGCCTTTCTTCGCGGGTCCCGGAGTCTCCAGCGTCGCCGGCAGGCCCTCGAAGCGGGGCTCTGAGAGGAAGGCGGCCAGGCCCTGTTTGCCCATCTCGCCTTTGCCCAGGTTGGCGTGGCGGTCGCGGCAGGAGCCCAGGGGGGCGGCTGCGTCGTTGACGTGGAGGCACTGGAGGCGGTCGAGGCCGACCTTGGCGTCGGCTTCGTCGACCACTTTGGACAGGTGGACCTCGTCGGTGACGTCGTAGCCCTGTACGAAGAGGTGACAGGAATCGAGGCAGAGGCCGAGGCGCTTGCCGCTCCCGGCCAGCTCGATCAGCTCGGCGGTCTGGTCGAAGTCGCGGCCGAGCAGACCCTTGTGGCCCGCGGTCTGCTCGAGCAGGAGGGGGCAGCGCTCGCTGTCCTTCAGTGCCGCGGCGATCGTCTTCCCGGCCCGTTTCATCGAGGGCCCCAGCGGCTCTTTCACCTGCGCCCCCGGATGCAGGACGACTCCGGCCGCGCCGATCTCGTCGCCGATCCGCAGTGCATGGGTCAGCGATGCCTGGGACTTCTTGCGCAACTCCCCGTCCTTGCTCGCGCAATTGATCAGGTAGACGGCGTGGATCACGACCGCTTCGATCGGCGAGTTTGCCATCGCCTCCTTGAAGGCGGCGAAGTCGTCAGGCCCGTATTTCGTCGGCCGCCACATTCGCGGGCTCTGGTTGAAGATCTGGATCGCTTCGCAGGCGCGCTCGGACCCCCGCTCGATCGCCTTGTCGAGCCCTCCCGCAGTGGAGACGTGCGCGCCGATCAGCATAGGGTGCGCATCCTATGAGTCAGGGGGAGGCCACACGCACGGAGGTCGGAGCCCTGCTTCGCCGCTGGCGCAACCTGCGCCAGCTCAGCCAGCTCGACCTCGCCCTCGATGCGGGCATCTCCGCAAGGCACCTGAGCTTCGTCGAGACGGGGCGGTCGCGGCCCAGCGCCGAGATGGTCCTGCGGCTTGCCGAGCAGCTCGAGGTCCCGCTCCGTGAGCGCAACCGGATGCTGCTTGCCGCTGGCCACGCGCCGACTTTTCCAGAGCTCTCGATCGACGAGCCACCGATGGCGCCGGTGAGGGAGGCGCTGGAAGTGATCCTCGAGGGCCATGAGCCCAACCCGGCCGTCGTGGTCGACCGCCACTGGAATCTGGTCGCGGCGAACCGGACGATGGCGGTACTCGCGGAGGGGGTCGACGAGTCCCTGCTGGAGCCGCCGGTCAACGTGATGCGCCTCGGTCTTCACCCCGGCGGGCTGGCGGCCTCGATCGTCAACATCGCCCAGGTCCGCCCCTACTTCCTCGGCAGGCTCGAGCGCCAGGTGGCGATCAGCGGCGACCCCGAGCTGGCGGCGCTGCTGGAGGAGGTCCGCGGCTATCCGGCGCCCGCCGACGAACACGATTTCCTCTCCGAAGGGTCAGCCGGGAACGTGCTCACGCCGATGATGAGAATGCGCCTTGCCGACGGCACCGAGCTGTCGTTCTTCTTCTCCATTGCAACCTTCGGCACGGCGGTGGAGGTGACCGCTTCGGAGCTATCGATCGAGCTCAGCTTCCCCGCAGATATGGCGACGGTCGAGGCGTTGCGGAAGCTACCTCGGAGGTAATCGACAGGCTGACCCGCGGCTGCCAACGTTTCCGCCATGGAGTGGTTCGACGTGGCGGTGGTGGGGGCGCGCTGCGCTGGCTCTCCCCTGGCCACGATGCTGGCGCGCCGCGGCCTGCGCGTTTGCCTGCTTGACAAGTCGCGGTTTCCCAGTGAGGTCCTGTCCACCCACGTGATCCAGCCGTGTGGCGTCGGCGTCCTCGACCGGATTGGCGTCCTCGACGGCGTCCTCGCGGCCGGGGCCATGCCCTTGACGCGCTTCACCTTCGTCGGCGACGGCGCCCGGATGGAGGCGAGGCTCGACGATGGGCTGTTCGACTTCCCCTCGCTCTCCATGCGCCGCGTGACACTCGACCAGCTGCTGGTCGAAGGGGCGGTCTCGGCCGGCGTGGACGTGCGCACCCGCACCAGGGTCACCGGGCTGCTGCGCGAGGAGGGTCGCGTGGTCGGGGTCGAGGCTGGTGGTCGGGGCCTGCGGGCCAGGCTGGTGGTCGGTGCCGACGGCCGGGGCTCGACCGTTGCGCAGCTCGTCGGTGCGCGGGAATACCACCTGACGCCGCCGGGGCGGGTATTCGCCTGGGCCTATTTCGAGGGAGTCGCAGAGCCGGAGGCGCATCTGCGGCTCGCCAAGCTCGGCGACCTGACCTACGTGGTGGCGCCGACCGACGCCGGGCTCCATCTCGCCGCGGCCTGTCCCGCCATTGACGCCCGGGACTCCTTCCTTGCCGATCGGGAGGGCGGCTTCATGGCGGCCCTCGACGCCTGGCCGGAGCTGGCCGAACTGCTGGCGGGCGCTAGGCGGAGCGGGCCGATCCGGGTGCTGGCGAACTGGCGGGGCTATTTCCGTGAGCCGACCGGGCCGGGATGGGCGCTGGTGGGGGACTCGGGCAACTTCAAGGACCCCTCGCCCGCGCAGGGCATGGCCGACGCGCTGCGCCAGGCCGAGCGCCTGGCGGATGCCGTTGCCGCCGGTCTCGCCCGCGATTGCCTCGACGCGGAGCTTCGGCGCTGGGGGCGGTGGCGCGACGAGGACGGCTACGAGATGCACTGGCTTGCCACCGATATGGGAGCCGCGGGGGCGACGTTCCCGCTCGCGGCCCAGGTCCTCCGCGACGTGGCCGCCGGCGAGGAGGACACGCGGCGGTTCCTGCGAATGCTCAACCACGAGATCGGGCCATCGCGGCTCTTCACGCCGCGCCGCATCGCCGGGGCCGCCGCGCGAGTGGTGATCCAGCGGCCGCGGCAGGTTCCGGAGATGGCAAAGGAGGTGGTGAGGGAGGTGCGCAAGGAAATTGGCCGCGCCGCTGGGCGCCGTCGTCAGGCCGGGGCGACCGAGCGCCTGCTGCTCGCCCTGACCTTGGTCGGGCTCGTCGTTCCGAACCTCTGCGTCGGGCTTTTCCTCGCCGACGAAGGTTTGGACCTCGGTGGCTACTTCTCGCTCTGGTTCGCCAGCGTCCCTTCGACCCAGCTGCTGCTGGATCTCGCGATTGCCGCCATCGCCTTCTTCGTTTGGGCTGCCGCCGAGGCGCGGCGGACGCCAATTGCCAGGTGGTGGCTGTGCATCCCCGCCACGTTCCTGGTCGGGCTCTGCTTTGGCCTGCCCCTCTTCCTCTGGATGCGCGAGCGGGCGGTCGGCGACCAGGTCCCCGCGTCCACCTGACCTGCGCCCAGGGTCGCGGCGTCGAGCGCTGTGGAAACATGCGCCGCGGCCGTGTCCGACGAGACCCCACAGCGCTTCCGCTTCGCTCCCTCTCCAACCGGGGTCCTGCACATCGGCGGCGCTCGCACCGCGCTCTACAACTGGCTCGCCGCCCGCCATGGCGGGGGCGACCTGGTGCTGCGGATCGAGGACACCGATCGGGAGCGCTCGACCGAGGAGAACGTGGCGCAGATCCTCGACGCGCTGAGGTGGCTGGAGCTGGACTGGGACATCGGGCCGGTCTCGCAGGCCGCGCGTGCCGAGCTCCACGCGGAGGCGCTGGCGCGGCTGCTGGACTCCGGCGCCGCCTACCGCGACTCCGCCACGGCCAAGGACGTCGAGGCCTGGAAGGCCGAGCACGGGGCCGACCGCGGCTACCGGGGGGAGCCGGTCTCCGACGAGGGGGCGGCGGTGCGGCTGCGCGTTCCCGACGAGGGGGAGACCGTCGTCGACGACCTGATCCGCGGGCCGGTCAGCTTCCCCAACCGCAGCTACGACGACTTCGTCATCGCCCGTGGCGACGACTCGGTCCTCTACAACTTCGCCGTAGCGGTCGACGACGCCGAGATGGGGATCACCGAGGTGGTGCGTGGCGACGATCACCTCTCGAACACGCCCAAGCAGCTGTTGGTCCTGACCGCGCTCGGCCACGAGCCGCCGCGCTACGCGCACTTGCCACTGCTGCACGGCCCAGATGGCAAGAAGCTCTCCAAGCGCCACGGTGCCGCCTCGGTCCAGGAGCTGCGCGGTGCCGGCTACCTGCCCGCGGCGGTGCGCAACTACCTGGCGCTGCTCGGCTGGGGCACCGACGACGACACGACGATCATGCTCACGGAGGAGCTGGTCGCGCGCTTCCGGGTCGAGGACGTCGGCCGCTCCGCCGCGGTCTTCGACGAGAAGAAGCTGCGCTGGCTCAACGGCCGCTTCATGCGCGAGATGCCGCTCGACGACTACACGGTCGCGGTCGCCAGGCACCTCGGTCGTGAGCCCGACGAACGGCTGCGCGCCGCCTGCGAGATCGCGCAGGAGAAAGCCCAGACCCTGGCGGAGGTCTGGTCGTTGATCCGCTTCCTCTTCGAACCGCCCGTCGAAGACGAGAAGGCCTGGGCAAAGGTGATGAAGGACGGCGCCGCGCCGGCGCTCGAGGCCGCGCGCGGTGCCCTCGCCGCCGCGACTGGCTTTGCCGCGGATGACGTGGAGGCGGCGCTGGGCCCGCTGCCCGAGCGGCTCGATCTCAAGCCGGGCAGGGTCTACCAGCCGATCCGCGTGGCGATCACCGGCACCTCCGTCTCACCGGGAATCTTCGAGTCGCTTGCCGTCCTCGGGCGTGAGCAATCGCTCGCCCGCATCGACGCAGCGCTGGCTCGGCTGCGTTCCTGACGGACAAAGGCTGGCGCCGAAATCCACCCAATTGGACAAATGACGCCAAGGTGGTCATCGATTTTGGGGACCCCAGGGCTAAACCGTGCGTCCTCCGCTGCCGATGAGGCAGTCGAAGGCTGTTTGCGCAATGGAGACCACGAAGCCACAGAGCAACGGGAAGACCAGGCCGGGCGCCACCGGCCGCGATGGCGGCAAGCCGGCGCCGGGCGCCCGACTCGCCGCCGCCTTCGAGGCGGTCGAGAAATTCCCCGTCCTGCTCGAGTCCCGGGCCCGTGTCATGCACGCCGCCACGGCCGAAACCGGCCGCGTCGCTGACCTGGTCGAGGCGGTCGAGTCGGACGTCGGCCTCGCGATCGCGGTCCTGCGCTTCGCCAACCGCAGTTCCAACCCCGTCGGCGGCATCGGCACCGTCCCCGATGCGATCGACGTGCTCAAGCCCTCCGGCGTCCTCGCCATCGCCGGCACGGCGCCCGTCTTCGACTTCTTCGAGACCAACGGCGGTCGCGAGATGCGCCCCGAGCGCTTCCGCGTCCACGCCCTCGCCAGTCAGCAGGCGGCCGACGAGATCGGCCGCGCGATTGGCTGGGAGGACCGCGACGAGCTCGCCGTCGCCTCGTTGCTGCACGACGTCGGTCGGCTCGTCATCGCCAACCTCCACCCGGGCGACCGGGGCAACTTCGACGTCGTCGCCAAGCCACCTGAGCTGCGCTTGCGCGAGGAACGCGACCGGCTCGGCATCGACCACGCCCTGGTCGGCGGCGTTCTGGCGCGGCGCTGGAACCTGCCGCAGCGGATCGCCGTGGCGATCGAGCGCCATCACGCCGATGACGCCGAGGGGCTCGCCGCGCTGGTCGCCACAGCCGACATGGTCGCCCACTACAGCCAGGGCGAGACGGTGACGCCGGACCGATTGCACGCCGCCGCCAAGCGCTGCGGCCTCAGCCCCGAGGGCCTGCGCGACCTCCTCTACCAGCTTCCCTACGCTCGCAGCGACGTCGCCCGCGCGGCCGAGCCCTGCCCGCTCTCGGCACGCGAGCTCGACGTCCTCCGTCACCTCTCCGAGGGCATGGTCTACAAGCAGATCGCCGGCGAGATGCAGCTCTCGGTCTCAACCATCCGCACCCACTTGCACAACGTCTACGGCAAGATCGGCGCCGTCGACCGGGCACAGGCGGTGCTCACGGCACGGGATAGGGGCTGGATTTAGGCGGCGCGGCGCGGCGGGTCTGTCGCCGGCTTACTCGATCAGGGACTCGCGCAGGGCTATTGCTACCGCGTGGGTCCTGTTCCGAGCTTCCAGGCGGGCGAGGGCGTTCTTGGTGTGGGTCTTGATCGTTTCCGCGCTGAGGTCGAGCTCATGGGCGGCGACGGTGGTCGATTCGCCGTTGGCGAGGAGCTGGAGAATTTCGCGCTGGCGTTTGGTCAGCTTGCCACGGCTGCCGCGGGGCGGTACCTCGGGATCGACGAAGCGCTCCTGCGCGAGCGCGGCCTGAGTGGCGAGCAGAAGCTGTCCGATGCTGGCTGTGCGGGCCACGTAGGCGGAGGCGCCGGCGGCGAGCGCCGCGCTGGCGAGGTGGCGCTCGGCGCGCTCGCCGTGGGCGACGATGCCGAGGCCGGGTTCGGATTTGAGCATGGTGCGAATCGCCTCGGTGGGCCCGAGCGGGCGCGGGTGGGCGCCATCTGGGCGGGCGCGCATGTCGAGGATCGCCACGTCGATGCTGCCCATGTCGCGCACGAGGTCGACGGCCTCGTCGCGGTTGGCGGCCTCATGACAATCGAAGCGATCCTGTAGCGCTCGGCACACGCCGATCCGGACGATCGGATGACCATCGACGACAAGGCACTGTGGACGCTCGCTCAGGACTGCTCCCGATTTTGGGTTCGACGAGGACTCCATCGTCAGCCCTGGAGCCCGCTGGCTCCGATCCTAACTCAGAGCCTGTTCGAAATCCCCCCCGCGCGCCTGGCGGCGGCGGACACTGCGCGGTGCTGCGTCCTCGGTCGGCCGAATGGCGCTGCCATTCGCGCCTCCCTGCGTCCTTGCCCCGCTTGGTCCGGCGCTTGCCAGCCGCACCCGCGGGGTTTCCGAGCAGACTCCGGGGTCCGGGCGGTGCGGTAGAAAGTTCCCGATGATCTCGATCACCTCGAAGTCGCGCTACGCCGTGGTCGCGATGGCGGAGCTGGCGCGCTCGGGCGAGCGACCTGTGCCGATCAAGGAGCTGGCCGAGCGGCGCGAGATTCCCGAGCAGTTCCTAGAGCAGCTCTTCTCGACCCTGCGGCGCGCCGGCCTGCTGACCAGCCATCGCGGCATGCGCGGTGGCTATACCCTCTCGCGCCCCCCCGAGGAGATCTCCGTGCTCGAGGTCGTCCAGGCCCTCGACGGCAAGGTCGGCCAGGAGGCCGACGAGGCCGGCGGCATCTGGGCCGAGGGCGTCACCGCCCTGCGCAAAGTCTTCGGCCAGACCACGATCGCCGAAATCGCCCGCCGCGAAGCCGAGGCCGCCGCCAGCGGCATGTACTTCATTTAGATCGGGCCGCATGGCTACTGGCATTCCGCTTGTTCAAGCGGAGCGTAGTCCGGCTGAGACCGGTTATTTCCGGTCGTACTGGCGCACCAGTGGCGCATGAGGCACGCTGCCGAAACGTTTCCGCCGCACCGAGGGCTACCGTCGCTCGGCTGATGAAAGGGACGCTGAATCAGAAGAAGGCGATCAAGCTGCTGAAGGAAAACGGTTGGACGCAGGCCCGGGGCGGCAAGCATCAGGTCAAGATGATCAAGCCCGGCTGTCGACCGATCACGCTCCCGCAGCACAAGGGGCGCGACTACCCAACCGGCTTGGCCCAGGCGATTCTCAAACAGGCAGAGCTAAGATGAAGGAACTTCACTTATGGAGCTAACCGCGCGTATCCATATCGAGGACGGCAGCTACTGGGCGGACGTTCCCGAGTTGCCCGGCTGCTTCGCATCCGGGGACACCCTTGACGAGCTTTTTGAATCGCTGCAAGAGGGAGTTGCGCTCTATCTCGCTGATGAGGGCGGGGAGAGCGGTCCGCTGCACGTAGCCACGGCGACGTTGACGGATCGACCGCTGACGCCCGCGTGAAGCTCAAAGAGAGCGGGACGAAGAAGCCGCCCGCGCGGCTGGCGCGGTGCTTACTGGCGCATAACTGGCGCACGGAAACGGCAAACCGCTTGCTCATACGGGATAGCGCGCCCCGACTCGGCATGTACTTCATCTGATGGAGATCGGGCCGACTGCAGCGGCGGTTGTGGGCGAGACGCCGATGGTCTCCCTCTCGCGACTGGGCGAGGGGCTGGCGGGAGAGGTCTGCGTCAAGCTCGAGCAGCTCAATCCCGGTGGGTCGGTGAAGGACCGGATCGGGGTGGCGATGATCGACGCGGCCGAGGCCGAGGGGCTGATCGAGCCCGGCCGCTCGGTGATCGTCGAGCCGACCAGCGGCAACACCGGGATCGCCCTGGCGATGGTCTGCGCGGCGCGGGGATACGAGCTGATCCTGACCCTGCCGGAGGGGATGAGCCGAGAGCGGACCAAGCTGCTGCGTGCCTACGGCGCCGAAGTGAGGGAGACCCCGTCGCTTAGCGGGATGACCGAGGCGGTCGAGCTGGCTGGGGAAATCTGCAAGCAACGCAAGGGCTTCATGCCGCAGCAGTTCTCCAACCCGGCCAATCCCGAGGTGCACCGGCGCACGACCGCTGAGGAGATCTGGCGCGACACGGGCGGTGAGGTCGGCGCCTTCGTCGCCGGGGTCGGCACGGGCGGCACGATCACGGGGGTGGGACAGGTGCTGCGTCAGCGCTCGCCGGAGACCCTGATCGTCGCCGTCGAGCCGGCCAGCTCCCCGGTCCTCTCCGGCGGCGCCCCTGGCCCGCACAAGATCCAGGGCATCGGGGCCGGCTTCGTGCCCGGGGTACTCGATCGGAGCGTGATCGACGAGGTGATCTTGGTAGGCGACGAGGACGCGCTCGAGACCGCTCGCCTCGTCGCCCAGCGGGAGGGCATCCTCGCCGGCATCTCCGCCGGGGCCAACGTCAGGGCGGCCCTGGAGGTGGCGGCGCGGCCCGAGATGAAGGACAAGCGCGTGGTGACGATCGTCTGCGACTCGGGGGAGCGCTACGTGTCCCTACCCTTCTTCTCACCATGAGTCGCTGGAAGAGGCTGGTGCACGAGGTGCGCGCTGACGTCAAGGCGGCGCGCGATCGCGATCCCGCCGCGCAGGAAGTCTCCTCGCTGGAGATCCTGCTCAGCTGGGGCGGCGTGCAGGCGCTGCTCGCCCACCGGCTCGCCCACGCACTGCTCGAGGCGAGGGTGCCGCTGGCGCCACTCGTGCTCGCCTACCTGACCCGCTCGGTGACCGGGGTCGAGATCCACCCGGCGGCGCGGATCGGCCGCGAGTTCTTCATCGACCACGGCTCCGGGGTGGTGATCGGCGAGACCGCCGAGATCGGCGAGCGGGTGACCCTCTACCAGGGGGTCACTTTGGGCGGCACCGGCTTCCAGCGCGGCAAGCGCCACCCGACCCTGGGCGACAACGTCACGGTCGGCTCGGGCGCCAAGCTACTCGGCCCGATCGCCGTCGGCGACGGGGCCAAGATCGGCGCCAACACGGTCGTGATCGAGGACGTGCCGCCCGGTGCCACCGTCGTCGGCAACCCGGGCCACCCGGTCAAAGTCGACGGCAAACGGGTCGAGGGCCCCGACGCCGACTGGATCCACCTGCCCGATCCGATCGCCGAGGCGATCAAGTCGCTCTCGCAGCGGATCGGCGAGCTCGAACGCCGCCTCGCCGAGCTCGAGGGCGGCGAGGTCCCGGCACCGGCGGCAACCGAGCTGCGCGAGCGCACCGGGCGCTCGTCTGCCGGCGGCTGAGATAACCTAATTAATCGCGCTCGTCTGTTCGCTACCACGGGAGGGGATTGCTTTGAACAACCGGCTGCTGCTCTTGCCCTGCATCGCGATCCTGCTCGCCTTCGGGCTCTCGGCCTGCGGCGGTGGTGGGGGCGGCGACGAAGCGAGCGAAGTCGAAGACGTGATCGAAACCTCGGCGGTGACCACCGATCCGGCCGATTGCAAGAAGCTCGAGACCCAGAAATTCATGGAGCAGCTCTCGCAGCAAAAGGGCGCCGCCGCCGTCAAACAGTGCGAACTAGAAGCTGAAAGCGGAGAAGGCGCGAAATCGGTCAGCGTCTCCAACGTCGTGATCGGCGGTTCGAACGCATCGGCCGAACTTACCGTGGAGGGTGGCGGCTTCGACGGTCAAACGGCGGAAGTCGCCCTGGTCAAGGAAGGCGACCAGTGGAAGGTGGACGAGCTCGTCAGCTTCACCAAGCTGGACCAGGACCGGCTCGTCGAAGTTTTCGAAAGGGAATTCGCGAAACCCTCGAACAAACTCAACCCCAAGCTGAAGGGCTGCGTCCTCGAAGTCTTCGAGAAAGGCTCCCAGGAAGAAGTCGAAGAACTGCTTTTGAGCGGCTCGACGAAGGCGTTCGAAGAAGTCGCCGAATCCTGCAAATAGGAGCAGTCGCTCAGTGAGCGAGGCGCCGTAGCCGGGCGGACCCGGCCGCTCCCGGGGCTATGCTCGGAGCGGATGCTGAAGATGGACTCCGAGAGCCCCCCGAGTCAGGCTGAGGGCGCGCCGATCGAGCCCGGCGCCGACCGGGCGGAGCGCCTCCTCGCCGGCCTCAACAAGCCGCAGCGGGAGGCCGTCGTGCACGGCGAAGGGCCGCTGCTGGTCCTTGCCGGCGCCGGCTCGGGCAAGACGCGTGTGCTCACCCATCGCATTGCCTACCTGCTGGCGACCGGCGCCGCGCGTCCCGGCGAGATCCTCGCGATCACCTTCACCAACAAGGCGGCGAGCGAGATGCGCGAGCGCGTTGCTTCGTTGATCGGCCGCTCGGTGCGGGCGATGTGGGTGACGACCTTTCACTCCGCCTGCGCGCGGATGCTGCGCGCCGACGCCGAGAAGCTCGGCTACGCCCGTACCTTCACGATCTACGACGAGTCGGATTCGCTGCGCATGCTCAAACGCTGCATGACCGAGCTCGGCGTCGATCCGAAACGCTACCCGCCACGTTCGGTGCGGTCGCAGATCTCCGGCGCCAAGAACAAGCTGGTCGACGCCGCTGCCTACGCCCAGGCGCAGGGCAGCGTCTTCGAGGAAACGACCGCCGCCGTCTACGAGCTCTACGAGAAGCGCATGCTCGAGGCCAACGCGATGGACTTCGACGACCTGCTCGTCCGCACCGTCAACGTCCTGGAGATCTCCGAGGAGGCGCGTGAGCGCTGGCGCCGCACCTTCCGCCACGTCCTCGTCGACGAGTACCAGGACACCAACCACGCCCAGTACCGCCTGCTGCAGCTGCTCACCGAGGAGCACGGCAACCTGATGGTCGTCGGCGACGAGGACCAGTCGATCTACGGGTTCCGCCACGCCGATATCACCAACATCCTCGACTTCGAGAAGGACTTCCCAGAGGCCGAGGTGGTCAAGCTCGAGCAGAACTACCGCTCGACGCAGACCATCCTCTCCGCCGCCAACGCGGTGGTCGAGCAGAACCGTGAGCGGCGGCCGAAGCGGCTCTGGACCGAGATCGCCGGCGGCGATCCAGTCCAGCTCTCCGAGCTCGCCGACGAGCACGAGGAGGCGCGTTGGGTGGCGGGGGAGATCGAGCGCCTCGCCGAGGAGGAGGGCGTCGATCGCGAGGGCGTCGCCGTCTTCTACCGCACCAACGCGATGAGCCGGGTGCTGGAGGACACGCTCAACCGATTCGACCTCCCCTACCAGGTGATCGGCGGCACCAAGTTCTACGAACGGGCGGAGATCAAGGATGCGGTTGCCTACCTCAGCCTGCTCGCCAATCCCGCCGACCAGGTCAGCTTCGCCCGCATCGTCAACTCGCCCCGCCGCGGCGTCGGCAATACGACCCAGGGAAGGCTTGCTGCCCACGCGAATACCACCGGCAAGGCGATCTGGGAGGTAATCGGGGCGGTCGAGGAGGTTCCCGGCCTGAACGGCGGCGCGATCAAGGCCGTCTCCCGCTTCTACGAGACGATGGCCGGGTTGCGCGAACGGGCCGAGGAAGGTGGCCCGGTGGCCGGCTTGCTCGAGGCGGTGCTGAACGAGAGCGGCTACCTGGAGGCGCTCGCCGCCGAGCGCACGATCGAGGCCGAGGGACGGGCGGAGAACCTCGAGGCCCTGGTCGCGGGCGCCGCCGAGTTCGACGTCGAGCGCGAGCGGGAGGGCGAGAGCGAGGTGCCGCCGCTGGAGGAGTACCTGCAGCAGATCTCCCTCTACACCGAGCAGGACGGGCTGCGGGAGGAGGAGTCGCTGATCACGCTGATGACCCTGCACAACGCCAAGGGGCTCGAGTACGACACGGTCTTCATCGTCGGTTGCGAGGACGGCGCCTTCCCCCATATGCGAGCGCTGGAAGAGGGGGGTGAGGAGGAGGAGCGACGGCTCTGCTACGTCGGTATTACCCGCGCTCGCAAGCGCCTCTACATGACCTGGGCCCGGGAGCGTCGCCTCTTCGGTCGTGCCGAGCGCAACCTGCCCTCGCGCTTCACCGACGAGCTGCCCGCCGAGCTGACCGAGCGCCACTCGAGCGCGCCGGGCTCGGCGGTCGGGATCGGCTGGGACTCGGGCGAGACCGCGGCCGAGCCGATCGACCCCGGTCCGACGCTGGAACTGCGCACCGGCGACGACGTCGTCCACGCCAGTTTCGGCGACGGAGTGGTCACCGCGGTCGAGCCGGGCGGTGTCGTCGTCGTCCGCTTCGCCGGCGACGGCAGCGAGCGCAAGCTGATGGCCGACTACGCCCCAATCCGGAAGCGTTAGAGATGGCGGCACGAATCATCGACGGCAAGGCCGTGGGGGCCGCGGTGCGCGAGCGCGTCGCCGCCGAGGTCAAGGCCTACGAGGCCGAGCGCGGCCGCACCCCGGTGCTCGCCACGGTCATCGTCGGCGACGACCCGGCCTCCGCCGTCTACGTGCGCAACAAGCACAGGGCCTGCGAGGAGGCCGGCATGCGCTCGGTGCACCACGGGCTCACCGCGGAGACCAGCGAGGAGGAGCTGCTCGAGCTGGTTGGTGAACTGGGGCGCGACGCGGACATCGACGGCATCCTCGTCCAGCTTCCGGTCCCCGACCAGATCGACCCAGACCGGGTGATCGCGGCGATCGATCCGGCAAAGGACGTTGACGGATTGACCCCGGTCAACGCCGGTCTGCTCGCGCACGGCATGCCGGGCTTGGTCTCGTGCACCCCCGTTGGGGTAATGGAGCTGCTCGAGCACGAGGGGGTCGAGCTCGAGGGCGCCGAGACGGTCGTCGTCGGCCGCTCCAAGCTCGTCGGCGTGCCAGTGGCTCGGTTGCTGCTCGCCGCCAACGCGACGGTGACGGTCTGCCACTCGCGCACGCGCGACCTCGATGCGACCTGTCGCCGCGCCGACGTGCTCGTCGCCGCCGTCGGCGTGCCGCGCCTGATTGGCGGCGACGCGATCAAGCCGGGTGCTGTGGTGATCGATGTCGGCGTCAACCGCACCGACGACGGCCTCGTCGGCGACGTCGATTTCGACGCCGCATCCGAGGTCGCCGCTGCGATCACTCCCGTGCCCGGAGGCGTCGGTCCGATGACGATCGCGATGCTGCTCGTAAATACGTTGGCTGCCGCCCGGGCGCGGGTGTAGTGTCGGCCCAACGGCTCCCAACGCCTACTCCCGGAGGGATTTGCAGATGGAACTAGACAAGCTGAGCACGGGGGAGAAGGTCTCCGCGATCTCCGCGGTCCTCCTCTTCGTTTTCATGTTCTTCGACTGGTTCGGCGTCGAAGTCTCGGGTGTCTCCGGCTTCTCCGGCACCGTCCCGGGCGCCGGCGGCAGTGCCTGGGACGCACTCGACGTGATCCCGATCTTCTTGATCCTGGCGATCGTGGCGGCGGTCGGCGTTGCCGTGGTCCGGCTCACCGATGCGGACGTCGAGCCGCCGGTCTCGCTGAACACGATCGTCGCCGTGCTCGGCGGCATCGCGGTGCTGCTCATCCTCTACCGCATCGTCGATCCGCCCGGGGGCGGCGACTTCGGTGGCGTCTCGGTCGACACGACGCTGGAAATCGGCATCTTCCTCGGTCTGGTCTCGGCGGCTGGGATCGCCTATGGCGGGTACGCGGCTATGCGCGAGGAAGGGGTCACCTTCGGCGACGCGGCCGATCGTCTCTCGAGTGGTGGTGGCCACACTGGGGCTGCGCCCCCGCAACATCAACAGCCGCCGGCCTCGACGCCGCCTCCGCCGCCTGCGGGACATCAGCCCCCGCCGCCTCCACCTCCGTCAGGGCAGCAGCCGCCTCCGCCACCTCCGCCGAGCTCGGCACCTCCGCCACCACCCAGTAACTAATCAAGCGTGGGGAGGGCCGGGTGACCCCTCCCAAAACGAGCGGCAGGAGCCGCTCTTGAGTGTTTTGGGAGGGGGTCACCCGGCCCTCTTTCCAAGCTCGGTCGCGATGTGGGTGGCGAAGGCGATGATGGTCATCATCGGGTTGACGCCGACCGAGGTGGGGAAGAGGGAGGCGTCGGCTACGTAGAGGTCGCGGGTGCCGTGCACGGAGCCGTCGGGTGCGCAGACACCATCGCCTGGCGGGGCGATGCGGGCGGTTCCCATCGGGTGGAAGGCCTCCAGGCGAAGTTCGGAGGGCTTGAAGCGCGTCGTCTCGAATGCCGAGAGCTTGCTTGGGGTGAGGATGTTGGCGCGGGAGATGTTGGGGTAGACCTCGGTTGCGCCGGCGGCGAAGTGGATTTCGGCAGCGCGGGCGATGCCGAAGGTGAGGCGGTCGGCATCGGATTGGGTGAGCTTGTAGCGGGTGCGAAGGGAGCCGTCGGCAGCAAGCCCAATCCGTCCGGAGGATTCGTCGGATAGGTGGACGCCGATCGAGCCGACGTGGTCGAATTCGAGCATCGAGCGCTGGTGCTCGCGCCCGGTGCCCTGCAGCCAGGCTCCGCCGAAGGCGAGCGGGGTGAAGGTCGCCTCGAGCAGCAGGCGCTGCTGCTCCCACTCGTCGACGAAGTAGCTCTGCATCACGCCGTCCCAGCCGCGCACCTCCTCGGGGTAGCGGGCGCCGACCCAGCAGGCGGGGTGAATGTGCAGGTTGCGACCAACTTGTCCACCGCCGAGGCCGGAGCGCAGCAGCAGCTCCGGCGTCCCCAGCGCCCCCCCGGCGACGATCGTCCCCACCCGCGCCCGCACCGAATACCGCCGCCGACGGGACGAAAACCCGCCTCTGAGATGTGTTTTCGTCCCGTCGGCGGCGATTTCGCAGCTGACGCCGGCGGCACGCCCGTCTTCGACGAGCACCCCTCGCGCCTCGACGCCGGTCCGCAGGCGCGCGCCGGCGGCGACGGCCCGGGGGAGATAGCTGACGTGCATGCCGCGCTTGGCGTCGATCTCACAGCCGAATGGGCAGGAGCTGCACTGCACGCAGCC
Organism: Solirubrobacterales bacterium; assembly: GCA_030152805.1. Classification (GTDB taxonomy): domain Bacteria; phylum Actinomycetota; class Thermoleophilia; order Solirubrobacterales; family 70-9; genus VRUE01. Next base: position 20,804 of record JASLIG010000120.1, read on the forward strand.
GCCGGCGTTGCGGGCGATCGGTCCGCCGGAGGCGCCGAGCGCGGCGGCGCCCTCCATCGCCAGCTGTCCGTTGCGCCCCATCCGCTCCCGGTTGACCGGCGTGACGCGCAGGAACTCCTCCGCCTCGGCGAACTCGGAGTCGAGCTCGGTGGCCCAATCGACGCCGAAACGCCGGCGCCAGTCCTCGAGCACCGCCCCCGGCGCGCGGAAGCAGGTGCCGGAATTGACGACGGTGGTGCCCCCCACGGCGCGGCCCACGGGCACCGGGATCGGCGGCCGGCCTTCGGCGATCGTCAGGCCGCCGTCGCGGTAGAGGCGCGCGATCGCGTCGAGCGGCTCCGCCGGATAGCTCTCGCGGTCGAAACTCTCGCCCGCCTCGAGCACGAGCACGTCGAGTCCGGCTTCCGCCAGCATCGCTGCGGCGACCGCGCCGCCGGCGCCCGAGCCGACGATCGCGACGTCGCACTCCTCGCCGTCGAGCGCAGCGGTCGTATCGCCCAGCGGGTCGGTCGCCTCAGGCAGGGAGCCGTCGGCGAGGCGACAGCCGCGCTCGACGCCGACCCGGGCCTCCACCTCCGGGATCACCGCGTAGCCGAGCGTGGCGAAGACCTTCGCCATCAGGAGCAGCTCGTGGTGCAGGCCGAAGCGCGAGCCCTCCATGCCGCGCAGGAAGTCCTCCCGGGCGTGGGGGTCCAGGCGGCTGAAGCGCCAGGGGAAGGGCAGCCACTCGAAGGCGCGTAGGCCGAGCCTGATGCGCCTCAGCACCCGGGGCGAGAGCGAGCGCAGGAACTCGACGACGGGGCCGGAGGCATCGACGTCGCGCTCGGCCGCCGGCAGGCCGTCGATGCCCGGCGCCATCGCCGCGCAGATCGCGCTCAGGGTGCGCTGCTCGGCAGGCGAAAGCCCCGGCGCGCGCTGTCAGCCGGGGGCCGGGGCGCGGCCGATGCGGCCGGCGAGCGAAAAGAGCCAGAGCGCCAGCAGCGCCAGGAAGCCGTCGACGAGGAAATTGAGCAGGTAGATGAAGACCTGGTCCTGGATCAGGAAGAAGGCGAGCGAACCCAGCGAGGAGGCGGTCTTGCCCGCCGCCAGCACGAGCAGGAGGGGGCGGTAGCGGACGACGTCAGCCTGGGCGACGAGGCAGATGCCGGTGATCACGACCATGTAGGCGAAGGCGAGGGCGAGCCAGAGGTACTCCTGGGTGTGTGGCGCCCGCGTCTCGTTGCCGAACCATTCGCCGAGGTCGGAGATCACGTTGAGGACGCCGCTGGGCACGGCGATGAAGAGGATGCCGACGATGGCGAAGCTGACGGCGAGCAGCCGCAAACTGAGGACGACGAACCTCTCTGCCTGTTCACCCTGCATCCGGCCCGGACTCTAACTGTCTGGACGCCTAGAATCGGCCGCCGTGATTGAGCGAGAGCAGGTACTTCACGTCGCAAAGTTGGCTCGACTGCGGCTCGACGACGCCGAGGTGGAAACCATGGCCCGAGAGCTCTCGGGGATTCTCGAGCACGTCGACCGGATCGCGGAGCTTGATTTGGACGAGGTCGAGCCGACCTCCCACGTGGTCGAGCTGGAGAACGTTTGGCGGACGGACGTGCCGCATGAGAGCTTGGATCGCGACGTTGCCCTGGCGCAGGCTCCCGATCCCGACGGGGGGGCCTTCCGGGTACCCTCGCCGCAGGCCGAGGAATAGATGGCGGAGCTGCTGGCGCTCACGGCCCTCGAGGCCCACGAGGCGATGGTCGCGGGGGAGCTCGACGCGGCCGAGTACGCGAGTGCCTGGCGTAACGCCGCCGCGGGCGACGAGCTCAACGCCTACCTCTGGCGGGATGAGAACGGCGATGGCGGCGCGATCGCGGTAGAGCGCCCGAGCCTGGCGCCGGTTGCGGTCAAGGACATCTTCTGCACCGAGGGCGTGCCGACCACCGCCGGCTCGCGGATCCTCGAGGGCTACCGCCCGCCCTACACCTCGACCGCCGTGCGGCGCCTGATAGAGGCGGGCGCGCCGGTCCTCGGCAAGACCAACATGGACGAGTTCGCGATGGGCTCCTCCAACGAGAACTCCGCCTACGGACCAGTGCTCAACCCCTGGGACCACGGCCGGGTGCCCGGCGGCTCTTCGGGCGGCTCGGCTGCGGTCGTCGCCGGCGGCCTCGCGCCCTGGGCGATCGGCACCGACACCGGCGGCTCGATCCGCCAGCCCGCCTCGCTCTGCGGCATCGTCGGCCTCAAGCCGACCTACGGCGCGATCTCGCGCTACGGGATGATCGCCTTCGCCTCCTCGCTCGACCAGTGCGGCCCGCTGACGCGCACGGTCGCCGACGCGGCGTTGATGCTGGCGATGTTGCAGGGCAAGGACGTCTGCGACTCGACCTCCGTGGGTCTGCCCGAGGCGCCGCGGCTGCCCGATCGCGAGGACTTGAACGGCCTGCGCTTCGGCGTCCCGGCCGACCTCGCCAGCGACGCGATTGAGCCCGGTGTGCGCGAGGTCTTCGAGGCGACGCTGACGACGATCGAGCGGCTCGGCGGTGAGATCGCCGAGGTCTCCCTGCCCCACGCCGAGCACGGCATCTCCGCCTACTACGTGATCGCACCGGCCGAGGCCTCGTCCAACCTCGCCCGTTACGACGGCGTCCGCTACGGCATGCGGGCGGAGTCGAGCGGCGACGTGATCGAGATGTACGAGGCGACGCGGGCGCGGGGATTCGGCGCCGAGGTGAAGCGGCGGATCATGCTCGGCACCTACGCGCTCTCCTCGGGCTATTACGACGCCTACTACGGCCAGGCGCAGAAGGTTCGCACCAAGATCGCCGGCGACTTCGCCGCCGCCTTCGCGGAGCTCGACTTCGTCGTCACGCCGACCTCGCCCTCGGTCGCCTTCAAGCTCGGCGAGAAGACAGACGACCCGCTGGCGATGTACCTCAACGACTTCTTCACCGTGCCGATGAGCCTCGCCGGCATCCCGGCGATCTCGATCCCGGCCGGCCTCGCCGAGCCGGCCGGCGGCGGTCCGCAACTGCCGGTCGGCTTCCAGATCGCCGCCCCCACCTTCGCCGAGCAGAAGCTGCTCGACGCCGCCCATGCGCTCGAGCGGGCGATCGGCTTCGAGGCCCGGCCCGAGGGGGTGCCCGGTGGCTGAGCTGGAGGCGGTGATCGGGCTGGAGATCCACGTCCAGCTCGCAACCCGAACGAAGATGTTCTGCGGCTGCGAGCTCTCCTTTGGCGAGGAGCCGAACCTGCACACCTGCCCGGTCTGCCTGGCCCACCCCGGCGTGCTGCCGGTCGTCAACGAGCAGGCGATCCGTTTCGCCCTGCAGATCGCCGCGGCGCTGGAATGCGAGGTGGCGCCGCGTTCGATCTTCCACCGCAAGAACTACTTCTATCCCGACAGTCCGAAGGCGTACCAGATCAGCCAGTACGACATTCCGATCGCCGGCGCCGGGCGGCTCGGCGACGTGCGCATCCATCGTGCCCACCTCGAGGAGGACGCGGCGAAGATGATTCACGTCGGCGAATCGGGTCGCATCCACGGCTCGGGCGCCTCGCTGGTCGACTTCAACCGCGGCGGCACGCCGCTGGTCGAGATCGTCACCGAGCCCGACTTGCGCAGCGCAGCCGACGCTGCCGCCTGGGCCCGGCTGCTGCGCGAGACCGTGCGCCAGCTCGGCGTCTCCGACGTCAACATGGATGAGGGCAGCCTGCGTGTCGATGCCAACGTTTCGGTGCGTCCCGCCGGCAGCGAAGCGCTGGGCACCAAGACCGAGCTGAAGAACATGAACAGCTTCCGCTTCCTCGAGCGCGGGATCGAGGCCGAGCTGACCCGCCAGCGCGAGTTGGTCGAAGCGGGTGGGAGCGTCGTCCAGGAGACCCTGCACTTCCACCCGGAGGACGGCAGCCTGCACCCGCTGCGCTCCAAGGAGGAGGCGCACGACTACCGCTACTTCCCCGAGCCCGACCTGGTGCCGATCGTGCCGAGCGAGGCGATGCGGCGCGAGGCGCGCGAGTCGCTGCCCGAGCTGCCGGCGGCGCGCTCGGAGCGCTACCGGGCGCAGCTCGGCCTGCCCGAGGACGTGGCCGTCCTCCTCGCCGCCGATCCGGAGACCGCCGCCTACTTCGAGCAGGTGGCCGAGGAGGCGGGTGGGATCGAGCCGCGCGTCGTCGCCAACTGGGTGACCGGAGAGCTCGCCGCGGCTCTGCGACAGGAGGACGAGGGGACGAGCGCGAGCGAGTCGAGGGTCTCACCGGGCACGCTAGCGGCGCTGATCGCACTGGTCCAGGAGAAGGAGATCTCGCACGGCAGCGGCAAGGCCGTGCTCGCAACGCTGGTAGCCGAGGGCGGCGACCCCGCCGCGATCGTCGAGCGCGAGGGCCTCGCCCAGATCTCCGACAGCGGCGAGCTGGAGTCGATCGTCGCCGCCGCGGTCGAGGCCAACCCGGACGCCGCCGAGAAGGTCCGCGCCGGCAACCAGAAGGCGATCGGCGCCATCGTCGGCGCCGTGATGAAGGAGACCAAGGGCCGCGCCGACGGCGGCGAGGTCAACCGCCTGATCCGCGCGAGCTTGGGCCTGTAGCCCGTGGGGGACAACTTTCCCCGCCCCAGGCTTAAAGCGGCGTGAATGTCAACACAGCGGCGGTCCTCCTGGCCTACGCGGGTGTGATTCGGGCGCTAATCGCGCTCGCATCGAAGCTCGCAGGCCGTTAGGGCGCGCGCAACAAGAAACGGCCCCGGGGAAGTGACCCGGGGCCGTTCGTGTGAATGCAACACCTAGCCGAAATGTTAGCGCTGCATCGACCGAAGCGTTACGAGGTCCTAAAGTGCGATCCCGCACTTTGTAACACGTTGTTACAAAGTGCTAAGTTCGATGCATGGCCTGGAACGTCGTCATCGCCGGGGGTGGATTCGGGGGCGCGATGGCGGCTCGCGAGCTGGAGCGGATCATGCCGCGGCAGTCGACGCGGCTGGTGCTCGTCAACGACGCCAACTTCATGCTCTACACGCCGTTCCTGCCGGAGGCCGCGGCGGGCACCCTGGAGCCGCGCCACGTGGTCACGCCGCTGCGCGAGATCCTCGAGCGGACCTACCTCAGGCTCGGTGCGATCACAGCTCACGACCCGGGCGCGAGGACGGTCGAGCTGCGCACTCGCGAGGGCGACGTCGAGCAGCTGCCCTACGATCAGTTGCTGCTCGCGCTCGGTTCGGTCTCGCGGGTGCTGCCGGTGCCGGGCCTCTCCGAGCACGCGATCGGCTTCAAGAGCCTCGCCGACGCGATCTGGCTGCGCAACCACGTGATCGAGACCCTGGAGGCGGCGAACGCGAGCGAAGACGCCGCGCGCCGCGACGAGCTGCTCACCTACGTCTTCGTCGGCGGCGGCTACGCAGGGCTCGAGGCGCTGGCCGAGCTGCAGGACTTCGCCGCCGACGCGATCGAGAGCTACCCGCGCGCCCGCCTCCACGGCATGCGCTGGGTCTTGGTCGAGGCGAGCGACCGCGTCCTGCCGGAGATCGACGCCGAGCTTGCCGACTACGCGCTGCGCGAGCTGCGCGGCCGGGGCATCGACGTTCGCCTCGGCACCACCCTGGAGGAGGTGCGTGCGGATAGCGCCCGCATCGCCACGGGCGAGACCCTGCCAACTCGCACCGTCGTCTGGACGGCCGGCGTGGCGCCCCACCCGAGCCTGCGCCAGCTCTCCCTCTCGCTCGACGAGCGCGGCCGCGTGCCGGTCGACGAGCACCTGCGCGTCAAAGGCCTCGACTCGGTTTGGGCGATCGGCGACTGCGCCGCCGCTCCCGACCCGCGCGGCGGCCTCTGCCCGCCGACCGCGCAGCATGCCGTGCGCCAGGGACCGGTGGCCGCTCGCAACATCGCCGCCGAGCTGGGCGTGGGCAGGGCGAGGCCCTTTACGTACAAGGGCAGCGCTGCCTTCGTCAACCTCGGTCGCTACAAGGCTGTCGGCAAGATCGGCGGCCGAACCTTCCGCGGCTTCCCTGCCTGGTGGATGGCCCGCACCTACCACATGAGCCAGATTCCCGGCGCGGCTCGCAAGGCCCGCGCGGTGATCGATTGGACCGCGAGCCTGCCCTTCCGCCGCGACATCTCCGAGGTCGGCTCGATTGGGCACCCGAAGCCGCTGGAGGCGACAATAGGGCCATGGGATACGAGTACCCCGTCATCGCCTTCTTCTTCGGCCTAGCCACTGCGATCATCGGCAAGGGCAAGGGCAGCTCGTTCTGGCTTTGGCTCGTGATCGGCGCCGTCCTGCCGCTGCTCGGGCTGGTCGCCGTGATCCTCTATCGACGGGACAAGGACGAACCCGAACGCCAGTGCCCCAACTGCCACAAGGCCGTCAAGCTCTATGTCCAGGTCTGCCCGCGGTGCGGCACCGACCTCTACCTGCCCGATCCGGCGGCGGTTCGCCACCCCGGGGTTGGCTGAAGAGGCGCGGGCTAGCGCAGCCAGGCGCGGACGATCGCGTTGGCGAAGCCGAGTCCGTAGCGGACGACCGCCGGCTTCTTCGAGTGCCCGTGCAGGCGCCGCTCGACCGTGATCGGCACCTCGCGAGCTGGAATCCCGCGCTTGATCGCCTCGATCATGAACTCGGAGGTGTGGAACTGCTCCTGGCGCAGGACGAGTTGCGGCAGCACGCTGGTACGCACCGCCCGGTAGCCGTTGGAGCAGTCGGTGACGTGGGTGCGGGTGATGAAGGAGACGAGCCGGTTGAAGAAGACGATGCCGAGCTCGCGGGCGAAGTGGTTGCGATCGGCGTGGCCGAGCACGCGCGAGCCGTGGGCGACGTCGACCTCCCCGTCGAGCACCGGCTTGACCAGGCGCTCCATCTCCGAGGGCAGATGCTGCCCGTCGGCGTCGAGCGTGACGACGATCTCGGCGCCGGATTCGACCATCAAGCGGTAGCCGGTCCGCAGCGCCGCCCCGCCGCCGCGGTTGATCACGTGCCGGGCCACGACCGCGCCGTGCTCGGCGGCGACGTCGCCGGTGCCGTCGCGGGACCCGTCGTCGACGACCAGCACGGTCGTGGACACGCCGCAGACCTGCTCTGGCATGCGGTCGAGGACGTAGCCGATGTTCTCCACCTCGTTGTAGGCGGGGATCAGGATTGCGATCTTCTCGCGGAAGAGCTCGGGAAGCTCGGCCTGGCGGAACTCCTCCCAGGCCAGCCCCTCGAGCACGGCGGAGAGCTGGCGCGAGTTGCGCGCAGCCTGGGAGAGCGCCCGCAGGATGAGCAGGAAGAGGACGAAGATCGCGAAGACGGCGAGGCCGAGGATGCGGCCGCCGTTGCCCTTCTCGAAGGAGAAGGTCGAGAGCAGCTTGTCGGTGATTTCGGTGCCGGCGACGAGGCCGAGGCCGAGGCCGGCGGCAAGCAGGATCAGCACGTCGGCGTTGCGCAGCGAGCGACGGCGCAGGATCGCGTAGGCGACGATCGCGATCGCCGCGATCAGGCCGACGCTGCGCAGCGCCGTCAGTTCGGCCGGGAAGATGCCTGCTGTGAACGCCATTGCCCGCTGGACAATACGGCGGCGGCCCCCCGCGAAAGGGCAGCGGCGGCAAGTGGAAAGATCAGCGTCATGAGCACCTCGTTGCGGCGCGGAGCCGCCAGCGAGATCGCACCGACGGCGGTGACGAGCAGCAGCGGCGTCGCCATCGCGGCCAGCTCCCACCAGCGGCGTCGCCAGGCGAGCAGGCCGAGGCCGGCCAGGGCAAGAAGGACGAAGAGCGTCTGGACGACGCGCCCAGCGGTGCTCTCCATCGCTTCGCCGATTCCGGCGCTCCACATCCGCCAGGTCTTTCGGACCGTCATCACCAGATAGCCGAGAGGGTCTTCGCCGAAGAACTTGGAGAAGTTCTGCTTGCCGATCTTGCCCAGGGCGGAGTCGCGGGGGAGGTCGGGGTAGCGGGCCGCCACCCGGTTGAAGAGCGGCGTCGGATCGATTTCGTCAAGCGCCTGGGAGTGGGGATCGAGTTGGCGGTGCTGGTAGCGGGCGAGGAGGCGGGCCTTGACCCGTTGGTATTCGCCGTCGGCAGGGAGGAAGGTGCCGACGTAGAGGGCCTTGCCGCCGCCGGTGGAGATCGGCACGGTGCGGTCGAGGACGACCTCGTTGCGCACGGTCCAGGGGACGATCGGCAGCAGCAGCGCGGCGAGCGCGATCCCGCCGCCTGCCAGGCCGGGCCGCCAACCGCGGGCCGCGCCGACCCTGACCGCAGCGAGGAGGACGAAGGCCGCTCCGACCAGCAGGTACTCGGGCCGGAACATCGCCGTCAACCCGAACAGCAACCCGGGCAGGAGCCAGTCGCGCAGCCGCTTCCCTTCGCTCGCCCAGAGGAAGGCAAGGACGGCAGCGGGGAGGGTGAGGATCGCCGGCGGCTCGCTCATCAGCTCGCCGGTGGAGTGGATGAACGGCGGGTACACCGCCATCGCGAAGGCGGCGATCAGGCCCACCGGCGTCCCGCCGAGGCGCCGGCCGAGGGCGAAGACGACGAGGATCGCCGCCACGCCCAGCAGCGCCTCGACGATCCGCGCCGTCCCTTCGCGCGCCCCGCCGGTGGCATAGAAGCTGGCCGCGTAGAGCAGCGGCGCTCCCGGCGACCAGTCGCTCGAGTCCTCGAATTCGGGCCCGCCGTAGCTCCCTTCCTCATAGAGCGCCTTGGCCAAGGCGAAGTAGGCGCGGGAGTCGTCGGCGGGGTTGGCGACCGGGTTGGCGACGGCGGAGGCGCGCAGGCCGAGGCCGAGCACGAGGATCGCCGCGAGCAGCCAAAGCGTCAGCTTGCTCTCGCGCCGCCAGCGCGAGGAGATCCGGTCGCCGAGGGCGCTCACGCCGGCCAGGCTATCCCGGCGCGACGGCGTTCGCGCGCCCATCCGGCCGCCCAGACGACGCCGGCGCCGGCAAGCGCGGCGATCAGCGGCAGCAGAGTCAGGGTGCGCCGTGGCGAGGCGATGAAGGCAGCCTGGACCAGGGTCACGACCAGCAGGATCGCCGCGATCGCGATCACGTCGAAGCGCCGCCGTGCCAAGCCGATCGCAAGCCCGAGCGCAGCGGCGGCGAGCAGAGCGATCTGCAGCGCCCGCCAGAGCGGCGCCCGCATCACGCCGCGGGCGGGATCGGTCCAGGCAAACCAGACCTTGCCGGCGAGGAAGCCGCCGAGCCGCAGCGGTTCGTGGATGGCGGCGTCCGCGTAGGCGTCGATCGCCATCGCGGTCAGCGCCGCGTCGGTGTTCTCGCCCGGGTGGCGGCGGTGGGCGAGGGCGGCGACCGCCTGGCCGCGGTAGATCGGTCCCGGCTGCGGCCCCAGCTGGCGCCGGATCCACGGATGTTCGGCGAGCAGGTGGGGGGTGATGTCTTCGGGATCGGGCCCGGCCGGCAGGTAGCTGCCCTCATACAGCACCTGACCGCCGCCGGTTGAGATCGGCACCAGGCGTTCGAAGGCGATGAAATTGCGCACCGTCCAGGGCAGCACCACCAGCAGCGCGCAGCCGGCCATCAACCCCGCCAGCCATAACCGCCGCCGGCTCTCGGGGGCACCTCGCTGCCACGGCAGCACCGCCACCAGCGGCAGGACGGCCACGAAGAGCAGGTACTCGGGCCGCAGCATCGCCAGCGCCCCGATCGCGACTCCGGTCGCTGCCCAGAGCCACGCCCGTCCCTCCTCGCGTGCCCGCAACAGGAGCAGCAGCATGCCGGAGAGGAGCGCGGTCCCGATCGGCTCGGTCATCAGCATGCCGGTGTACTCGAGCAACGCCGGGTAGATCGCGATCGCGGCGGCGCCGATCAGGCCGGCGCCCGGGCCAGCCAGCCGCCGGCCGATCAGGAAGGTGAAGGGGATCGCCAGCGAGCTCAGCAGCGCCAGCACGATCCGCGCCGTCTCTTCGTCGGCGGCGCCGCGCAGCTCGTAGACCCCGGTCACGAACAGCGGCAGGCCCGGCTGGTAGTTGGACGCCGACTGCAGGTACCCGAAGCCGGGGCCCTGGGTGTAGCCGTCGCCCTCGTACAGCGCCCGCGAGATCCGCCCATAGGCGCGGGCGTCGTCGACCGGGTGCTGGGGGGCGCGAATCGCGTAATCGAGGCGCAAACCCAGGCCCAGCAGGCAGACGGCGCCGAGGACAGCGGCTCGCCCGCGGCCACCGCAGGCTCTCTCCAGGCGTTCCTGCACGGCGCGATTGTAGGTGCGCCCGCCGGCCCTGGACGGGGGCCGAGTCCGCTACCCTGCCGCGCCTATGAGAATCCTCATCCTCGGGGGTGACGGCTACCTGGGATGGCCGACGGCCTTGCACCTGAGCGCCCGCGGCCACGAGGTCTCGGTCCTCGACGACTTCTCGCGCCGCCGCTGGCACGCCGAAGCGGGCACCGACTCGCTGACCCCGATCGCGCCCCTGCCCGAGCGGATCGCCGCTTGGCGGGAGCTCTCCGGGAACGAGATCCCCAGCTACGAGGCCTCGGTGCAGGACGGCGAGCGGCTGGAAGAGATCGTCGCCGAGGTCCGGCCCGAGACCGTCATCCACTATGGACAGCAGCCCTCGGCTCCCTACTCGATGCTCTCCCGCGCCCACGCGGTCGAGACCCAGCAGGCGAACGTGATCGGCAACCTCAACCTGCTGTTCGCGATCCGCGACCACGCCCCTGAGTGCCACCTGGTCAAGCTGGGGACGATGGGTGAGTACGGCCAGCCCAACATCGACATCGAGGAGGGCTACATCGAGATCGCCCACAAGGGGCGCTCGGACACCCTGCCCTTCCCGAAGCTGCCGGGCTCGCTCTACCACTGCGCCAAGGTCCACGACTCGACCAACATCCACTTCGCCTGCCGCACCTGGGGCCTGCGCGCCACTGACCTCAACCAAGGCGTCGTCTACGGGATCGAGACCGCCGAGTCCTCGAGCGACGAGCGCCTGCTCACCCGCTTCGACTACGACGAGCTGTTCGGCACCGTGCTCAACCGCTTCTGCCTGCAGGCCGTGATCGGCCACCCGCTCACCGTCTATGGCTCCGGCCACCAAACCCGCGGCTTTCTCAACATCCGCGACACCCTGGCCTGCGTCGAGCTGGCCACCCTCAACCCGGCCGAGGCGGGCGAGTTCCGGGTCTTCAACCAGTTCACCGAGCAGTTCTCGGTGCTGCAGCTGGCCGAGCTGGTCAAGGCCTCGGCCGCCCAGCTGGGATACGAGGTCGAGGTCTCCCACCTCGACAACCCGCGGGTGGAGAAGGAAGAGCACTACTACAACGCCGTCCACACCAGGCTCCTCGACCTCGGCCTGGAACCAACCCTGCTCGGGGAGGAGCTGGTGCAGACGATGCTGGCGAGGATCGCCCGCCACCGCTCGCGGGTGATCGAGTCGGCAATCGAGCCGCGCACCCGCTGGGACCCGGCGCGGTCGCCGGCTGGCCGCGCCTGAGCGCCGCCTGGCTGGGCACCGTCCCACTGGTACCATCGCCAGTCCCCATGAGAGCCGCCGACACGTTGATGGAATCGCTCAAGGCCGAGGGCGTCAAGGACGTCTTCGGGATCCCTGGCGGGGCCAATCTGCCGACCTACGACGCCCTGGTCGACGCCGATTTCCGCCACGTCCAGGTGCGCCACGAGCAGGGCGGCGGCCACGCGGCCGAGGGCTACGCGATGGCCTCGGGCCGGGTCGGCGTCGCCTTCGCCACCTCGGGCCCCGGCGCGACCAACCTGGTGACCGCGATCGCCGACGCGATGATGGACTCGATCCCAACCGTCTTCATCACCGGCCAGGTGCGGACCGAGCTGATCGGCACCGACGGCTTCCAGGAGGCCGACATCCTCGGCGCGACCCTGCCCTTCGTCAAGCACTCCTTCCAGGTCACCGACGCCCGCCAGATCCCCGAGTACGTGCATCAGGCGTTCCACGTCGCCTCGACCGGGCGGCCGGGGCCGGTCCTGCTCGACATCCCGCAGGACCTCTCGCGGGCCGACATCGACTACGAGCCGCGCACCGAGCCGGTTGAGCTGCCCGGCTACAAACCCTCGACCGACGGCAACATCAAACAGATCCGGATCGCCGCCAAAGCGCTCGCCAACGCCCGCCGGCCGATCTTCTACACCGGCGGCGGCGTGATCAACGGCAACGCCTCCGAGGAGCTGCGCGAGCTGGCCGGCTCGGACCGCTTCCCGGTCACCTCGACGCTGATGGGCCTCGGCGCCTTTCCCGCCACCCATGAGCACTGGCTGGGGATGCTGGGGATGCACGGCACCTACACCGCCAACTCGGCGATGGACAGGGCCGACCTGATCGTCGCCATTGGCTCCCGCTTCGACGACCGCATCACCGGCAAGCTGGCCGAGTTCGCGCCGCACGCCAAGGTGATCCACATCGACATCGACCCGGCCGAGATCTCCAAGAACGTCGGCGCCCACATCCCGATCGTCGGCGACGTCAAGCAGGTGCTGCCGAAGCTGACCCGCGAGTACCGCGCCCTGCAGACCGACTCCGCCCGGCTCGACGCCTGGTGGGACCAGATCCGCGGCTGGCAGGAGCAGCACCCGCTCTACTATGAGGCGGGCCCGGCAGGCGAGATCAAACCGCAGTTCATGGTCGAGACGCTCCACAAGGTGACCGGTGGCGACGCGATCGTCACCTCCGACGTCGGCCAGCACCAGATGTGGGCGGCGCAGTACTACGGCTTCGACAAGCCGCGGCGCTGGATCAACTCCGGCGGCCTCGGGACGATGGGCTTCGGCTTGCCGGCGGCGGTCGGCGCCAAGGTCGCCTGCCCGGACGAGACGGTCGTCTGCGTCGCCGGCGACGGCAGCCTGATCATGAACGTGCAGGAGCTGGCGACCTGCGTCACCGAGCAGATCCCGGTGAAGATCTTCCTCATGAACAACGGCTACATGGGCATGGTCCGCCAGTGGCAGGAGCTGTTCTGGGACCACCGCTACAGCTCGGTCGAGATGGGCGCCAGCCCC
>JASLIG010000007.1 GCA_030152805.1 Solirubrobacterales bacterium
TCGAGATCAACCGCGTCGCCAAGGTGGTCAAGGGCGGCCGCCGCTTCTCCTTCACCGCGCTGGTCGCCGTCGGCGACGAAGAGGGCGTGGTCGGGATCGGCTACGGCAAGGCGCGCGAGGTGCCGCTGGCGATCCAGAAGGGCGTCGAGAACGCCCGCAAGAACTTGATCCGCATCCCCAAATACGGGCAGACGATTACCCACAAGATCATCGGGCGCTACGGCGCCGGCCACGTCGTCCTGCGCCCGGCCAGCCCCGGTACCGGCGTGATCGCCGGCGGCGGCGTGCGCGCCGTGCTCGAGCTCGGCGGAGTCCGCGACGTGCTCACCAAGAGCATCGGGACGCAGAATCCGATCAACCTGGTGAAGGCGACGATGGACGGGCTGATCCGGCTGCGGCGGCCTGAGGAGGTTGCAGAGCTTCGTGGGTTGACCGTTGCGCAGGTCTTGGGGGTTGAGAAGTCGAACGGGGCGGTGACCGTCGAGGGTTCAGGCGCCGAGGCCGCGGGTCCTGCCGCGACCTCGGAGGAGCCTGCGGGCGGGGGCTCCACCTCCGTTCTCGGCCCCTCCGAGTCCGCGCCACCCGCGGAGGAGGCGTCTAAGCCCTCGGAGGTGCCGGCCGCGGAGGCTGAAGCTCCGGCCACGGAGAAGCCCAGAGCCGAGGAAGCTGCTGCCGGGGAGGCCAAACCAGCTGAGGAGCCGAAAGCTGAGGGTGATGCTTCGTGACGATCAAGCAGGTTCGGTCCGCTAACGGGAGCAATCCCAGCCAGAAAGCAACGCTTGAGGCCCTCGGGCTTGGCCGCATTGGCAAGGCCGTCGAGCGGAAGGATTCCCCGCAGTTGAAGGGGCAGATTCGGGTGGTCTCTCATTTGGTCGAGGTCGACGATGGCTGAGAAAGAGCGCTCGGAGGAGATTGGGCTTCATAACCTGCGGCCGAAGCCGAGTTCGCGCAAGCCGCGCAAGCGGCTGGGGCGGGGCGAGGGCTCGGGGCTGGGGAAGACCTCTGGGCGTGGGCACAAGGGTGCGGGGTCGCGCTCGGGCTCGAAACGCAAGGCCAACTACGAAGGCGGCCAGAACCCGATCCACATGCGGATGCGAAAGCTCCGCGGGCCGCACAAAAAGCAGTCGATGCCGTTTGAGAACTTCAGGACGAAGTCGCAACCGGTCAACTTGGCCGACCTCGAGGAGCGCTTCGACGACGGGGCCGAGGTGACGCCGGAGGCGCTGAAGGAAAAGGGGCTGGCGAAGCGCTCTGATCCGGTGAAGATCCTGGCGCGGGGAGAGATCTCCAAGAAGCTGACGGTCAAGGCGCACGCCTTCAGCGCTGCCGCCAAGGAGCGGATAGAAGCGGCTGGCGGTTCCTGCCACACTCTGGAGCCGTAATGCTCCGGACTATTGCGAACGCCTTCAGCGTCGCCGACATTCGCAAGAAGCTTGCCTTCACGGCGGCGATGCTGCTGCTGTACCGGCTCGGCGCCTACATCCCGGCGCCCGGCGTCGACCTCGACGCGGTCAAGGAACTGCAGAGCAACTTCGGCGGCGGCGGCATCCTCAACCTGCTCAACACCTTCTCGGGCGGCAGCCTCTCGCGCCTCTCGATCTTCGCGCTCGGGATCATGCCCTACATCACGGCCTCGATCATCCTGCAGCTGCTCACCGTGGTCGTGCCCTCGCTGGAGAAACTGCAGAAAGAAGGCGAAGTCGGGCAGCAGAAGATCACCCAGTACACGCGCTACCTGACCGTCGGCCTGGCCTTCGCCCAGTCCTTCGGCTACGTCTACCTCTTCAAGTCCTTCGGGCAGCAGGCGGGGAGCGGCAACCTCCTCGGCAGCCTCAGCGGCGGCAAGGTGCTGCTGGTCGTGATCTGCCTGACCGCGGGCTGCACGCTGCTGATGTGGCTGGGCGAGCTGATCACCCAGCGCGGCATCGGCAACGGCATCTCGCTGATGATCTTCGCCTCGATCGTTTCCGGCCTGCCCAACGGGCTGCAGCAGTGGTGGACCAACCCCGACCAGGTCTTCGTCGTGATGATGCCCTTCATCGCCCTGGCGGTGATCGTCGGCATCGTCTTCGTCCAGGAGGGCCAGCGGCGCATCCCGGTCCAGTACGCCAAACGGGTGGTGGGGCGGAAAATGACCTCGGGCGGCTCCACTTACCTGCCGCTGCGGGTCAACATGGCCGGAGTCATCCCGGTCATTTTCGCTGCTTCGATCATGGCGTTCCCGCCGACCATCGGCCAGCTGCTCAACACTCCCGCCGCGCTCGACTTCGCCGCCTTCTTCAGCCCCAGCAGCTGGGCCTACCTGGTCGGCGAGGTCTTCTTCATCGTCATCTTCACCTACTTCTACACGGCGGTCACCTTCAACCCCGTCGACCAGGCCGACAACCTCAAGAAGTACGGCGGCTTCATCCCCGGCGTCCGTCCGGGCCGACCGACCGCCGAGTACCTCGACCGCATCCTCTCGCGGCTGACCTTCCCCGGCGCCCTCTACCTCGGCGCGATCGCCGCCCTGCCGACGCTCCTGATCAACCAGACGGCGGCCAACTTCGCTTTCGGAGGCACCTCGATCCTGATCGTGATCGGCGTCGCGCTGGAAACGGTGAAGCAGCTCGAGGCGCAGCTGATGATGCGCAACTACGAGGGCTTCCTCAAATAGGCCACGGCCGATGTCGGAGCTGAACCTAGTCCTCCTCGGTCCGCCCGGGTCGGGCAAGGGCACGCAGGGTGAGCGCCTTCAGGAGGACTTGGAGCTCCCCTACTACGCGACTGGCGACATCCTGCGCGCCGCGGTGCGCGAGGGGACCGAGCTGGGCCGGGCCGCCAAGGACTACATGGACCGCGGCGACCTCGTTCCCGACGAGGTGATCGTCGGCATGATCGGCGAGCGGATCGACTCCAGCGAGGCCGCCGACGGCTTCATCCTCGACGGCTTCCCGCGCACGGCGCCCCAGGCCGAGGCGCTGGCCGCGAAGCTCGACGAGCTCGGCCGCGAGCTGACCGCGGTGTTGCTGATCGACGTCAGCGATGAGGAGGTGGTGCGCCGGCTCGGCGGCCGCCGCACCTGCGTCGAGAACGGGCACGTCTTCCACGTCGAGTTCAACCCGCCCAAAGAGGAGGGGGTCTGCGACGTCGACGGCAGCGAACTGATTACTCGCGACGACGACGAGCCCGAGGTGATCCGCCACCGGCTCGAGCAGTACCACGAGAAGACGGCACCGCTGATCGAGCATTACGACAGCCAGAGCCTGCTCCGCCAGATCGACGGCGCGGTGCCGCCGGACTCGGTCGCCGACGCGATCCAGCGCACCCTGGCGACGCTGCGCCTGGAGGCCGACGAGGCCATCTAGCTTGTGTATCGGATGATCATCAAGAAGACGCCGGAGCAGGTCGACAAGATGGCGACCGCCGGCGAGATCCTCGTTCGCTGCTTGCACATGCTGGCCGCCAAGGCGCGGCCGGGCATGACTACCAGGGAGCTCGACCTCGCCGCCGAGAAGCTGATCCGCTCGCAGGGGGCCGAGCCGGCCTTCAAGGGCTACCGGGGCTTCCCCGGCTCGATCTGCGCCTCGCCCAACTCGATGGTCGTGCACGGGATCCCGGGTCACTACGAGTGCAAACGCGGCGACGTGCTCTCGATCGACGTCGGCGTGATCAAGGACGGCTGGGTTGCCGACGCGGCGCTGACGGTGCCGATCGGTTCGATCCGCCCCGAGGCGCGCAAGCTGCTCGACGTCACCAAGGGGGCGCTCTTCGCCGGGGTCGAGCAGATGCGACCCGGCAACCGGCTTGGGGACGTGTCGGCCGCGATCCAGCGGGCGGTCGAGATCGAGGGCCTCTCGATCATCCGCACCCTGGTCGGCCACGGCATCGGTCGCGAGATGCACGAGGACCCCCAGGTCCCCAATTTCGGCACTCCCGGCAAGGGACCGCTGCTCGAGGAGGGTACGGTGCTGGCGATCGAGCCGATGGTCAACGCCGGCGGCGCCCTGGTGCGGATGGGTGACGACGGTTGGGCCGTCTACTCCCAGGACGGCTCGCTCGCCGCCCACTTCGAGTTCACCGTGGCCGTTACGGCCGAGGGCCCGCGGATTCTCACCCCCTGGCACGAAGACGGGTAAGCGCTACGCTTTTTCTACGCGCCGTCTACTGACATTTGCGCTGTTGGGTTTGGTACTGGCGGTACCTGCTGCTCATGCGGCTTCGCAGCCATATGGCACCAACGACGCGGGAGGCTTCCGCAACGTGCTGCCGCCCGGTGAGAACGGGCTCGACACGCTCTCTCAGATCTTCGTCTTCCGCGGCCTCGGCGTGTTGCCGCCGCACTACGCCGATCAGCAGCCGCTCTACGAAAACCTCGTTTACGGCGCCCCGGAACTGAGCGACGAGAAAGTCGGCACCTACTTCAAGGACGCCACCTTCGGCGTCCCCTCCGGCGAAGTCGCATCGACGATCGAACCGAAACCGGGGGTGACGATCGTTCGCGATTCCGCCTACGGGGTTCCGCACGTCTACGGTGACACCCGCGCCGACACGATGTTCGGCGCCGGCTACGCCGGCGCCGCCGATCGCCTCTTCCTGATGGACGTGCTGCGCCATACCGGCCGCGCCGAACTCGCCTCCTTCCTCGGCGGCGCCAATGCCGGCGCCGACGCCTCGCAGTGGGCCTTCGCGCCCTACACGGAAGCCGACCTGCAGAAACAGCTCGACCTGACGCCCCATCTCTACGGCCAGGCCGGCCAGCAGGCGATCGAAGACGTGCAGAGCTACGTCGACGGCATCAACGCCTACATTGCCGCCGCTGCAGTCAATCCCGCGCTGCGACCCGGTGAGTACGGCTTGCTCAACAAGCAGATCGAACCGTGGAAGCCGACCGACGTCGTCGCGACCGCCTCCCTGATCGGCGGCATCTTCGGTCGCGGCGGCGGCAGCGAGCTCAACTCGGCGCTGACCATGCAGGCGTTCGTCGATCGTTTCGGTCGCAAAGCAGGCCGAAGGGCCTGGCTCGGCTTCCGCTCCAAGAACGACCCCGAAGCGCCGACGACCATCTCGGATCAGTTCCCCTACGAGACGCGCAGCGCTTTTGCCAAGCCGGGCCTCGCCCTGCCGGACCCTGGATCCGTGCGCGAAACGAAGGTGGCGACGGTCTCGCGCGGTGCCGGCGGCAGCGGCGGCTTCGGCGCCGCGATCGAGCGGGCACTGCGGGAAGGCGCCCACGCCTCAAACTGGGAGCTCGTCTCCGCCAAGCACTCGGCGACCGGTCATCCGCTGGCGGTGATGGGACCCCAGGTTGGTTACTTCGTCCCCCAGATCCTGATGGAGGAGGATCTGCACGGTCCCGGCATCGACGCCCGCGGTGCCGCCTTCGCCGGCGTCAACCTCTACGTCGAGCTCGGCCACGGTCGCGACTACGCCTGGAGCGCGACGACGGCCACCTCCGACAACGTCGACACCTTTGCCGAGGTGCTCTGCAAGGACAGGCTGCACTATCTCTACCGGGGCAAGTGCAAGCCGATGGAACAGCTGGTGCGGAGCGAGAGCTGGACGCCCAACGCGATCGACTCGACCGAACCCGGCTCACAGACGCTGACTGCCTACCGCACCGTGCACGGGATCGTCTTCGCTCGCGGCAAGGTGCAGGGGCGCCGGGTCGCCTTCGTGCGCCAGCGCAGCACCTACTTCCACGAGGCCGACTCGGTGGTCGGCTTCGGCCAGCTCAACGAACCCGGCTTCCTCACCGGCCCAGCGGCCTTCAAGAAAGCCGTCTCGAACATCAACTTCCTCTTCAACTGGGCTTACGTCGATTCCGAACGCATCGCCTACGCGCTCTCGGGAGCGATGCCGCAGCGCCAGGGCACCTCGCCCGACTTCCCCGTGCTCGGCACGGGGAAGTACGACTGGAAGGGGTTCAAGCCTGCGAACCAGACGGCCACCTACCTGCCGTTTGCCAAGCACCCACAGGCGATCGACCCCGACTACCTGGTCTCCTGGAACAACAAGCAGGCGCCGGGTTGGGGCGCCGCCGACGATCAGTACGACTACGGTGCCCTGCACCGCTCGCAGATGATCTCCGACAAGGTGCGGGCGGGCACGCGCGGCAAACGGCGGATGACGATCTCCCAACTGGTGCAGGCGATGGCGGAACCGGCGACGCAGGATCTGCGCGGCTACCGCTTGCTGCCGACGATCCTCGAGGCCGTGGGCAAGCCAAAGCAACCGGCCCTGCGCAAAGCGCTGGGAACGCTGCGGGCCTGGCACAAAGCCGGGGCCCACCGTCGCGACCTCAATCGCGACGGCATCGACGAGGAAACGCCGGCGATCGAGCTGATGGATGCCTGGTGGCCGAAGCTGGTAACCGCCGAGTTCAAGCCATCGCTGGGGGGCAAGGCCTTCGAGCAGCTGCAGGTGATGCTGAAAATCGGCGATCGCACCGGTGGCTCGCCCGATGCCCCGGACTTCTTCGACGGTTGGTGGAGCTACGTCTCCAAGGATCTGCGCAACCTGTTCGGCCCGCGTCCGCAGGCGCCCTTCAGCCGCGTTTACTGCGGCAAGGGATCGAAGCAGCGCTGCCGCAAGGCGCTGCAGCGCAGCCTCGCGCAGGCGCTGAAGGTGACGCCGGCGGCGATGTATGGAGGGGGAGACGGCAAGTGCGCCACCAACCCCCAGCCGTCCTGCTTCGACCAGAACCGCCCCACGGAAACCTCCGGGGTCACGCTGGGACCGTTCCCGTTCCAGAACCGGCCGACGTTCCAGCAGGTCGTGACGTTGACGCAGCGGTTGCCACGCTGACGGGAGGAGGGATGGCGGTGTGCCTCTGTGGGAATTGATGTCGCACGCGCCCGCTTTGCGGGCGCTTAGCGACAACCGGAGAGCGCGGCTGACGCCGCGCCTAGAACCACATTGCATGGGCCGCCTTCGGCGACATTCCCACAGAAGCACACCGCCATCCCTTCACGAACGTTCGCGCCCCCAAGCTTCCAACCGAGACGCTCCGGCTGGACTCACCAGCTTCAGGCGCGACATCGTCCGGGCGTTTTTGCCGGGAGCAATGGCTGGCCGGTCCCGCCGCTCCGCATCGAAGCTTCCGTGCTTCGGAGCGTGTGGAGAGGAGGGACGTGGCACCCCTCCCAAAACACTCAAGCGCGGCTCCTGCCGCGCGTTTTGGGAGGGGTGCCACGTCCCTCCAGTCAGTCACGCCCCGAACCACGTCCCCTGCTATCTTTCTCGGTCGGCCCACCCCGGCCGGGTGTTTGCGCCTGCGTGCCCAACTCCTGGGGCGTGCGGGAGTCCTGTAGTCGATACGAAGACCGGAGCGATGAAGGTCAGAGCTTCTGTAAAGCCGATGTGCGAAAAGTGCAAGATCATCCGCCGCAACGGCGCGGTCTTGGTGATCTGCCAGAACCCCCGACACAAGCAGCGCCAGGGCTAGGAGCGGGGAACGGATGGCACGTATCGCAGGAGTAAACGTCCCGGTCGGCAAGCGCGTCGAAATCGGCCTCACCTACATCTTCGGCATCGGTCGCTCGACCAGCCAGAAGATCCTCGAGGAGGCCAAAGTCGATCCCAACACCATGGTCAAGGACCTGACCGAGGACGAGGTGATCCGCCTGCGCGAGGCGGTCGAGCAGCGCGAGGTCGAGGGCGACCTGCGCCGCGAGCGCTCGCAGGACGTCAAACGGCTGATGGAGATCGGCTCCTATCGTGGCCTGCGCCACCGCCGCGGGCTGCCGGTCCGTGGCCAGCGGACCAAGACCAACGCGCGCGGCCGCAAGGGCCCGCGCCGGATGAGCGTCGCCGGCAAGCGCAAGGCGCCAACGCCGAGGTAGGGGAAGCACATGGCCGCCGCAAAAAAACCCGCCAAAGGGCGTTCCCGCCGTCGCGTCAAGAAGAACGTCACCTATGGGCAGGCGCACATCAAGACTTCCTTCAACAACACGATCGTCACCCTGACCGACACCGAGGGCAACGTGATCGCCTGGGAGTCGGCCGGTTCGGCCGGTTTCAAAGGCTCGCGCAAGTCGACCCCGTTCGCCGCCCAGGTGACGGCCGACGCAGCCGCCAAGAAGGGCATGGAACACGGCCTCGAGAAGGTCGAGGTTTTCGCCAAGGGTGCCGGCTCCGGTCGCGAGACGGCGATTCGCTCGCTGCAGGCGGCCGGGCTCGACGTGACCACGGTCAAGGACGTCTCCCCGCAGGCCCACAACGGCTGCCGCCCCAAGAAGCGGAGGCGCGTCTAATGGCCCGCGATACCGCGCCACAGTGCAAGCAGTGCCGCCGCGAGGGCCAGAAGCTCTTCCTCAAGGGCGAGCGTTGCTTCACCGACAAGTGCGGCGTCGAGCGCCGCTCCTACCCACCGGGCGAGCACGGCCGCGGCCGCATGCGCCAGTCGGAGTACAGGGTGCAGCTGCGCGAGAAGCAGAAGACGCGCCGCTACTACCAGGTGCTCGAGAAGCAGTTCCGCGCCTACTACGACAAGGCCTCGCGCCAGGACGGCGTCACTGGCGAGAACCTGCTGCGCCTGCTCGAGTCGCGCTTCGACAACGTGCTTGTGCGCCTCGGCTTCGCCGCCTCGCGGCGCCAGGCCCGCCAGCTGATCCGCCACGGCCACTGGCTGATCAACGGGCGGCGCGTCGACATCCCCTCCTACCAAGTGCGTCCCGAAGACGTGATCTCGATCAAGTCGAACTCGGCTGCCACCGACACGATCCGCCGGGCGACCGAGCTCGTCTCCACCGTGCCGGCCTGGCTACAGGCCGATCACGACTCCCTCACCGCCAAGGTCCTGCGTTACCCAGAGCGCGCGGAGATCTCGGCACCGGTGCAGGAGCAGCTGATCGTCGAGCTGTACTCCAAGTAACCGGAACCCTGTTTCTGTAACACCCATACACAAGGAACTCATGACCACTGACTTCCAGGTCCCTCGTATCGCCTCCGAGAAGGTGGATGACCGTCGCGGCACATTCACCGTCGAGCCCCTCGATAAGGGCTTCGGCTACACCTTCGGCAACAGCCTCCGCCGCGTGCTGCTCTCCTCCCTGGGCGGCGCCGCCGTCACCAGCGTCCGCATCGAGGGCGTCGCGCACGAGTTCTCGACCGTGCCGGGCGTCAAGGAGGACGTCACCGACATCGTCCTCAACCTCAAGGACCTCGTCGTCCGCATGCACACCGACGCGGATGAGGTCGAGGCGCCCTTGGTCGCCACCGGCCCGGGCGAGGTGAAGGCGAAGGACATCGACCTTCCCTCCGGCGTCGAGATCCTCAATCCCGAGGCTCCGATCGCCACGCTCGAGAAGAAAACCAAGCTCGAGATCTACCTGACGATCGGCCGCGGCCGCGGCTACTCGCCCGCCGAGGAGAACAAGTCCGACGAGCAGCCGATCGGCGTGATCCCGATCGACTCGATCTTCTCGCCGATCCGTCGCGCGTCCTACGCGGTGGCGACGGCGCGCGTCGGGCAGCGCACCGATTTCGACAAACTCACCCTCGACCTCGAGACCGATGGCTCGATCGAGCCGGGCGCGGCCCTGCGCGAGGCCTCCGAGATCCTGATCAAGAGCCTGGCGATCTTCACCGATGCCGACCGGGTCGAGGAGCTGACCGCGCGCGAGCCGATCGCGGCCGCCGCCGACGTCCTGCCCGGTCCCGCCGGTGACGGCGTCGCTGGCAGTAACGGCCTCGACGAGATCCTGATCGAGGAGCTCGAGCTCGGCGTGCGCTCCTACAACTGCCTCAAGCGGGCAGGGGTGCAGACGGTCGGTGACCTCGTGCGCAAGACGCGCTCGGAGCTGAACGCGATCCCCAACTTCGGCCAGAAGTCGATCGAGGAAGTGATCGAGACCCTGCACTCGCGCGGCCTCGATCTTCAGGGAGACTGAGGAGCCGGACGGCGATGCGCCACCGCAAGAAGCGAAACAAGCTCAGCCGCGACGCGTCGCACCGCGAGTCCCTGCTCTCCAACCTCTCCAAGCAGCTGATCGAGCACGAGCGGATCAAGACCAGCCAGGCCAAGGCCAAGGCCGTGAAGCCCGAGGTCGAGCAGCTGATCACTCTCGCCAAGCGGGGGGATCTGCACGCTCGGCGGCAGGCGCTGGCGACGCTGCACAACGACAAGTTCATCGTGCACAAGCTGTTCGAGGAGGTCGCGCCGAGGTACGTGGAGCGGCCGGGTGGCTACACCAGGATCGTTAAGTTGGGTCCGAGGAAGTCGGACTCGACCGAGATGGTCTATCTCGAGCTGGTCTAGCCGTAGGAGACGGACTCGAGGTACAGGCCGTGCGGGGGAGCTGTTTCGCCCGCGTCCGATCGGGCTGCTCCACGTAGGAGCTGTTCGAAGCTGCCCTGGGTTCGGCGGCCGCTAGCAACCTCCAGCTGGGTGCCTACGAGGATGCGGACCATGTTCCGCATGAAGGCGTCGGCGGTGATTCTGAAGCTGGCGACGTCTTCCTCCCAGGACCAGTCCGCGGTATGGACGTCCCTCTCGAAGCGGACGTGATCGGTTTGGGTGGGGGTGAAGGCGGTGAAGTCGTGCGTACCAACCAGAGCTGCGGCGCACGCATCGAGAGCGTCGCGATCGAGGCGGTGGGGCCACCAGAGGGCGCGGCCCTGCTCGAAGGGGCTCGAGCTGGAGCGGGCGCGGATGCGGTAGCGGTAGGTGCGAGAGGTGGCGTCGTGGCGGGCGTTGAAGTCACCCGCGGTGGGGGCTGCCGCGGTGACGGCGATATCGCGGGGGCCGAGGCCGTTCAGCCGTCGAGCCAGGTTCGAAGGCAGTTCAGCCTTGGTCTCGAAGCTAGCGACCTGGCCGGTTGCATGCACGCCCGTATCCGTTCGTCCGGCCACGGTCAGCTCCACCGGCTCGCGCAGAACGGTCGCCAGCGCCGTCTCCAGCTCCCCCTGCACGGTCCGCAGTCCCGGTTGCTTGGCCCACCCTCGAAAGCCGGAGCCGTCGTATTCGATGTCGAGGCGGACCGTGGTCACTTGCCGAGCAAGCTCAGCAGGCCGGCTTCGTCGAGGATCTCGGTCTCGTATTTCTCGGCCTTGGCGAGCTTCGAGCCGGGGTTCTCGCCGGCGACGACGTAGTCGGTTTTTTTCGAGACCGAGCTGACCACCTTGCCCCCGGCTGCCTTGATCAGCGCTCCCGCCTCCTCGCGGGTCAGCTCGGGCAGGGTTCCGGTGAGAACGAAAGTCTTTCCTTCCAGAGGCCCGCCACTGGCGCGGCGTTCGGAGGCGTCCTGTTCGAGGCGCAGGTCCTTCCCGCGCAGCTTCTCGACCAGTTCCCAGGTTCGATCGTCGCCCAGCGACTCGGCGATCTGCACCGCCATGATCGGGCCGACGCCCTCGACCTCCTCGATCTGTTCCGGGTCGGCGGTATGCAGGGCGTCGATCGAGCCGAAGTGGTCGGCCAGCGCTTCGGCGGTGACGTAGCCGACACCCGGCAGGCCGAGTGCGTAGAGCACGCGTTTGAAGGGCCGCGCGCGCGACGCGTCGATTGCCGCCAGCAGGTTGTGGGCGGAGACCTCGCCGAAGCCCTCTAGTCCGGTCAGCTGCTCCTCGCGCAGCTCGTAGATGTCGGCGACGTCCCTGATCAGGCCTTCCTGCAGGAAGCGCATCGCCTGCTTCTCGCCGAGGCCGTCGATGTCCATCGCGCCCTTGCTGACGAAGTGTTTGACGTGCTGGAAGGACTGCCCGGGGCAGCCCGCCTTGTTGGGGCAGAAGGTGAAGACGGAATCCTCGGGCTTGACCGTGGGCGTGCCGCAGGCGGGGCATTTGGCCGGCGGCTTCGGCTTCGCGCCCCGTCGCTTGCCCTTCTCCCGGCGCTGGATCAGCGGCGCGACGACCTGCGGGATCACGTCTCCGGCCCGCATCACCACGACCTCGTCACCGGGGCGCACGTCCTTGCGGGCGAGGTCCTCCTCGTTGTGGAGCGTGGCGGTCGAGACCGTGACCCCGCCGACGTGGACCGGCTCCAGCATCGCGAAGGGGACGAGGTGGCCGGTGCGGCCGACGTTCCAGACGACGTCCTTCAGCGTCGTCGTCGCCGTCGTCGGCGCGAACTTCCAGGCGATCGCCCAGCGTGGCTCGCGGCCGACGACACCGAGCTCGCGCCAGAGAGCGCGCTCGTCGACCTTGACCACGACCCCGTCGATCTCGTAGTCGAGCTCGTCGCGGCGCTCCTCCCACCAGCGGCAACGCTTCACCACCGAGTCGATGCCGGCGTGGTGAGCGGTGTCCGGATTGACCTTGAAGCCGCGCCCTGCAAGCCACTCGATCTCCTCGCTGTGCGTGGCCAGGTCAAGGCCCTGTACAGCACCGATCCCGTAGGTCCAGATCGAGAGCGGTCGTTCGGCGGCCAGCGTGGGGTCGAGCTGGCGGATCGAGCCGGCGGCGGAGTTGCGCGGGTTGGCGAAAGCGGGTTCGCCCGCCTCGGCGCGCCGTTCGTTCAGCGCTTTGAAGTCGGCGATCGGCAGGTAGACCTCGCCGCGAACTTCGATCAGCGGCGGCGCGTCCCCGATTCGCAGCGGGATCGCCCCGATCGTGCGCAGGTTCTGGGTCACGTCCTCGCCGACGCGGCCGTCGCCGCGAGTGGCACCGCGTGCGAGCAGCCCGTTCTCGTAGGTCAGCGTGATCGCCAGGCCGTCGATCTTCGGCTCGGTGGTGTAGCTGAACTCGGCGGCGCTGATGTCGAGCCGCTTGAGGTGGTTACGAATCCGCGTCTCCCAGGCGCGCAGCTCCTCCTCGTTGCGGGCGTTGGCGAGCGAGAGCATCTGCTCGGCGTGCTCGACCTGGACGAAGCGCTCCAGGGGTGCAGCCCCGACCCGCTGCGTCGGAGAATCGGCCGTGCGCAGCTCCGGGTGGTCGGCCTCGATCGCGCGCAGCTCGTCGAGCAGCGCGTCGTATTCGTCGTCGTCGACGATCGGGTCGTCGAGGACGTAGTAGCGGCGGTTGTGCTCGGCCAGCTCCCGGCGCAACTCGGTTGCGCGCTGCTCGGGCGTCGCCGCGCTCACACCGACGTCGGGGCGCTTGCCGCCAGCATTTCGTCGAAGCCCCAGCTTTGCAGCGCCTCGAGACCACCGTGGTCGGTGAGGTCGAAGTGAATTGGCGTCACCGAGACCCGCCCTTTGGCGACGGCGTTGAGGTCGGTCCCCTCGATCTCCTCGTAGCCCGGCTGCCAGCCGTAGATCTCATAGTGGCGGCGCCCGTCAGCTTCCCCGACCAGCCTCAGCTCGTCGTTGTAGATCCGTTTGCCGAGCTTCGTCACCTCGATGCCCTGGGGTTCCCCGGCTGGGCAGTTGACGTTGATCAGCGTCGCGTCCGGCATCGGCTCCTCGGTCAGGCGCCGCACGAGCTGGGCGGCGAAGGCGGCCGCGGCGCCGAACTCGAAGCGGCCGCTGACGTAGCCCATGCCCCCGCCCGAGGACTGTTGGGAGACGGCGACGGCTGGGATGCCGAGGACGATTCCCTCAAAGGCGGCGGCAACCGTGCCCGAGTAGGTGATGTCGTCGCCGAGGTTGGCGCCGTGGTTGATGCCGGAGAAGATCAGGTCGGGCCGGTGACCGACCAGTCCCAGCTCGGCGAAGCGGACGCAATCGACCGGCGTGCCGTCGGTCGCGTATCCCACCGAGCCGTCGCCGAACTCGACCTCCTCCACCGTGAGCGGCGAGCGCGTCGTGATGCTCCGCGCCGTCGCGCTGCGGTTGGAGTCGGGCGCGATCACATCCACGTCGATCCCCTCGATCTCGCGCAGCGCCCTGCGAGCCGCCTGCAGCCCCGGGGCAGTGATCCCGTCGTCGTTGGTCAGCAGAACTCGCATCGAAAGCGATTCTAGGCATCGGAACGGGGCACCACTCGCCCTGACAAATCGAGAAATCTCAGATTTGGCTCATTCTGCACGCCACGTGTGAATTGATTGCTGCCAGGGTCGTCGCATGGCTATGGCCCAAATCGGACCATTGACGACCACGCTGGAGGCGACCGCCACGGCTGTCGGAGCAGGTGTCGTCGTCTTCGGGGTCGCGGCTGGCGTTGTGCGTCTCACGTTGAGACGGTCAAGGCGGAGCGTTGAGGATGGGGCTGCCGCCGGTGGGTATGTCGGCGGTGCATCGGGAGCTGCGTTTGCGGTGGCCGACCTGGTCTTGCGTTACGCTGGTTGAAATGAGTTGTCTGCAAAGGGAAGAATCGTGGAGTGGGTTCGATACGCAAATATCGGAATTGCCGTAGGGGTAACGATCCTGGTTGTCGCGGTGCTGGTTTTCAGAAACTCCAGCGAAGCCGCAATGCAGGCGGTCGCGATGGCTGGAACGTTTATCGGCTTGGGCGTTGCCCTGTTCCTCGATGAACGGGCGAGGAAGCGCAAAGAGGGTCGGCCTCAGTAAGCCGCGATTTCAGCGGCGATCTGGTCCTGCTCGTAGTGGGCCAGGTAGAGGTCGCGGACGCTCGCCATCAGGATCGAGAAGATCATCACCTTGCCGTCGCGGTTGAAGCAATAGCCGGAGAGGTTGCTTACGGCGCGGATCGTGCCGGTCTTGGTGCGGCAGCGGCCGTAGGCGGCGGTGCCGTGCATGCGATCGGCGACCGTTCCCTCGCGGCCGGTCAGCGCCATGTCCTGGATCAGCTCTTCGCCGGCGGGCGTGCCGCGCATCGCGCGCAGCAGGTTGACCACCTGACGCGGCGAGGCGCGGTTGGAGCGGGTCAGCCCCGAGCCGTCGACGGCGTGCACCCCCGAGCCGTGCCCGCGGGCGAAGGCCTCGATCACGCTGGAGCCGGCTGCTGTCGTGCCGGTCCCGCCGAAGCGCGCGCCGAGCAGCTTGATCAGCATCTCGGCGAAGAAGTTGTACGAGTAGACGTCGGTCGTGTTGACGATGTCGGTCAGCGGCGGCGACTCGACGCTGGCCAGTTCGCTGCTGAAGGGCGGCGCCGAGCCGAGGGCGACGACCGGGGAGATTCGGATGCCCGCATCGCGCAGGGCCGCGGCCAGGGTTTGCGCCGCGGTGATCGCCGGGTCGCTGGAGAAGCCACTGCCGCTGGGGCTGCTGAAGCCGGAATTGAACGAAAGCCCCGAGAGCGGCCCGATTTCAGGACTGGTGGCGTAGCCGGAGTCGGCGACGCCGCGCAGGCGATCGAAGACACTGTCATCCGCGTACAGGCGCCCGGTGACTGACCTGATCCCGAGTTCGCGCAGCTCCCGCTTCAGCACGAAGATGTTGGTGCCGAGGCCGCCGAGGAAGCGCCGGTAGAAGGACGGGGTGCCGAGCGCGGGGTCGCCACCGCCGATCAGGTAGAGGCTGCCGTGCAGAACGCCGTTACGGTCGATCGTGCCGTCGGTGTGCACGCTCGTCGCGATCCGTGCCTGCGGACCGAGCCGCGCCAGCGCGGTGGCGGTGGTGAACAGCTTCATGTTTGAGGCCAGGGGCCGAGGCTGGCCGGCGGCCCGCGCGCAGACGGGCGTACCGGTTTCGCCGTCGACGACGAGGAGGCCGCTGGCGCCGCCGCCGCCGTGGATCAGCCGGGAACGCAGGGTTGCGCAAAGGCCATCGCGCGCCGCGGCCTGGGCGGCGGTTGCGAGCAAGAGAGCCGCAAGCAGTGCGCAAATCGCGGCAAAGAGTGCCGGGGACCGCCTCACTTAATGGGATAATGCATGTTTATGGGCAAAGTTGTGGACATAGAGTCGCAACCACGGCGGCGCCGCAACCGCAAACGCCCGTCGAAGACCGCCCTCGTGCTCGGCGGTGGCGGCTTCACCGGCGGCGTCTACGAGATCGGTGCTCTGCGCGCACTCGACCTGCTCGCCGTCAACAGCACCGTCAACAACTTCGACATCTACGTCGGCACCAGCGCCGGCTCCTTCGTCGCCGGCATGCTGGCCAACGGCGTCACGCCCGACGAGATGATGCAGGTGATCAACCGGCGCATCCCCTCCGAGCTTGAGGACCT
>JASLIG010000029.1 GCA_030152805.1 Solirubrobacterales bacterium
GGCGCAGGAACGGGTGATCCGCCAGGCCCTGGCCAGCGCCGGCCTCGAGCCCGCCGACGTCGACGCAGTCGAGGCCCACGGCACCGGCACCGCGCTCGGCGACCCGATCGAGGCGGGCGCCCTGCTCGCCACCTACGGCCAGGAGCGCGAGCGCCCGCTCTGGCTGGGGTCGGTGAAGTCGAACATCGGTCATGCCCAAGCGGCGGCGGGGGTGGCCGGCGTGATCAAGACCGTGATGTCGATGCGCGAGCGGACCCTGCCCCGGACGCTCCACGTCGACGCCCCCTCGACCAAAGTCGACTGGCGCTCAGGGAGCGTCGAGCTGCTGGGCGAGCCCGTGCCGTGGGAGGCGAACGGGCACCCGCGCCGCGCCGGTATCTCCTCCTTTGGCGCCAGCGGCACCAACGCTCACCTGATCCTGGAGGAGGGCCTGCCAGGGGAGGAGGGAGCGCCCGATCCCGCTGCGGCCGAGCCGGGGTCGATGCCGGGGCCGGCCCTGCTGCCGCTCTCGGCCGCCTCCGAGGAGGCGCTGTCCGCGCTTGCCGCGCGACTGTGCGCGCGGGTCGGCGAGCAAGCGGACCTCGAGCCCACCGACGTCGGCTACTCGCTGGCGACGACGCGGGCGGCGCTGGAGCACCGGGCGACGCTCATTGCCGGCGACCGTGAGGAGATGCTGCGCGGCCTCGCCGCGCTCGCGCGCGGCGAGGAGGACCCCTCGCTCGCCCGGGGGCGGGCCAAGCGCGGTGGCAAGCTCGCCTACCTGCTCAGCGGCCAGGGCTCGCAGCGGATCGGCATGGGGCGCCAGCTCTATGACGGGTATCCGGTCTTCGCCGAGGCGTTCGACTTCGCCTGCGAGCGGCTCGACCAGCACCTCGACTGCTCGCTGCGTGGGCTCGTCTTCGCCGACGACGAGAGCGCGGCGGCGCGCCTCGAGGACACCGCCAACGCCCAGCCGGCGCTGTTCGCGCTGGAGGTCGCGCTCTTCCGCCTGCTCGAGCAGTTTGGCCTGCGCCCGAGCTTGCTTGCCGGGCACTCGGTCGGCGAGTTGACGGCCGCCCACCTGGCCGGGGTCTTCGACCTCGACGACGCCGCTCGCCTCGTCGCCGCGCGCGGCCGCCTGATGGGGGGGCTGCCCAAGATCGGCGCGATGCTCGCGGTCGAGGCCGAGGAGCGGGAGGCCGTCGAGGCGATCGCCGGCGAGGAGGGTCGGCTGTCGCTCGCGGCGATCAACGGGCCGCGCGCGGTGGTCCTCTCGGGGGCGGCGGAGGCCGTCGCCGAACAGGAGGAGCGCTGGCGGGCGGCCGGGCGCAAGACCAAGCGCCTGGCGGTCAGCCACGCTTTCCACTCCCCTCTGATCGAGCCGATCCTCGACGAGTTCGAGCGGGTGGCGCGCCAGGTCGCATACCGCGAGCCGCAGATCCAGATCGTCTCCAATCTCACCGGCAGCCCGCTCAGCCCTGCCCAGGCCACCGATCCGGCCTACTGGGTGGCGCACGCCCGCCAGCCGGTCCGCTTCGCCGACTCGGTGGGGAGCTTGCGTGAGCTGGGCGCCGGAACCTTCGTCGAGCTCGGGCCGGGGGCGGTTCTCAGCGCAATGGCGCAGGAATGCCTGGCGTCCGAGGGGGCGGAGGGGCCGCCGCGACCCGCGGTGTTCGCCCCGTGCCTGCGCGGCAAGCAGGCCGAGCCCGAGAGCCTCGCGCTTGCCCTGGCGCGGGCTTACTCGACGGGTCATCGCGTCGATTGGCAGGCGTTCTTCGCGCCCGCCTCGCCGCGGCGCCCGAGCCTGCCGACTTATCCCTTCCAGCGCCAGCGCTTCTGGCTGGAATCCGCCGCGGCGGGCGCCGCCGACCCGAGCTCCAGTGGCCAGCTGCGCACCGATCACCCGCTGCTCGCCGCCGCCGTCTCCCTCGCCACCGGCGAGGGAGTGCTGCTGACCGGCCGGGTCTCGCGGCGCAGCCACGGTTGGCTCGCCGACCACGCTCTTGGCGGCGCCGTCTTCCTACCCGGCACGGCCTTTCTCGAGCTGGGCCTGCACGCTGGCCGCGAGGTTGGCGCCGAGACGATCGAGGAGCTGGTCCTTCAGGCTCCGCTTGTCCTACCCGAGGACGGCGCCGTGCAGCTGCAGGTCTTCGTCGGCGAGGAGGACGCCGAGGGCCGGCGCGAGCTCGCCATCCACTCGCGGCCAGAGGCCCGTGAGGGTGAAGGGGGCGCCGCTTGGACGTGCAACGCCCGCGGCACGCTGCTCGCCGCGGCGCCCGCGATCGACGGCGTGCTGCAGGACTGGCCGCCAGCCGACGCGGAGCGGCTCGAGGTGGACTCGCTCTACGAGCGCCTGGCCGAAACCGGAATCGAGTACGGACCGGCCTTTCAGGCCGTGCGCGCCGCCTGGCGAGTGGGTGAGGAGCTTTGCGTCGAGCTCGCCGTCGATGACGAGCGACGCGACGATGCCGCTCGCTTCGTCCTGCATCCTGCCCTGTTCGACGCGGCGGGCCACGTTGGGGTCGACCTGGCACTCGGATCAGCCCCGGAGCCGGAGGAATTGGCGCTTCCCTTTGCCTGGCGCGGCGTCCAGGTGGTCGAGGCGGGCGCCGCCGAGCTGCGAGTGCGGCTCTCGGGCGATGCCGAGCGGGGCGCGGTGGTCGCCTACGACGGCGCCGGCGTTCCGATTGTGAGGATCGAGTCGCTGGCAACGCGCCCGCTCGCGGCCGATGCGCTCGCGAATGCGTCTGAGGCGCTCCTGCCGATGCACCGCGTCGAGTGGCTCGAGGCCACAGGTTCCACCGCGGTGCCGTCGCCGTCGCGCATTGCCATCGTCGGCGAGCCCACGCTCGAGCTGGAGCAGGCCGAGCGGCACCCTGACTTCGCCTCCCTGCTGCACTCGATCGGGGCGGGCGGCGCGGCGCCCGAGCTGGTCCTCGCGAGGGTGCCGGACAGTGCGGCGCTGGGGGGGACGATCGGCGGCGCCCGGGCTGTCTTGCGGGAGGCGCTCGACCTGCTGCAGGCGACTCTCGCCGAGCCGCGACTCGCCGCGACCAGGCTCTGCATCGTCACCGAACGGGCGATCGCGGTCACCGAGGGGGAGTCCCCCGACCTTCGCCATGCCGCCGTGTGGGGCATGGTGCGCTCGGCCCAGGCCGAGCACCCCGGTCGCTTCGGCCTGCTCGACGTCGACGACGATCCGGCGTCCTCGCGGGCCCTGCCGGTGGCACTCGGCGCCCTCGGCGGGGAGGGCCAGCTGGCCCTGCGCGGGGGGAGCCCGCTGGCGCCACGACTCCTCCGCAGCGCCGCCCCCACCTCGGCGACGGCCCCGATCGATCCCGAGAAGACGATCCTGATCGGCGGCGGCACCGGCGGCCTCGGTGGCCTGCTCGCCCGCCACCTCGTCCGCGAGAACGGCGCCCGCCACCTCCTGCTTGCCAGTCGTGGCGGCGCCGACGCGGCGGGGGCCCCGGAGCTGCTGGAGGAGCTGGAGCAGCTCGGCGCCGAAGTGAGAGTCGTCGCCTGCGACCTCGCCGATCGAGCGCAGGTCGAGGCGTTGCTGGCGCTGGCGCCGGCCGAGCGTCCCCTGGGCGCCGTCGTGCACGTCGCCGGCGTCGTCGAGGACGGCCTCCTCGACTCGCTCGACCATGAGCACTTGGAGAGGGTGCTGCCGGCGAAGCTCGACGCCGCCTGGCACCTGCACGAGCTGACCGCCGAGCTGCCGCTCTCACATTTCGTCATCTTCTCCTCGGCCGCCGGCGTGATCGGAACGCCGGGCCAGGCGAACTACGCCGCCGCCAACGCCTTCCTCGACGCGCTGGCCGCGCACCGCCGGGCGGGCGGTCTGCCGGCGACGTCCCTGGCCTGGGGCGCCTGGGCGATCGAGACGGGCATCAGCAGCGGCCTCGGCGAGGGTGACGTCGGCCGCCTCGCCCGGATCGGCCTGGCGCCGCTCTCCCCGGAGCAGGGCCTGCGGCTCTTCGACGCCGCATCGCGGCGGACCGAGCCGGTCCTGGTGCCGGCCGCATTCGCCCGCCGGGGCCTGCGCGAGCAAGCGGCGGCCGGTGCCCTGCCGCCCATCCTCAGTCGCCTCGCCGGGAAGCCGAGCGGCGCGCCCTCCCGGCGCTCCCTCGCCGAGCAGCTCGCGCCGATGGCGGCGGCGGGGCGCCGCCGCTTCACGCTCGACCTGGTCCGCGAACACGTCGCCGCGGTGCTGGGGCACGCCTCGGGCGCCGAGATCGAGCCGGACGCCGCCTTTGTCGACCTCGGCTTCGATTCGCTTGCGGCGGTCGAACTGCGCAACCGGCTCGACGCCGCGACTGGCCTGCGGATCCAGCCCACGCTCGCCTTCGACTATCCCTCGCCCGGCGAGGTCGCGGAGTACCTGCTTGCCGAGGTGGCGCCGTCGCTCGACGGCGAGGCCGCCGACGCGGGTTCGCCGCAGCCCGCGGATCTCGTCGCCGCGAGCGCGGAGAGTGAGGGCGAGGAGCTCGCCTCGATGTCGCACGAGGAGATGTTCGAGCTGATCGATGAGGAGTTCGGAGCCGTATGAGCGAGGAGGCGCGACTGCGGCAGTACCTGGAGCGACTGACCATCGACCTGCGCAGGGCCCGCAGGCGGGTGTCGGAGCTCGAGGGAAGGGATGAGGAGCCGATCGCGATCGTCGGCATCGGTTGCCGTTATCCCGGCGGCGCCGATTCCCCCGAGCGGCTGTGGGAGCTGATCGCCGCCGGTCGCGACGCGATCTCACCCTTCCCCGAGGACCGCGGCTGGGACCTGGAGGGCCTCGCATCCGCCGAGCCGGGCCAGCCCGGCACCGGCGGGGTGCGGGAGGGCGGGTTCCTCGAGGACGTCGCCGGGTTCGACCCCGGGTTCTTCGGCATCGGCCCGCGCGAGGCGGCCGCGCTGGATCCGCAGCAGCGGCTGCTCCTGGAAGTCGCCTGGGAGGCGCTCGAGAGGTCCCGGATCGAGCCGCGCTCGCTGCGCAAGGCGCCGGTTGGCGTCTTCGCCGGCGTGATGTCGCAGGAATACGCGGCTGCCGAGGCGGGGATCGTCGCCGGTATGACCAGCAGCGTCGTCTCCGGGCGGCTCGCCTACTCGCTCGGTTTCGAGGGGCCGGCGATCTCGCTCGATACCGCCTGCTCGTCATCGCTGGTGGCGATGCACCTGGCGGTCCAGTCGCTGCGCCGGGGGGAGTGCTCGCTGGCGCTGGCCGGGGGGGCGACCGTGCTGTCGACGCCGAAGCCGCTGGTCTTTTTCGCGATGCAGGGAGGCCTCGCCCCCGACGGCCGCTGCAAGGCCTTCGCCGAGGGCGCCGACGGTGTCGGCTGGGCGGAGGGCGCAGGCGTGCTCGTGCTCGAGCGCCTCACCGACGCCGAGCGCCACGGCCACCCGGTGCTGGCGACGATCCGGGCCTCGGCGATCAACCAGGACGGCGCCTCCAACGGCCTCACCGCGCCCAACGGGCCCGCGCAGGAACGCCTGATCCGCACCGCGCTGGCCGCGTCCGGCCTCGCGCCCGGCGACGTCGACGCGGTCGAGGCGCACGGCACCGGCACCATGCTCGGCGACCCGATCGAGGCGGGCGCCTTGCTCGCCACCTACGGCCGGGAACGCGAGCGCCCGCTCCTGCTCGGCTCGGTCAAGTCCAACATCGGCCACACGCAGGCGGCCGCCGGGGTTGCCGGCGTGATCAAGATGGTGATGGCCATGCGCGAGGGCGTCCTGCCGAGGACGCTTCATGCCGAGATCCCCTCGAGCCAGATCAAGTGGGAGTCGGGCGAGGTCGAGTTGCTGCGCGAGGCCAGGGCTTGGCCGCAAACCGAGCGCCCGCGCCGCGCCGCGATCTCCTCCTTCGGCATCAGCGGCACCAACGCCCACGTGATCGTCGAGGGGCCGCCACCGGTGCCGCCTTCGCCAGTCGCGGCGCCGAACGGCGACCCGGCTCTGCCCGGCGAGCTGCTGCTGCCGCTGGCGGCGAGGAACGAGGTAGCGCTGGCCGCGCAGGCCCGCGATCTCGCAGCCCGCGCCAAGGGCGACCCCGAGCTAAGGCTGGTGGACATCGCCTGGTCGCGGGCCAGCACGCGCACGAGCTTCGAGCGCCGCGCCGTCGTCGTCGAGCCGGACCGCGAGGCGGCGCTCGAGGCGCTCGACGCCCTCACGCGCGGCGCCGAGCACCCCTCTCTCGTCGTTGCCGCCGCGGGCTCTGACCGAGACCCGGTCTTCCTCTTCGGTGGGCAGGGCTCGCAATGGCCCGGGATGGCTGTGGAGCTGCTCGACGGCTCCCCCGCTTTCGCCGCCCGGATGAGGGAGTGCGAAGCGGCGCTTGCCCCCTTTACCGATTGGTCGCTGCTGGAGACGCTTCGCGGTCCCGGCGAGATTTGGCTCGACCGCCTCGACGTCGTGCAGCCAGCGCTCTTCGCGGTGATGGTCTCGCTGGCGGAGCTCTGGCGCGCGCACGGGGTGGAGCCGGCCGCGGTGGCGGGTCACTCGCAGGGTGAGATCGCCGCCGCCCACGTCGCCGGCGGCCTCTCGCTCGAGGACGCGGCGCGGGTCGTCGCTCTGCGCGCGCGAGCGATGACGCAGATCGCCGGCAGGGGGGGCATGCTGGCGGTCGGGCTGGGGGTCGAGGCGCTCGCCGAGCGGCTGCGACCCTTCGGTGAGCGCCTCGCGCTCGCCGCGATCAACGGTCCCGCCTCGCAGATCGTCTCCGGGGAGCCCGCCGCGCTCGACGAGCTGGCCGCCGCCTGCGAGGCGGACGGAGTGCGAAGCCGCCGGGTCGCCGTCGACTACGCGGCCCACTCGCCGCAAATCGACGAGCTCGCCGACGAGCTGGCCGAGTCCTTCGCGCCGATCTCCCCGCGTGCGGGGACGATCCCGTTCTTCTCGACGGTCACCGGTGGCGAGCTCGACACCGCCCAACTCGGGCCCGAGTACTGGCGTCGCAACCTGCGCGACACGGTCCTCTTCGAGCCGGCCCTGCGGGCGTTGCTGGGCAGCGGCCATCGCGCTTTTGTCGAGATCGCGCCGCACCCGGTCCTCGCCTTCGGCGTCAACGAAACGATCGATGCCGCCGCGCCCGGCGCCGCCACCGCCGTGCTCGGCACGCTGCGCCGTGACGAGGGCGGTCCGCGGCGCTTCGCGCTCTCGCTCGCCGAAGCCCACGCTCACGGGATCGATATCGATTGGGAGGCGATCTTCGCCGGCTCGGGGGCCGAGGTCGTCGACCTGCCGACCTATCCCTTCCAGCGAGAGCGCTACTGGCACGACGCCGAGCTCGACGGGGCCGACCCGCGCGCGCTCGGGCAGGCCCCAGCGGGCCATCCGTTGCTGGGCGCGGCGATCGCGCTCGCCGGCGGCAAGCGACTGCTTACCGGCCGCGTCTCGCTGGCCTCGCATCCCTGGCTGGCGGATCACCGGGTGCACGGCAGCGCGCTCGCTCCCGCTTCGCTTTTCCTCGAGCTCGCTTGGCGGGCTGGCGAAGAGGTCGGTTGCGAGGCGGTCGACGGTCTCGAGCTCGATCAGCCGTTGGTCCTGCCCGAGGAGGGCTCCGTTCAGCTGCAGGTGGTCGTCGGTGAGCCCGATGCCGCCGGTGCCCGCGCGGTGGCGGTCCACTCGCGTCGCGAGCCCGGGGCCGGTGAGGGCGAAGGCGAGTGGACGCCGAACGCCCGCGGACTGCTGCGCCCGGGACCGCCCGAGTCCCTCCCCGGTGCCATTGCCTGGCCACCGCCTGGCGCCGAGGCACTCGACGTCGCCACGATCTACGAGGGCTTCGCCGATCGCGGCGTCGACCTTGGCGCCTCCTTTCAGGGACTTGTCGCGCTCTGGCGCGAGGGCGAGGCGGTCCACGCCGAGGTCGACCTGCCGCCCGCGCGCGAGGAGGAAGCCGGACGCTTCTGCCTGCACCCGGCGCTGCTGCAGGCCGGGCTGCAACTCGCGGCGGCGAGCGGCGGTGCGGACGGCGCAGAGCCCGAGCTCGTTGCCGCCGCCGGGACCGCCTCGCTGCAGGAGGGAGGCGCTGCGGCGCTGCGGGTCAGCGTCGTGCCTGGGCCCGATGGCGCCGCGATCTCGCTCCGCGATGGCGATGGCGCGACCGTCGGGCGCATCGACGGCGTCCGCACGAGCAGCGTCTCGCTCGAGCGGCTCGGGCCCCGCTCCGAACAGCCGCTGGCGATCGAGTGGCGGGAGCTGGCGCCGCCGGCAACCGCCGTGGAGCCGGAGCCGGAGCCGCCCGTCCTCGACTGCTCCGAGCTAGATCTGAAAGGGGAGCTGCCCGGCGTCGCCCTCGACCTGGCCGTGCAGGTGCTGCGGCGCCTGCGGGAGTGGATCGAGGCCGGGCCGGGCGAGGGGGAGCGCCTGCTCGTCCTCACCCGCAACGCGGTCGCGGTCGGGCCGGGGGAGTCCCCCGACCTGCGCATGGCGCCGCTCTGGGGCCTGCTGCGGGTGGCGCAGGCCGAGAACCCCGGTCGCCTCGTCGTCGCCGACCTCGACGACGCGGCCGACCCGGCGGCCGAGCGGGCGACGCTGCTCGCCGCCGGCGTCACCGAGCCGCAGCTCGCCTACCGGGGCGGCCGTCCGCTCGTGCCCCGCCTGACGCGCCGCGCCGGCTTCCCGCCGGCCAAGTCCGGGCAGCTCGACCCCGAGTCCACCGTGCTGTTCTGCGGCGATGCCGATGGGCTCGCCGCCCCTCTCGCCAGGCGCCTCCTCGACGAGGGCGGTGCCCGCCACCTGTTGACGGTCGAGACCGGTGAGGCAGCCGACCGCGGGCGGCTGCGGGCGCTGCTGGACGAGATCCCGCCCGGTCGCCCGCTCGCGGCCGTGCTGCACGCGAGCGGAGAGCTCGACGAGGGTGTCGTCGGCTCGCTTGATCGGCAGCAGCTGGAGGGGGCGGTGCGGCCCGAGCTCGACGCCGCCTGGAACCTGCACGAGCTGACCTCCGGGCTGCCGCTCGCCCAATTCGTCCTTTGCTCGCCGGTCGGCGGCTACGCGACGGACGTCGGCGGTGCGGCCCAGGCCACGGTCGGCTCCTTTTTCGACGCTCTCGCCGCGACGCGCCGCGACGCCGGCCTGGCGGCTGCCTCACTCGTCTGGGGCCCACTTGACTTCGCCGCCCTGCGCG
This sequence comes from Solirubrobacterales bacterium, assembly GCA_030152805.1. Classification (GTDB taxonomy): domain Bacteria; phylum Actinomycetota; class Thermoleophilia; order Solirubrobacterales; family 70-9; genus VRUE01. The sequence goes on from JASLIG010000029.1 coordinate 9,098, forward strand.
GTCAGGCCCGCGACGGCGTCCTGCCGGCGATCATGCGCGACCTCGTTCCGGCGCAGGCGCCGAGGCGGCGTCGAGACGGCCTCGCGGCGCGCCTGCTTGCGGCTGCGGAGCGGGAGCGGCCGGCGATTGCCCGCGAGGTCGTTTGCGAACAGGTCGCCGCCGTCCTCGGGCACGACTCCCCGCGCGACGTCGATCCCGAACTGCCTTTCCTCGACCTCGGCTTCGACTCGGTCAGTGCCGTGGCTTTGCGCAACCGCCTCAATGCGGTTGCAGGTCTGACCCTGCCGCCGACGCTCGCCTTCGACTACCCGACGCCGGCCGCCCTCGCCGATTACCTCGCGGCCGAGCTGCTGCCGGGTGGCTCGCGCAATGCCGCCGACGAGCTAGAGGAGGCCCTGGCCGGCCTCGAAGCCAAGCTGGCCGCCGTCGACGGCGACAGCGGAATGCGCGAACGGGTCAGCATGCGGCTGCGCGCCGCCCTCGCCGACCTCGCCGGCGCTGCCGGCGCGGCGGAGGAAGACGAGGCCGACCTTTCCTCGATGTCCCACGACGAGGTCTTTGCCCTGATCGACGAGGAGGTGGACGATGGCCAGTGAGGAAGCGCGCCTACGCGAGTACCTCGAGAAGGCAGCGATCGACCTGCGCAAGGCACGACGCCGCGTGCGCGAGCTGGAGCGTGGGGCTCATGAACCGATCGCGATCGTCGGCATCGGCTGCCGCTACCCAGGTGGCGCTGACAGTGCGGAGAAGCTCTGGCAGCTCGTCGCCAGCGGCACCGATGCGATCTCGACCTTCCCAACCGATCGCGGCTGGGACCTGGAGGGACTCTTCCACCCAGATCCGGATCACCCCGGCACGACTTACGTCCGCGAAGCCGGCTTCGTCGGTACCGCGGCGGAATTCGACCCAGCCTTCTTCGGCATCAGCCCAAAGGAGGCACTGACGATGGACCCCCAGCAGCGGCTGCTACTGGAAATGTCCTGGGAGGCGCTTGAAGGGGCCGACCTCGATCCGGATGCGCTGCGCGGCAGCCAGACCGGGGTCTTCTTCGGCGCCGGCGCCTCCGACTACAGCCAGCTGGTCGGGCGCCGGGGATTGGGCGATGGCGCGATCGTCATCGGCAACTCCTCCAGCGTCGCCTCCGGCCGCGTCTCGTATGTCTTCGGGTTCGAGGGACCGGCGATCACCGTCGACACCGCCTGCTCCTCCTCGCTGGTTGCGATGCACCTGGCCTCGCAGGCGCTGCGTGGCGGCGAGTGTTCGCTCGCTCTCGCCGGGGGCGTCGCGGTGATATCGACCCCGGTCGGGTTCATCGACCTCAGCAATACGCGCGGCTTCGCGCGCGACGGGCGCTGCAAGGCGTTCGCGGAGGGCGCCGACGGCACCGGCTTCTCCGAGGGCGGTGGCGTGCTCGTGCTCGAGCGGCTCGCCGATGCCGAACGCCAGGATCACCCGGTGCTGGCCACGATCCGCGGCTCGGCGGTGAACCAAGACGGCGCCTCGAACGGGCTCAGCGCGCCCAACGGCCCCTCGCAGGAGCGGGTGATCCGCCAGGCCCTGGCCGATGCCGGCGTGGCGCCGAACACGATCGATTTCGTCGAGGGCCACGGAACCGGCACGCCTCTCGGCGACCCGATCGAGGCGGGTGCGCTCTTCGCGACCTACGGGGTCAAGCGCGAGCGACCGCTGAGGCTGGGATCGATCAAGTCGAACATCGGCCACACGGCGGCCGGCGCGGGCGCGGCAGGGGCGATCAAGGTCGTGATGGCCCTGCGCGCCGGCCTGATGCCCAAGACGCTGCACGCCGAGACACCCTCCTCGCAGATCGACTGGTCCAGCGGCGCGATCGAGCTGCTGGGCGAGAGCGAGCCCTGGCCCGCGCACGACGGACCGCGGCGGGCCGCGGTTTCCTCCTTCGGCGTCAGCGGCACCAACGTGCACCTGGTCCTGGAGGAGGGTGTGGCCGAGTCTGCGGGTGAGGGTGAGGGATTCGCCGACGTGACCGCGCCCGTTCTGCCGGGCGCCGTACCGGTTCCGCTCTCGGCCAAATCGGGGGCAGCCCTGCGTGGTTCCGCCGCCCGCCTCGCCGCGCACTTGGAAGCGAACCCCGAGTTGGGGCCGCTCGACGTCGGCTATTCCCGTGCCACCGCACGTCCTGGCCTGAGCCACCGCGCCGTGCCGGTCGCGGCGGACCGTGAGCAGTTGCTCACCCAGCTCGCCTCGCTCGCCGACGGCACAGCTGCCGTGGCGACGCGGGGTGCGCCCGCCCGCGACGCGCGGGGGCCGGTGTTCCTCTTTCCGGGTTACGGCTCGCAGTGGCCGCGGATGGCGTGTGCCTTGCTCGACGCTTCGCCCTTCTTCGCCGAGCAGATCGGCCGCTGCGCCGAGGCGCTTGACCCGTTGCTCGGTTGCTCGTTGGAGGACGTGCTGCGCGGGGTCGATGGCGCTCCGCCGGTCGAAGAACCACGGATCTGCTCCTCAGCCCTGTTTGCGATGGGCGTATCCCTGGCCAGGCTCTGGCGTGCCTGCGGAGTGGAGCCGGTTGCGGTGGCGGGCCACTCACAGGGCGAGGTGGTGGCCGCGCACGTCTGCGGTGGCCTCTCGCTCGAGGACGCCGCCCGCGTCTCGGCGCTTCGCACCCGCGCCCTCACGCGCCTGGTCGGCGGGGGGGCGATGGCCTCGCTGGCGCTCTCCGCACCGGAGCTGGAGGAGAGGATCGCACGCGCTGGTGGGGGACTCGAGGTCGCCGCCGTCAACGGTCCGTCCGCCACAGTGGTATCGGGTGAGGTCGAGCCCATCGACGCGCTGATCGCTGCCTGCAGGGAGGAGGGGATCGTGGCAAAGAAGGTCCCCGGCGCAGTGGCCGCTTCGCACTCCGCCCAGGTCGAGTCGCTGCGAGAGGAGATGCTTGAGGCACTTGCTCCCATCTCGCCGCGCTCCGGCGAGGTTCCCTTCCACTCGACCGTGACCGGCGGCGTGCTCGACACGGCCGAGCTGGACGGTGAGTACTGGTATCGCAACGCGCGCCAAACCATTCTGCTGGGACCGGTGGTTGAGCAACTGCTCGAGCGGGGGGAGGGGGCGCTGCTGGAGGTCAGTTCCCATCCGGTGTTGAGGGTGCCCCTCGAGGCAGCGGTCGAGGCGGCGAATGCCGATGCCGCCGTTCTCGGCACCCTGAAGCGCGACGATGGTGGCAGCCGGCGCTTCGTCGAGTCGCTGGCGGAGCTCCACGGGGCCGGCGTCGCGATCGACTGGGAGCGCTTCTTCGCCGGCAGCAGCGCTCGCCGCGTCGGCTTGCCGACGTACCCGTTCCAGCGCAAACGGTTCTGGATCGAACCGGCGAACGGCCCGGGGGACCTCGGCGCGGCCGGTCTGAACACGCTCGACCACCCGTTGCTGGGGGCGGCGATCGACTCCCCGGAAGGGGATGGCATCCAGCTGAGCGGCCGCCTTGACCCGGCGGCTCACCGATGGCTCGGGGCGCACAGGGCGCTGGGCGAGCGCCTGCTGCCTCCCTCGGCCTTCGTCGAGCTTGCGCTCAGCGCCGCCGGGGTGGCCGGCGCCGGCGGGCTGGAGGAGTTGAGGATCGAGCGGCCGCTGCCGCTGCCGCCCTCGGGCGGGATGCAGATGCGGGTCGTGATCGAGGATGGCGCCGGAGGCGACGGACGGCAGCTTGCGATCCACGCTCGGGAGGTGGACAGCGACGACGCCGCTGGGGAGTGGGTGCGGTATGTCACCGGCACGCTCTGCGCGACGGTGCCGGCGCGCGAGGAGGGGGGAGAGACGACCCCGCCGGCCTGGCCGCCGCCGGAGGCCGAGCAGCTCGACGTCGACGTCGCCTACGACCGCCTCGCCGAAGCGGGACTCGACTACGCGCCGGAGTTGCGCTGCCTGCATGCCGCCTGGCGCTGGGGGGACAGCATTCTGGCTGAGGTCGCCCTCGGCGAGGACAGGGACGGGTCCGCCGGTGGCCTTGCCATCCACCCGGCGCTGCTCGAGGCCGCGGCCTGTGCCGCCGCGGGGCTCGCCGCCGACCCCTCCGGAGAGTGCCAGGTGCCGGTCGCCTGGAGGGGGGTGCGTCTCCACGGCCTCGGTGCGAGCACCCTGCGGGTGAGGCTCGATCTCGGAACGGACGGGATCGAGCTCGAGGGCCGGGATCCCGACGGCGAGCTGGTGCTCTCTGTGGAGGCGATCCTCACCCGGTCTCCGGAGCGCAGCCAGATCGCCGCCGCGCGCCTCGGCCGCTCCCTCCACCGGCGCGAGTGGTCACCGCTGCGCCCGGCGGGAGAGCAGCCCGCCGCCGCCGTCGCGACGCTGGGCAGCGCGGAAGGCATCGGCATCGAGGCGCGCGACCACGAGAGCCTCGATGCCCTGCTCGCGGCGATCGAGGGCGGCCAGCCGCCCCCGGCCAACGTCGTCGCCGACTTCCGCCACGGCGAGGAAAGCGGGGCGGCGCTCCCCGAGCGCAGTCGCGAGCTGACCGAGCTGGCGATGGAGCTGGTTCAGGGGTGGCTCACCGCGGCGCCGCTGGGCGGAGCGCGCCTCACCTTCCTGACGGGGTCCGCCCAGGCGGTCCGCGAGGGCGAGCGCCCGGCGCTCCTCGCCGCCCCTCTCTGGGGCCTGGTCCATTCGGCGCGCTCCGAGCACGCCGGTCGCTTCGCCCTTCTCGATACCGACGACGAGGAGGAGTCGCGGCGTGCCTTGACCACGGCGCTGGCCGCCGGCCGTGACGAGCCCCAGCTCGCCCTTCGTGCCGGCGAGCTGCTGTTTCCCCGGCTGGCACGTGCGCCGCTGGCGCCCGAGGCCGGGGTCGAGTCCTTCGACCCCGGCAAGACGGTGCTGATCACCGCCGGGCTTAGCGGCGTCGGCGCCGCGGTTGCGCGCCACCTTGGCGAGGAGCACGGGGTTCGCAGCCTGTTACTGGTCAGCAGGCGGGGAGCCGAGACCGCCGGTGCCGCGGAGCTCGTCGAGGAGTTGGCGGCCCTTGGGACCGAGGCCAGCATCGCCGCTTGCGACGTCAGCGACCGCGAGCGGCTGCGGCAGCTGCTCGACTCGATCCCGGCAGAGCGGCCGCTGGGCACGGTGATCCACTCTGCTGCCGTGCTCGACAACGGCGTGCTCGAGTCACTCGATGCCGAGCGCCTGGCGCGCGTGATGCGCCCCAAGATCGATGCCGCCTGGCACCTGCATGAGTTGACCGCGGAGCGCGATCTCGACCAGTTCATCCTCTTCTCCTCCTTCGCCGGGATGGTCGGCAGCGCCGCGCAGGGCAACTACGCCGCCGCCAACGTCTTCCTCGACGCGCTGGCCGAGCGGCGTCGCGCTGAAGGGTTGCCGGCGGTCTCGATGGCGTGGGGGGGCTGGGCCCAGGAGAGCGACCTGGTCGAGATGCTCAGCGAGGTCGACCGGGCGCGCCTCGAACGCTCCGGCTTCGTCGCCTTCTCGGTCGAGTACGGCCTCGAGCTCTTCGATGCCGCCAGCGCGATCGGCGGCGTCCTCGCGCCGGTGAGCTTCGACGGCGCCGCTCTGCGCGCCCAATCGCGGGCCGGGATGCTGCCGGCGTTTGGGTGCGGGGGGGTTGCCCCGCACCCACCCGGGCCCCCGGCCCGGGGGGGCCAAGGGGGGGCGCGGGGCGGCCCCCC